>CAYZNJ010000014.1:0-14939 GCA_964479745.1 uncultured Candidatus Saccharibacteria bacterium
CCACTAACTTGGAACAGGAAATCGCTGATATTGAGAAAAGACTGGCGGAAAAGAAGGCGGCTCTTCAGCAATCTCAAGGCGAACAGCCGGCTGTCCAAGAACGCGACATTTTGCATGAAGTTGTAAGCGAAAAGGCGCAAGAGTTTGTGCCGGATTATCAGCCGTCTACCACACCGGCACAGTCTGGAACTCAAGCCACAGATAACACTTTGCCTCCGCCGACAAGCGAACCGCCTTCCTACTTGTCCGATGAACTCAAGACCAAAGTTCAAGACTTGGTTGATATCGCTTTTACAAAAGGTCTTGCCGAAGCAGTTAAAGAAGTTTCCAAACTGAACAACGCCGCTCTTTTGGATGCTTTCCATGATGTTTTAGTTGACCAGCTTTATGATGTCTTAGTTGAGAGGGGAAAGTTGGAAAAGGTTTAAAATTTTTTGAATTATGAAAGAGAAACCAAAATTAAAAGTAGAAACAAAAAAAGAAGAGGTAGACGAAAAAGAAACAAATCCAGAGACAGAACCGGAGATTGAAAATTTAGATTCCCATACTTTAGCTTTTATCCAGGGCGGACACATTGATATACCGGATATGGCGAATTTTGAACCAACCCAGTCTTTGGCAGAAATCAAAGAATTTACCAAACGCCTCTCAAAAGAAAATCTTTCATCGGCAAGAGCCGCTCTTATAAAAAAGTTTCGGGAAAAACTTAAAATTTTTAGAGAAAATATGGCCCAAGCGCAAGGGGCTATGGAAGCTTTAATTAACGAAAATCCGGATAGAAACCAAAGAGAATTGGAGGAAGAATTAAGGCAAATTTTAGATTATTTTAATTTACAATCGCAGAAAGATGTTTTTTTTGAAGTACTGAAAAAATATCTAAAAGCCCATTCTGCTGCCAGAAAGATCGTTGCTTACTACAAGGAAAAAGTAAAGAAAAATTGGGAAAGCATGTTGTTTAAGCGTCTATTTGGTAGGTTTCCGGAAGGAAAAGTGGAAGTTACAGAAATGCCAATGAATTTATTTTTTAAAATCTATAATGAAACTGACTATGCTCTGGCCTGTCTTCAACATGAACCTGACGAGGAAGAGCTAAAAGAGTCAAGGTCTAGTTTGGGAGTTAGATTGAACAGAGAGGTGTCGATAAAAGGGCTAGATGTTTTATTGGGAAATAACAGCAAAGGCACTTTGGATACGGAAGCAGAAAGTGAAGAAGATTTTCTCAAAATTCATGAAGAAGAGCATGCGATTCATCATGGCCTTTTCCCAACATCTGCGATGGTCAGAGCAGAGAGAGATGTGTTTTTAGCCGGTTCTATAGACGAAAGAACTTTCGTGGAAAAAATTAAGAAACTTTCTCATAATAACATAAACATGTGGCAAACCTACTCTAAGGGCGAGATATTATCTTATTTTAAAGAAGGACAGTCGCTAACAGTAATTAAAATTAAACTTCTAAGCCCAGATGACCTTTATCACTACATTACAGTATGGGAGTCTGGGCAAAATTTTATCAGAACTGTCGCTGAGCATGTAAAAAAAATGGGGGTTTTGATTAGAAATGTGAACGGAGAACTACTTACAGAAAAAGAAGTTGAAAAAGTAGCCAGAACCGTTATTTATGAAGCTTGGGAATTGTATAAAAAAAACTTGGTGAGAGCTTTAGATGCGGTTTGGTATTTAGTTCAAAAGTATAAAGATGACCCAGAAGGGCATATAAAAGTTTTAAGACTGATTAGCCAGGAACCTTTGGATAAATGGGTCAGATTGTCTAAATTAATATCCCAGTAATATCCCAATGGTTTTTCTTATTTCATCTTTTGTCGCTTTGGCCATAGTTTTTGTGGCGGGTTTGGTTGTGTTGGGAAGCTTAAAAACCAAAGGACGGATGCAGAGAGCGCTTAACATGACTCTGTTTTTGATTAGGGTTCCAAGAGAAACGGTGAACAAGGAAGGCGCGCAAAAACCGGAGAAAGAGTTGATTGCGATTGCCGAGCAGATGTTGTCCGGATTTTCCAACATGCATTCTAAGGGCTGGAATAAGTTTTTGTATGGTGAACCGTATATGGCCTTGGAAATGGCCGTGCATCATATCGGTGAAGAAACATTTTTTTATTTGGCTGTGCCTAAATCGAGCGAGGACATAATTGAAAAGCAAATTTACGGTTTTTACCCGACCGCGGAAATTACCAAAACCGCAGATTACAACATTTTTAACCCTCAAGGCCCCAATGCCGGCACTTATTTGGCCTACTCCCAAAGCCAAATTTTACCAATTAAAACTTACCAGAAACTTGAATCCGACCCGATTAACGGTATTTTGACTTCTATGTCAAAACTGCAGGCTGAAGGCGAGGGCGCGGCGATTCAAATTTTAATCCGTCCCAGTCATGCTTCCGACTTGAAGTCTTTGGGAGCAAAAGTTGCCCGTGAAATGCAGTCCGGCCATCAATTCAAAGAAGCGCTGGCAAAAGCCGAAGAGTCTAAAAAGCCGGAACTGCTTAAACAACTCAACCAGATCGGCGCCGGCGAACAAAACAAACCGCAGGAGCCGGAAAAACCCAAATCGGTTACGCCGGCTGACGAGGAAGTTATTAAAGCGATTTCTTCCAAAACTGGCAAGCAGATTTTTGATGTAAACATCAGACTGGTCGCTTCGGCCCTTTCGGAGCAAAGAGCCCAGCAAATTTTGCAGGACTTTGAGGGTTCTCTCGCGCAACTTTCCGCTCCAGATTTAAACAGCCTTAAGGCAGTCAAGCTCGCCGGCAGCTCTCTTCAGAAGTTGATTTATAATTTTTCATTCCGTCTTTTTGACGAAAAGCAAAAGATGACTATGTCCACCGAAGAGATTGCCAGTTTGTACCATTTTCCGATTGCCAGCACAGCCGCGCCAAAAGTTAAATTTCTTAAGGCCAAACCTGCTGAACCGCCGTCAAATTTGCCTGACCACGGAGTGGTTATCGGTAAAAATATTTTTCGCGGCCAAGAGACTCTGGTAAGAATGACCGACGAAGACCGCCGCCGCCATATGTATGTAATCGGCCAAACCGGCACCGGCAAAACCACGATTATGAAAGCGATGGTCAGGCAGGACATTGAAAACGGCAGCGGAGTCTGCGTGATTGATCCGCACGGAGATTTTGCCGAGTTTACTTTGTCAGTCGTGCCTAAAGAGCGGGCCGAGGATGTGATCTACTTTGATCCGGGAGATATTGAGCGGCCGATGGCTTTGAATATGTTGGAAATAGACCCGACCCATCCGGAACAAAAAACAATGGTTATTGACGAACTATTCGGCATTTTTGATAAACTTTATGACCTAAAAACAACCGGCGGGCCGATGTTTGAAAAATATTTCAAAAACTCCGCCTTGCTTTTGTTGGACGATTATGCCAACGAAGCGCCGGTTTTGGCAGATATTTCCAGAATCTTGGTGGACGATGAATATCGCGCCGACAAACTTACCCGCGAGACAAACCCGCTAGTCAAAGAGTTTTGGGAAAAAGAAGCCGAAAAAGCCGCTGGCGAATCTTCTTTAGCCAATATGGCGCCGTATATTACTTCAAAAATCACCTCTTTTATTTTTAACGAATTCCTGCGGCCAATCATCAATCAGCCTAAAAGCTCATTTAACTTTAGAGAGGTTATGGACAAGAAAAAGATTCTGGTCATTAATTTGTCAAAAGGAAGAATCGGGGAAATCAACGCTAATCTTTTAGGCATGATTATTGTCGGCAAGCTTTTGATGTCGGCTTTGTCCAGAGTTGATATGGAAGAAAAGGACCGCAGCGATTTCTATCTCTACATGGACGAGTTTCAAAACTTCACTACGCCAAGCATTGCCACAATTTTGTCCGAAGCCCGCAAATACCGCTTGGACTTGATTCTGGCCCATCAATTTATTAAACAGCTTAAAGAAGAAATCCGCGACGCGGTGTTCGGCAATGTGGGCTCAATTGCAGCTTTTCGAATCAGTCCAGACGACGCTGAATTTATGAAAAACAAATTTGAGCCGGTTTTTTCGCCGCAAGATTTAATGAATATAGATAATTTAAACGCTTATGTTAATTTGCTGATAAACGGCCAGACTTCCCGGCCATTTAATATTGTAGTAGAAAAAGAAAAAGTCTTTGGCGCCGGCTCGGCTGAAATGGCAAAGTCAATCAAAGAAATTTCCCGCTTGAAATACAGCCGACCAAGAGAAGAAGTTGAACAGGAGATAAGAAGCAAATATAAATAAATTTATGACCCGGTTTTCTAAAAAAGACTTTTTTTCTTCAATTGTTACTGGTTTAATTACCGGCATTCTTGCTTGGCGCATTTTTGATTTTATACCGGTCAGCTGGCACTTCCGCAATATTTCTTACGCTTGGTTGGTTTTGTTAGTGCCAATTTTGTGGGTTTTTGGCGTCTGGCTGGGTTATTTTTTGGGCAAATGGGTCAGTTTTTTTAGCCAGTTCGGAAAATACGCCGCTATCGGCTTTACCAATGCGGCAATTGATTTTGGCGTTTTTTATTTTTTGGTTTATCTTACCGGCATAGCGTTGGGGGTAAGATTCACCATTTTCAAAAGCATATCTTTTCTGGTGGGTGTAACTAACAGTTATTTTTGGAATAAATACTGGGCCTTTGAAGCAGGGGAAAGCCGTGGCGGAAAACAAGAAGCGGTTAAATTTTTTGTAGTGAATGTGGCGGCTTGGGTTATCAATGTAAGCATAGGTTCTTTGGTGGCCAACGGAATCAACCCGCTTTTTAATCTGTCAGACAAAGCTTGGGCTGGTCTGGCGATAATTGCCGGTTCAGCCGTGGCTTTGATTTTCAGCTTTATAGGATTCCGGCTAGTGGTTTTCAAAACGCAAGAAAAATAATATGGTTTTCTATCGCAAATATCGCCCTAAAACCTTTTCTGAAGTAGTCGGGCAAGAGCATGTGGTGCAAACTTTAAGGGGAGCGCTGCAGAGCAACAACTTAGCCCACGCTTATCTTTTTACCGGTCCTCGAGGGACCGGTAAAACTACAATGGCCCGGCTTTTAGCAAAGGCGGTTAACTGCGAGAAAAATGTGTTGAGGAGCGAAGGCGACGAAATACTGAGCAGAACACTGCGAAGTGATGCTTGCGGAGTTTGTTCATTTTGCAAAGAAATTGAAGACAACCGCTCGCTTGATTTGGTTGAAATTGACGCCGCTTCCAATAGAGGCATTGACGAAATCAGAGCATTAAGAGAAGGAGCCCGTTTTTCTTCCATGGCTTCCGGCAAACACAAAGTCTATATTATTGATGAATGCCATATGCTCACCAAAGAAGCCTCAAACGCTTTTTTAAAAACGCTGGAAGAACCGGCGGCCAAGACTCTTTTTGTGCTGGCAACTACTGAACCGTCAAAAATTCTGCCGACTATAATTTCCAGAGTGCAGAGATTTGATTTTAAAAAACTGAATTCCCAGCAGATTGTTTATAAACTCGAAAAAATAAGTTTGGCTGAAAAAATTAAAATAGACAAAAAATTATTACAACTGATTGCTTTGCAAGCCGAAGGTTCACTGCGCGACGCCGAAAGTAATCTTTCTAAATTGGTTGCCTTCAAGGGAAGAGAAATTGACGAGGAGGCGGTTAAAGAAATTCTCGGATTTATACCCCTTAACACTTTTAACGACTTCATGAATTTAATCGTGGCTAAAAAAAAATCCGAAGCAATTTTGCTGGTTAATCAGCTTTACGAATCCGGCTTGGACTTGGACAACTTTGTGAGAGGGCTTTTGGGTTATGTAAGAAAAATTTTAGTTATCAGAGCCAGTGCGGCAAGCAACTCCAATTTTCAGCACGATCTGGGTAGCGAACATTTCCAGGTGGTTTCTAAATTAGCGGCAAGTCTGGAAAGCAAAGATGTTTTAAAACTACTTACGACTTTAATGCGTGTCCAGCAGGAAATGAAAATCACCCCCATACCTCAATTGCCGTTAGAAATAGCAATCTCTGAACTAACGGAAATGGCGTAACGGTGCGAAGTTATTAAAAAATTTGCCCGAAAGGGCTTTTTTTTGTATGATTACTTATCTTTTGCCGGGTGGTGAAGCGGTATCACGCCTGCCTTTGGAGCAGGAATCCTAGGTCCGACCCCTAGCCCGGCAGCCACGAAAAATTTGTTAGTATTTATATGAACAAATTTATCTGGTTGGGATTGTTTTTGGGAAGTACGATCGGGGAAATGTTGCCTTCGCTTTGGGGCGCTGATTATTTTTCTTTTTCAGGAATTATTTTTTCGGTGATCGGCGGTATTGTTGGCGTATGGCTTGGATATAAGGTAAAACAGTATTTTGAAAATTGACTTTAGACTAAAGATCTTTACTATGCAAAATAAAATTTTCATATACGGTGTGCCGGGGTCTGGAAAAACTTACTTCAGCAAATTATTAAAGGAAAAATTAAATTGGCCGCTGTTGGAAGCGGATACGCTAAGACCAAAGGCGCAAAAAGATAAAACAGTCGGCGAGAATCCGTTTCTTTTTCTGGGAACCTGCCAAGCTTATAAAAAGTTTGGCGAGTTAAATCCGGAAAATACAGTAAAAGGTTTGAAAGCGGTCAGAGAAGCTCTTCAGGAGTGGGTTTTGTCTGAAGTTGAAAGACACACTCAAGTTGTAGTTGAGAGCGCATTTTTAGATCCGAACATTATCAGCAACAGAGGCGAGGTGCTTTTAGTTATTACCAAAGACGAAGCTTTACATAAGAGCTATTTCTTTCAAAACCGTTCAGAAAGCGAAGAAAGTCTTAACGAGTTTAAAGCGGCTAGGTTGGTGCAAGATTACTTAATAGAGGAAGCTGAAAAACTCAACATCAAAATTATTGAAAACAACTCGGATATTAGAAACAAAATTGAAATTTTGATAAAATAACTTATGCAAAAAAGAAATGAGGTTATCGTTTTTGGCGAAGGGTGTTTTTGGTGTACAGAAGCAATATTTCAAAATCTGAAGGGAGTAATATCTGTAACATCGGGTTATGCCGGTGGGACTACTAAAAATCCAGGTTACGCCGAAGTTTGCGACGGTCAAACCGGACATGCAGAGGTTGCCAGGATTGAGTTTGATCCCTCCCAGATATCATTTAAAAACCTGCTTACGGTGTTCTTTGCTACGCATGATCCGACAACTTTAAACCGGCAAGGCAATGATATCGGGACTCAATACCGATCAACAATTTTATACACAACACTTGAACAAAAAACCGAGTCAGAGAAATTTATAGAAGAACTAAACAAAGGAGATGACAAAAAAGTTGTTACTGAAGTTAAACCTTTGGAAGAATTTTATCCGGCGGAGGACTATCATAAAGAATATTTCAAAAATAATCCCGATAAAGCCTATTGCCAGCTGGTTATAAATCCAAAAATAGAAAAGTTGCAGGAAAAATTTCAAAATTTGTTAAAAAATAAAAATTAAAATGACTGAAGAAAAACAAAAAATAATAGCGGAAGAAGAACTGAAAGAAAAACTTAGTCCGGAGCAGTATCATATCATGAGAGAGGCCGGCACCGAAGCGCCTTTCAGCGGAAAATATTGGAACGAACATAAAAAAGGCATGTACAAATGCGCCGTATGCGGGCAGGAATTGTTTTCTTCGGAAACTAAGTTTGATTCCGGCACCGGTTGGCCCAGTTTTACTAACCCGACAAACCGAGAAAATGTAGAATTGACACCGGATGACAGCCAAGGAATCCGCCGTATTGAAGTCCGCTGTAAGCATTGCGGTTCTCACTTGGGCCATGTTTTTGATGACGGTCCCAAAGAAAAAGGCGGCAAACGCTATTGCATAAATTCCGCCTGCCTAACTTTAGAAAACAAGGAATAAATTATGATAGAAATACCGCCAAATTACTATCCTGAACGGCTTGAAAAGATAAGAGCAACTCTGGAAAAAGAAAAGATTGACTGTCTTTTAATATACAATGCCGAAAGAGAAGATCCGGCTTTTTTGCCTTGGATTTTCGGTGAAAATATTTTTGATACTACTTATCTTTTAATTACTGCGACAGATGCTTTTATTTTTATCCCGCAGTGGTTTGTAGAAGAAGCAAAAACTTCGTTTGCAAAAGTGCCAGTCAAGATTATCGGCACTCCTGAGAAAGCGACCATGACGCCGGCTATTAAACCCTACATACAAAACTTTCAGACGGTAGGGTATGCAGGCAATGCCCCCTACAAAGAACTTATTTTGTTGAGTGAAAAAAAGTTGGTAAACATGGAGGAAAATTTTAGAAAAATATATGAAATCAAAGATGAACTAGAAGTAAAATTGCTTAGTCAAGTTAATGCTTTTACCCGTGAATATTTGGAAAATTTAGACCCAGAAAAGTTCGTAGGCAAAACTGAAAAGGAGGTCGCAAAGCAGATAATACAAGAAATGGAAAAAAGCGGTTACAACCTTGGCCACTTAAGCATTGTTTCGGGGGAACGGCTCCAAAAAACTACTGCCGGCTTTGCCACTGACTACAAAATACAAAAAGATGATTTAGTCTGTATCGATCTTGGTCTGGAAATGCAGACTTACTTTTCGGATATTACAAGGTGCTACTTTCTTGGAGATGCTGAAAAAAAATATAAGTTGCAATATGAGTTGTTAAAGAAAGCAGTTTCAGGCGTTTCTGAAAAAGTTATTGCCGGAACGAAATCAAAAGAAGTTTTCAATTTTATCAAGGACGAACTTGCTGAAGTCGGATTGCCCGAAAACGCTTTTGTGCCAGCTGATCTGGGGCATGGCATAGGCACCGGCAAGCATGAATATCCTGAAATTGGATTTGATGAAAGTATTTTAGAAAAAGGCATGGTTTTCACTTTGGAGCCTGAAGCCAAGTTGCCAGACGGCATGCTGATAAGGTACGAGGACGTTTTTTATATTAACGAAGAAGAAAAAACCCTGATTGTACAATCAGGGTTAAATTAGTTAGAAAGCGCCTTTGCGGGATACTCTCCATAAAACATAAGGCACATTCTGATAGAGCTGGGCAAACGGCCCATTTTGGAGAAAAAATAAATAATTTGAGCCGGCAAACGATTTTGTCAGAAGGGCTAACGGCGCAAGCTGGGTAACAATGTCTTTAACTAGAGCATCTTTAACTCGAGGATGCGGATTATGCGGATCAACGACAGAAACTCCGCATTGTTTTTTATACAGCATAGCTTCTATTTTAAGGATATTTGAGAAATGTTTTCTTGTTTCAAACGATTCAAGCTGACTAAGATAAAGCTTCTCTTGCAGAGTTTGTTCGCGCAGGTATTCATCTTCCGGGAAAAGTTTCAGAAGCGGTTTAACTTCGGCGTTTACACCCCTTGAAGTTAAATCTTGAGCCACCAGCTCGCACTGCTTTTGGATATAAGCCATAAATTTTTCTTTGGGCCAGGAGCCTTGCATTGCGACGTAGGCCCCGCCCTCAAGGTCTAACCATTCTATATCCGCCACCCAAATAAGCAGCCTGGGGTTAATGTTAAGTTCTTTCAGAAAAGACAGAAAATAGTTTAGTTCCGGCGACATCATTTCATAGCAGATACCTTGGGAATTTTCTTCCAAGCCGCAAAAGTTATAACCGTTTTCGTCATAAGTCCAAGCGGGGCAAAGGGGGATAACCAACTGCAAACTTTCTCCCAAAACTCCCCGCCACAAACAATTTAAAAACCTTTGAATCTGCAAGTCAGATTCAATTAAAATTCTTTTTTCTGCCATTAAATCTAAAAGCTTTACGCCCGTTAAAGCGGTTTTCTCTACGCTAACAGGATTTCGGCTAGTTTGTGCCGTTCTTACTATTTCATAAATAACAGATTTGTCTTTTCTGGCTTTCAGCAACTCTTTTCTTATTTCTTTGACTTGAGCGTCGTTGAAGTTGGGAACAGGGCGAGGAACATGATGAAGATTAAGACTTTCTGGATTTTGTCCAAGATGTTTCTCTATCCAGCTTTTATAAAGGTTAAACCTCTTTTCGCCGACTGGCTTCGGCCCCCAAGGAGCTTCACTGGCAAGGTTAACCTTTTCTAAATTAGAAACTACTCTAACCCACTCCCGCGCCATAGCTTTTAAGTTTGTGTCCCTAAAGTCGTCTGTTACCGCAATCAGCATTTTACATGGAGATGCCCATAGCGGAGCAAACTCCATGGCCCGATGAGACGCAGTTCTTGAAGCGTGACCTTGCCGGATCATTTTGGCTTCGGGAGCGGTAAAAATCGCAACCAAAGTTTCTTCACTTTTCGGCTCGACTTTTACGATTGCCGGGTTTTCTTCAAAAACCAAAGTCTTTTGGCCTAACTCTTCTAAAACAGCTACGGCCAGACAGGCGTTTTTATCATTCTTATCAGCAAGAAACTTTATTTCCATTTTTTCTCCTTTTTATTTTTAAAGAACAAAATAAATCAGCCCCCTCTTTAGGGGCTGATTGAAGTTCTTTTAGCAGTTAAATTTAGAATGTGGCTATGGGTACGTTTGCAACAGAACTTAAATAAGCCTCCAAAGAGGTCGGGTTTGTGTCGCAATAATGCCACATTCTTGAGATTTTAAGTTTTGAAATCATGTTTAGTTTAATTATAAGCCCCGGCAGTTTATTTGTCAAAACTGATATTTACTGACTTCTGTTACGATTGTACTTAGATTAAGTATTAAAAAAGAGCGGGAAATCCGCTCTAGTAAATGCAAGCCTGGTCAAAGATATCTGCGTAGCCAAATATTTTCTTAAACCTGTTTATATCTTCCTGACGACCCATAGCTTTTGCAAGGTTATCGCTTAACTTTACCGTGCCATACCCGCACGAACTGCTAAGTTTTACAACCATTGAGAGAGGCCTTTCCCCCAAGTCGTTAGTGAGATTTGTGCCCCAGCCAAAAGTCACTTTGATTTTACCCTTAAAATGGCGCGAAAGTTTCACAATTGTTGCAACGTCCAAGCCGTCGCTAAAAACAATCAGTTTGTCTTTAGGGTCAATGTCATGCTCCCGATAAAACCGGATTGCCCTTTCCCCGAATCTGTACGGATCGCCGGAATCTTGGCGCAGACCTTTCCAGTCTCGCGCTTGCTCGACGGTCATGTCGCTGAAGAAAAAAGAGCTGCCATATGTGTCTGTAAGGGCTATTGATAGCCCTTCCCCGTAATGCCGCCACCAATTTTTCAACACCGTATTGTGAGAATTTCTGATTGCTTCATCGGAATCTCCGTCAACTTTTCTGGCAATTCCTGACATTGCCATATACATCTCATGAGCTGATGTTCCCATCGGCAATAAGCCGTATTTCATGGCAAGAGAAACATTTGATGTTCCCAAAAATTGGTCAGGCAATTCGCAGGCAAGGTTTTTTACCACATAATCCTGCCAGTCTCTGCTGAATCTTCGGCGAGTGCCGAAGTCGCTAAATCTTACTTCCGGATTTGATTTTAAGACTTCAACTTTTCCTAAGAGTTTTGATATGCCAGTTGCCCTCACCGCGTCTTTTTCAAGATCAGAAGCGCTCCGGTCCATGAATAAATAATTCAGCTCATTGACAACTGACAAAGCAAAAGTTTCCCAGTATATAGCAGTTGACCATGGTCCGGCAAATTCTAACCTATATGTGTCGCCATCTCTTTCCAAAAGATAGTCTGGCAGTTGAAGTTCTGCTAAAAAGTCTAGATAATCTTCGCTAAACATCCGGTCTTGATATTCGTTGGTTCCGCGCAGGTAATGAAGTTCGCTTTTGTTGAAACGCAAAGCGCGGACATGGTCTAACTGTTCTCTTAATGCTTCTTCCGGTATGATTTTAGCCAATGCCACTTCTTTAGTTCGGTTTTTGAAGCTATATACCACCGGCACACTGGGATAATCCTTAAAAACCACCTGACCCATGGTAAATTTGTAAAAATCCGTATCCAGTAAAGAGTTAATTACCGGATTACTGGGTGCCATTGATAACCTCATCGGTGGTCGTGATAATCGCTCCGGCGGCTCTCATTTCTTCAATAGCTTCTTGTTCTGTGGGATCCGGCGGAGTGACATTTTCCACAGCTCTGCAGGCGTCAGCTACCAGGTAAACCTCAAACCTCTTAAAAATGTAGGCGGTGAGAACTCCGGCTCTGACACAAAAGTTGGTTGCGATTCCAAAAAAGAAAATTTGCACCGAATCAAGACCTTGTATGTCATATATAACATCTAAAGGTGTTCGACCATATTTGTTTTTTCCTTCCCAAGGATTATAGCCGTCTTCGTCCTTGTTAATACCCTTATAAAATATTTTCGCGTTTGGAGGAACAAGCAAATTTTCGTGGAACAGAGCATCCCAACTACCCTTTATACAATGTACCGGCCACTTGCCGCTGTTGATCTTAAAATGTTTGGAGTTTCGCGGATGGGAGTCGGCTGCAAGAAAAACCAAGCCGTTCGGCAAACTGTGAATGTGAGAGATGATTTTATTGGCCGGCGCGATAACATTTTCGCCGCCCGGAACATACAAACCTCCGAGAGGATGGGCAAAACCATTTAGAATATCAACGCCAAAAGCAATCTTAACAACATTTTTGTTCATCTTACCTCTCCTTTCTTTTTCTATTTTTCTTTTGAAGTTGCCGCATCATTTCTTGATGAGTCGGCCAGCCGATTTCGGGCGGACTCTTAATGTCAAACCAACCTACTTCCTGATTTTCCTGCAGATCGTTATTTTTGATTTTACCTTTAGCCGTTGCGTAGTAGAAAAATACCAGATGCCCCGGACTTCGCGGGTCTTCTAATGATTGAACGAATCTAATAAATTTGGCTTTTCCGACTATCAACCCCGTTTCTTGTTCCAGCTCTCTTTTGAGAGCCTCTTCCGGATGTTCGCCATATTCAACAAATCCGGCGGGGAAACCCCAAGTATCCTTATATGGATCACGATTGCGCTTTACCAAAAGCACTTTATTTCTTCGAACCACGATACCAGCCGAAGCTTGGCCTGCGGAAGGATAATGAGTCCAGCAATGGCAATATGTGCAAACCTTTCTCTGCACCCCGTCTAGCAACCACACGGACAGCCGACTGGCGCAATATGGGCAATATTCATAGTCAGAAAACTTGATTGGCATGATTATCTCCTTTTTTATTGATTTTAGTTGTTAAGGAACTCCAGGTTTTTTCATAATACAATTCTTTCATCTGCAAGTCAAGATTAACGGAGAAATTTTGTGTAAGTAAAAAGCCGGCAACCAGCCAGCTTTAAAAAGATACATCTCAAACATCAGCAATTTTTCTGGTCCTGATTTGGGCCAAGAAATCATCCGGATCTTTGATGAGATTTCTTTTCAGGATTCCCTGAACGATATCTTTGACATTCGGAGGAAGTAGTTGACGTGAGGAACACTCCAGCAAACCGACTTCAGTCATAAAATCAATCGCTGCCTGCGAAGCACTCGGTATAAAGTCGTCAATTGCTTGATTAAGTGCCTTGGAATTAACATTTTGCCCACCCGCAAATCGGAATGCGGCAAGAACTATTGCTTCAACGTCTGCTCCGGAAAAACCATCGGTCTTTTTCGCGAAGGGCACAAAATCTTTGATATCAGTTGGAATATTATACCGCTTGAACATTACCCTGAAAATATCAGGCAACTCTTCGGTTGATGGCATTGGAATCAGTATCCTTTGATCTCCGCGGCCGCTGCGCTTCAACGCCGCATCAATACGGTCGGGCCTGTTAGTGCAGGATATTACTACTACCTGACCCCTGATTCTAGGATCGGATAAGAATTCCATCCACATTTTCATCAACCGTTCTGAAACACCGGAATCTCCCTTTGGCGCATCTCGCTGAGCATCCGCCAGATCAGCTTCGTCATTCATGACGACAACCGGAGTAAGTGAACGAAGAGCGTAAATAAACTTTTGCATGCGGGCTTCAGATTCACCAACCCACATTGAACGGATATTCTTGGTTTTGATAAAGTTGAATGATGCTTCCTTTGCTAGGGCCTCTACTAGTGCGGTTTTACCGGTTCCGGGAGGGCCCATAAGATAAACACCCATAGGCACAAGACGATATTCTGCTTGTTTAATCGCATCAAGGACCGATTGAAAATAACTTTTTACGTAAGACAGTCCGCCAATATCTTCAAAGCCACGCTGCGCGTCGACAATTTCCATTAATTCGCCGTATTCAGTGTTCAGAATGGTCTTTTTTCGATCCTTTACGAAACCCAAGCTGAGTGGATCACCGGTTTTAAGCGCTTGCAGAAAAATTTCGTAGATTTGTTTAAAGCTCATGCCTTGTGTGGCGTGGCCGAAAACAGTAGTGTCAAAATCATCCGGCAATACAATCACTGGATCCAAATTTGCCATCTGTTCGCGTAACTCTTTTGCTTCATTTTCAAGTTGTGATTTTTTACTACCCTTAGCGATCTTGGTTTGTTTTTCCGTTTTGGTCAGGCCAGTTGTTAATTCAGCTTTTTCCCTGGCTTTTACAGTGGCGTTGGAAATAAAATTAATTCTTTCCGGTTTTGTCGGCTTAGGAATAAAGACCTGATAGAAACCAGATCCATTCCCCCTCAGTTCCACCGAGATTTTACTTATATCGTCTGTCAGCAAGAGAATAAGGTTATTGCTCTTCCTGTACCAAGTGCTCTTGCTCCAGTTAATCAACATCTGGATATTTACCCTGTCGTTTTGCGGAAGTAATGCATTTGCGCCCGGATTTGGAGCAACAAAGTGTGCTGATCGGATAATTAACGCAATATTTTCACACTTGCCGAGTGCCTTACTAATTAATGGCAGACAAGCGCTTGGATCTTGGGGCAAGCCGCGTTTTGCAGCAAGGCCAGCCTTCGCTGCGGCGATTGGATCTACGCTTGTGTCATCTTCTGACTCCAGTCCGCAAACTTTTTTGAAATCCTTTTCCATTTCCGGATTCAGGAATTTCATGCCGGCAGCAAGATCATAGATAATAACGATTCGTCTCTCGTCAAAAA
>CAYZNJ010000015.1:0-13656 GCA_964479745.1 uncultured Candidatus Saccharibacteria bacterium
GAAAAAGGAGTATCAAGGAAGGTTTACAAGCTCTGTCAAAAAATATGATTTTCGTTAAAACAAAACAGGAAATAGAAACGATGGCTGAAGGCGGGAAGATTTTGAAAGAAATTTTGCAAAACCTTTCTTCAGCCGTTAAGCCGGGTGTTGTTACCGAAGAACTGGACAGGCTCGCTCGAGAGCTTGTTTTGTCTTGGCAAAATAAACTTTCCAAAGCAGATATCAAATCTTCCTTTTTTGGTTATCGCGGTTATCCGGCTTTTATTTGCGTTTCTGTAAATGAGGAAGTAGTGCATGGCGCGCCTTCTCAAAAAATTATAAAAGAAGGCGATATTGTTGGTTTGGATTTTGCGATTATTTATAAAGGTTTTCATGTTGACTCGGCGGTTTCGGTGGCTGTCGGCAATATTTCAAAAGAGGCGCAAAAGTTATTGGATACAACTTGGGGATCTTTGAATCTTGGTATTCAGGAAGCTATCGTCGGCAACACGATTGACGACATTGGCCATGCCATACAAAATTATGTTGAGAAAAATGGTTTCAGTGTTGTCAGGGAACTGGTCGGTCATGGAATCGGCAAACACTTGCACGAAGAGCCGTATGTACCGAATTATGGCAAAAAAAACGAAGGTGAATTATTGAAAGAAGGGATGACAATTGCCATTGAACCCATGGTTAACGCCGGCGGCTCGGAAGTAATTTTGGCCGAAGACGGCATGACTTACAAAACCAAAGACAACTCTCTCTCGGCTCACTTTGAGCATACTGTGGCAGTTACTAAAGATGGGCCACAAGTATTGACAAATTAAGGTTTTAGTGATAACCTGGTTAAGCAATTGCAATCTTTAAAACAAAATAAGGAGATTTAATGTCAGAAAAAAGAAGTATGACGCCTTATAATATAGACGTTTCGTGGTCTAGGATGAAAGTTGTAGCGGTTGTTGTGCCGACTACTTATGCTAAAGATAGCTACATATTTTTTCTGGAGTATTTTATTAATCCTATCCCAGAATTTTGTAATTTTATTGATTCAGTAAGAGCTATCCCATGTTTTTGGCGTGACGGTGTTTTTTATCCAACCCGAAAGGCCTGGCAAGTTTCCTTGGTTCCAGACGACACTGTGATAAAAAACATAAATTACGTTTTGAAGTACTTTAAGTTTGTGACAAAGTTTTTGGGTGAAGACAATAATAAGACAGCGCCACCTTCTTTTACGGAGTGGAAAAACAGAAGCTATACGTACATAGCTCTTGATGATAAAAATAAACCAGTTGCCCGAATGGGAACCGATTAAGCCCATTTGGGCTTTTTTTATTCCCAACCCACTCTAATCCAAGGGCATCCCTTGTATTAGAGTGGCGTCTTTAATAAATTTTTTGTAGAATAAAGCATGTTTTTATCGGTTATTATTCCGGCCTACAACGAGGAAAAGCGCATTGCCAAGACTTTAGAGTCGGTGCATAATTTCTTAAAAATACAGAGTTACGACTACGAGATTTTGGTTGTCAACGATGGCTCTAAAGACAGCACAGCCGAGATAGTCAACAGTCTCAAATCGCAAATTGGTAATTTGAATCTGATTGACAATAAAGAAAACCACGGTAAAGGCTGGGTGGTCAGGCAAGGTATGCTGAATGCGACGGGAGAAATCAGGCTTTTTATGGATGCCGACAATTCCACGAACATTGATCAATTTGATAAATTTTTGCCATACTTTCAGCAGGGATACGATATCGTAACCGCCAAGAGAATTGTGGTTGTAAAACAGTCTTTGCCTAGAGAATTTTTAGGCTGGGTTTTCCGTTTGCTGGTCCACATTCTTGTGCCTTTGGGCGTGTCGGACTCTCAAGCCGGTTTTAAAGCTTTTTCAAAAAAGGCCACCGAAGCGGTATTTTACAAACAAACAATTTTTCGCTGGGCTTTTGATGTGGAAATCTTAGCGATAGCGAAAAAGATAGGTTTCAAAATTAAAGAAGTTCCGGTTATCTGGGCAAACGACGCTGAAAGCCACGTAAAATTAGGTGGCATGGTAAAAATGTTTTTTGAAGTTTTGAAAGTCAGAAAAAACTTATGGATCCCGAACGAGACAGCAAAACCATAAATAAATTGTGTTATTATGACAAATAGTCAATTAAATAAAACAGTAACAACTTATATAATACGGATTAGCTATTAGCTAATCCTGTCTCGTACGGGATGGACAAAAAAGTATTAAACGAATTCAGGCAAGACTTAGTTTCCGGGGACTGGGTTCTTTTTGCTGCGGGAAGAATTAACCGGCCAGTTGAAATTTCACCAAGCCAGGGCCAAGAATCTGTTTCGGCGAATTTGCGGCAATGCCCCTTTGACGACCCAATTGCCTCCGGTCAGGAAATTATCAAACTGTATCCGTCAGAAAAAAACTGGCAGATCGCTGTGATCAAAAACAAGTATCCAGCTCTGGTTTATGGGGTTTGCGAGGCGCCGAAACAGCGCGGTCCTTTTAGGGTTGCGGAAGCTTCCGGTTTTCACGAAGTGGTGATTACCCGGGATCACGATAAAAATTTACAAGACTTTAATGAAAAAGAAACCAGCGATGTTTTTAAAGTTTTTAGAGAACGTTACAAAGAAATTGCCGCAGAATTTTGCGGACAGTATATTTTGATATTCCACAACTTTGGTTTGCAGGCGGGGGGAAGCATACGGCACCCCCATTCCCAAATTATGGCCACGCCAATCTTGCCGCCGGACGTCAGCAACAGCGTTTTAGGGGCAGAAGAATTTTACAAAAAAAATAACCTTAAGGTTCATGACGTTATGGTGCATTGGGAACTTGAGCAAAAAACCAGGATAGTTGAAGAAAACGAAATGTTTGTTGCTCTTTGCCCGTTTGTTTCAAAGAAACCCTACGAAGTAAGAATTTTTCCCAAAAGCCACAGTTCTCAATTTGAGCTGTCTAAAGATGACGAGTTGGCA
The DNA here is from genome assembly GCA_964479745.1 of uncultured Candidatus Saccharibacteria bacterium. GTDB lineage: Bacteria > Patescibacteriota > Minisyncoccia > 2-02-FULL-40-12 > IGHO2-12-FULL-4 > JACPNK01. The sequence goes on from CAYZNJ010000015.1 coordinate 2,956, forward strand.
AGCTTGGGAATGATTTTCAACTCTGTTTTGAACAAAATAAAAAAAGCTTTAAATAGTCCGTCTTATAATTTTTTTATTCATTCGGCTCCAATAAAAGTTTTGGATGCTGCCGGTTTGGGTGTCGCCGAATACTACACTTGGCACATAGAAATTTTTCCTCATCTTTCTGTTGTCGGTGGTTTTGAACTTGGAACGGGAATGGACGTTAATATTGTGGATCCAGACCGTGCGGCCGAAGAATTAAGACTTCAATGAACTTAACCTTTACAGTTATTGAAAAAATAGCAGTTTGGGGGCTGAACTTAACCAGCCATTTTGGTTATCTTGGCTTGTTTGCGGCCATGACCCTCGAAAGCGCCGCTGTGCCCATACCTTCGGAAGTGGTTGTGCCTTTCGGCGGTTTTTTGGCTTCCAGCGGGCAGTTTAGTTTTTGGCTGGTGGTGCTGGTTGCAACGTTCGCCAACTTGACCGGCTCATTGATTCTTTTTTTCGTTGGCCGTTATATTGGTTTGCCGGTTTTGCGCCGGTTCGGCAAGTACTTTTTAATTCACCGGCAGGACATTGAAAAGATGGAATTTTGGCTGCAAAAATATGGCGGAAGAGTGGCTTTTTTTTCCAGAATTATCCCGGGTACGAGGACTTTCAGTTCGCTGGTGATAGGAGCTGGCGAAGTTGGTTTGCCTATTTTTTTCTGGTACACTCTCGCCGGTTCTTTCGCCTGGAATCTGCTTTGGACCTATTTGGGCTATGTTGCCGGTCAGCATTGGAATCAGTTTGGTCCATATATCCGTAAGTTTGATTATTCGATTGCCGTAGTTATTGCGATTGCTTTAGCTACCTATATTATCCGCCATATCCGGCATAATAAAAAGAACCAATAATGAAAACCGTTATCGCTAACTGGAAAAACCATCCTGCGACTCTGGCTGAAGCTCAAGAGCTTTTTGGTTTTTCAGTTAGAGAAGCCATCAAATGTCCTAGTGTCAGGGTTGTGATTTGCCCTCCCAAAAAATTTATTAAAGATTTGTCACTAAAAACTATAAACTATAAACTAAAAACTGTTTTTATTGGCGCGCAAGATGTTTTCTGGCAACTTGGTGAAGTTGTGCCGGCAAAGTATGTTTTAGTCGGCCACTCTGACCGGAGAAAAGCTGGTGATACAAATGAAATCGTAAATCAAAAACTGAAATCAGCTTTAGCGGCGGGTATTATGCCAGTGCTTCTGGTGGGCGAGCGAAACAAAGGCGAAAACCGTCAAACAGTGTTAGAAGAGCAGCTAGCAAAAGATTTTTTTAACTTAACAACGTCGCAAGTCCTTGACATTTTGATTGCTTACGAGCCGGTGTGGGCAATTAGCACGAATCCTGACGCTGAACCTGATACTCCGGAAAATACCCTGAAAGCAGGTGAAATTATAAACACTTTTTTGTTTAAAACTTGTGGCTTAGAACCCGTGGCAGTTCTCTACGGCGGTTCAATAACGGAAAATAATGTTGCTGATTTTCTTAAATATCCTGAAATCGGCGGTGCTGTAATCGGCGGCGCCAGCTTAAGAAAAGAAGAGTTTAAAAATATTTTAAAAATTGTTTCGGCGTTATGAAATATCTGGAAGAGCTAAAAAATCAAGAACTGAAAGGCAAGAAAGTCTTGTTAAGAGTTGACTTTAACATACCGGTTGTTGACTCTGATAAACTGGGAGAAACTTTTAGAATCCAAGCCCACAGAGAAACACTGGATTTTTTAACTAATTCTGGAGCGAAAGTAGCTTTGGTAAGTCATATTGATCCGCCTTTGAATAGTTTCAGTTTGTTGGTGGAACAAATCGGCGCAGTTCTTGGCCAAACTCTCACTCTCGCGCCTTACTCGGAGGTCAGCTCTGTGGACTTGCTTTTCAAAGAATGCACAGTTTTGCTTATTGACAATATCCGGCAAGATCTGCGGGAAGAAAAAAATGATTTAACTTTTGCCTCTGAACTGGCAAACAGTTTTGACTATTACATCAATGACGCTTTTTCTGTTTGCCATCGCAACCACGCTTCGGTGTCGGCGATTACCAAATATTTACCCAGCTATGCCGGTTTTTTAATAAAGAAAGAAGTTGAAAATTTGTCCAAAGCCATGACAGCGCCGGCCAAAGGAAAAGTTTTGGTTTTGGGCGGAGCCAAAATTTCAACCAAACTGCCGGTGGTCAAAAACTTTTTGGATAAAGCCGAAAAAATATTAATTGGCGGAGCGCTGGCTAATAATTTTTTTAAAGCCCAGGGAATTAATGTTGGTGCATCATTGGTAGACGACTCTGTTTTGTCAAACTGTTTGACATCGGATGTCCAACAGTTGCCGGAAGATGTCTTGGTTTCTAGAGACAAAACAGGAAAAGCGAAACCCGAATCTTATCCGATTAAAGATTTAGACCCGGAACAGGTTATTGTTGATATCGGACCAAAAACAGCCGAACTTTTTGCGGAAATAATAAAGAAATCAGCGACGGCTATCTGGAACGGCCCCATGGGGTTATCGGAAGTTGAAAAATTTGCCGAAGGGACAAAAATTATTGCTCAAGCTGTCGCTGAAGCGGAAAAATCAGTAATTGGCGGCGGAGATACCATAGCGGCCGTAGAAAAACTGGACCTGCTTGGTAAATTCAGCTACATTTCCACCGGCGGCGGCGCGATGCTGGCTTTTTTAGCAGGAGAAGAATTGCCGGGGTTAAGAGCATTAGGTTACTATCAGAGTCAACCTAACCAGTAAAATGAAATATCATATATATTTTCACGACGACTTTGACGGCACGGCTTGTGCCGCTTTAATGCTGGATTTTTTAAAGTCGCGAGGAGACAGTATTTCTTCTTTTAATCCGATAGATTATATTCCCGGGCTTAAAGAAAAATGGCCGGAACATAAATTCAAAGAGCCTTTTATCCTGGTTGACTTTATGTATCACCCCAAAGCCGGCTGGTGGTTTGACCATCACCTTACATCTTTTTCAAAACCGGAGTGGCAAAAAGACTTCAGAAATGACCTTCAGCATTATTTTGATCCTTCTTGCAAATCAGTTTACGGCATGACCCTCAATTTTTTAAAAAGAGAACACGGCTACAAACCGCCAACCCAGTTGAGTTCTTTGGAAAGCTGGGCAGATATTATAGATTCTGCTTCTTACAAAACTGCCAAGGAAGGAATTACTCCAAAATCTGCCGCCCAAAACTTAATGCTTTTGCTTGGTGATTATGAAAAAGTTGCAAAAACTGGCCGTCGTGAAATGCAGGAGGAGCTCATAAAAAGTTTGGCGGAAGGTAAGATTTCTGTTTTTCTAAGAAAATATGAGAAAAACTTGCTGGGACTGAAAGACAAACTCAAACAAGGAATTAGTATTTACAAAAAGCACGCTGTTTTAAAAGGCTCTGTTGTTATGCTGACAGAAACAGACTTGGAAATAATTTTCAAGGGTTTTATTGGTTATTACATTTATCCCAAAGCCGAATATGCGGTTACTGTTTCCATGGATAGCAGCGGCTTTCATTTGCATGTCGGCAGGAATCCTTGGCTTAAGAAAAAAAGTAATTTAAGCATAGGGGACTTAATGAAAAAATACGGCGGCGGGGGGCATAAAAATGTGGGTGGTCTTGAAGTTAAAAATCGCCAGCAAGCCTTGAAAACCGCCGACGAAATAGTAGAATATCTGAACCATCATGATTAGGCATATTCTTAACCGCAGGCCCAAAAAGTTTGTGGCTGACACCGGCATTAAGCGCCGGCCTTTGGTTTTTGTTGACTTGGAATTTTCCGGAATGGACTTGGATAACGAGGTTATTGAAATCGGCTGTTTGGTGGTGGACCAGAAAAGCTGGCAAATAAAAAAAGAGTGGCATGCCAAGGTGAGGCCCAAAGAAATAAAAAGCGCCGACAAGGAGACTTTGAACATCGTCGGATATTCCAAGGACAAATGGAAAGGCGCCCTTACTCTTAAAGAAGCCATGTTAAAATTTAACAGGATAGCCAAAGATGGGGTTTTGGTCGGTTACAATGTCGCTTGGGACTTTATGTTTTTGGAAAAATCTTTTTTTGAACTTGACATTAAACCCGCCTTTCACTGGCAGATAATAGATGTGCTTTCAATGGTGTTCTACAAATTTTATAATAAACTTGGAGTTAAAGGTTTTCGCATGAAAGAGGTGGAAAAGTTTTTAAACATCAAGCATGGAGTTTGGCATAATCCTTTGGACGATGCTCGGGCCACCTACGAAATATTTTTAAAAATAATTAAAAATGGCGGAAGAAAATAAATATTTGGTACATACGGACGGAGGCGCCAGAGGCAATCCCGGGCCGGCGGCTATCGGAGTCGTAATCCAAAAGTCCGGCGGCGGATTGAAGAAAGAATATGGCGAATATACCGGGGAGACAACCAACAACGAAGCCGAATATCAGGCGGTTATTTTTGCTTTAAAAAAACTAAAACAGCTTATTGGCAAGCACGATGCGTCGCAAGCAAAAGTTGAAGTGCGTTTGGACAGCGAACTTCTGGAACGCCAAATGAACGGACATTACAAAATTACGGATAAAAACCTGCAAAATCTTTTTTTGGAAGTTTGGAATTTGAAAGTTGACTTTGAAGAAGTTATCTTCAAACATATTCCGCGCGAAGACAATCATGGCGCAGACAAGCTGGTAAACGCGGCATTGGACAAAGAGCTGAATAAACTTTTGTAATCAAAAACCCGCCTTCAGGCGGGGTTTTGTTGTCCTGGCAAGTCTATAAGCCGAATTCTGTTTTTGTGTGATTATTTATCTAGCCCTTCAATTACTCTCAGGGTCAAGTCCCTCATTTCTTCAGGACTTTGCGTACTAACTTTTCGAACCGGGCGCTTTCTAAAAATTCTGGAAAGCGTCGGAACGCTGTACTTGCACTCCGGTAAGAATTTAGCCGTTTCATCCCCAATGTTACCACTGGGTCTCGCCCAGCTCTTTCTAGGAAAGAGCTGGGCGGTTTTGGCTTTTCAGCCTCAACCGTTTCTGTTCGCATCTCTGCTCTTGCGAGCGACGGGTATTACCCGCTACCGTTCTTAATGGTTCTCGAGCCGCCATTAAAAGGTGTTCGGACTTTCCTCCGCGAAGCGTCTCGCCATAACCCAAAGGGCAACGGCGGGCCACTCTACGGCAATCACCCGACTTACCAAGACATTTAATTATATCATTTTGTTGTCCAAATTGCAAAAAGTCTTCTTTTGTCGTATTGTTTGCGAGATGAATCCCGAACGAACCAGCATATTCTACTATACTTATGTATTGCGAAGTAAAAAGAACAACTTACTGTATACTGGTTTTACGTCCGACCTACGGAAGCGCTTTAATGAGCATAATTCCAACCGGGATTCATATACCAAAGGTCGTGGTCCCTTTGAGCTGATATACTATGAAGCATGCATAAATCAAAAAGATGCAGCTCAAAGAGAAAAGTATCTTAAATCAGGACGAGGTAAGCGCTATCTGAAAAACAGATTAAAGCGCTTCCTGGTTCGTACGGGATGAAAAAATCAGAACTGTTTTTCAATGTTTTGTTGCTGCCGGTTGATTTTGTGATGCTTATTTCGGCTGGTCTGGTCACATATTTTCTAAGAACCAGCATCATATCTTCTTTTAGGCCGGTCTTTTTCCAGCTTAATTTGCCTTTAGACAGATATTTTCTGCTGGTTTTGTCTGTTTCTCTTTTGTTTGTTGGTTTTTTTGCGATAGTGGGTTTGTACAAACTAAGAACGACCGTCAGCAGTCTTGAAGAATTTTTCAAAGTGGCAATTGCTTCTTCGGCCGGATTGATGAGTTTGATAATTTATATTTTCTTGCGGCAGGAGCTTTTCAATTCTCGTTTTCTGATTTTAGGCGGCTGGATTTTGGCTATTATTTTTGTTTCCTTGGGAAGGTTTTTTATTCGCTATCTCCAGAGACAGCTGGTGGTCAAGCGTGACTTTGGCGTCCACAGGGTTTTGGTAATCGGCGACGACAAAGTTTCAAACAGAATTACCCAAGAGATCTCTCAAAATCCGGTAATGGGCTACCGTATTGTCAAGCGTTTAGAAAATCCGGAGGTTGTCGAAGTAAGGTCAGCCATAGAAAATCCGGGTGTTGACGAAGTCATCTTGGCAAATCCCAACTATCCAGCCGAACGGGTTTTGGAAGTGATTGACTTTTGCAACGAAAATCACCTTACTTTTAAATTTGTGCCGAATATTTACCAGACTCTTACGGCTAATTTTTCTTTAGATGTTTTAGCCGGTGTGCCTATGATTGAACTTCGCCGCACTAATCTTGACGGCTGGGGCAGAGTCATCAAAAGATTTTTTGATATACTTGGCGGAGCATTTGCTCTTTTTATATTATCTCCTTTTTTTCTTATCATCGCTTTTGCGATTAAATGGGAGACAGAAGGGCCGGTTTTTGTCAGACTTCGCCGGCTAAGCCAGAGCAAAGAATTTGACTTGCTCAAATTCCGGTCAATGATTAAAAATGCCGAAAAGCTTAAACCGTATTTGCAGAGTCTCAACGAGAGAAAAGACGGCCCCCTTTTTAAAATCAAAGACGACCCTCGGATTACCAAAATCGGCAAATTTATCAGACACTATCGCTTGGACGAATTGCCGCAGTTTATCAATGTGCTGAAGGGGGATATTAGTTTGGTTGGCCCCCGTCCGCATCAGCCCGATGAAATTGCCAAATATCAAAAACATCACAAAAAAGTTTTGTCTATAAAAGCCGGCGCTACCGGCCTGGCCCAAGTTTCCGGCAGTTCCGATTTGCCTTTTGAAGAAGAAGTAGCGTTGGATTCTTTCTATATAGAAAATTGGTCTTTGGCGCAAGATATAAAAATAATCCTAAAAACTTTTATAAAAATGATAAGCGACAGGTCGGCAGTCTGAATCTATGAAAGTTGCCTTAATTCATGACCATTTAAATCAGTATGGCGGAGGGGAGAGGGTTTTGAGCGTCTTCTGCGAAATGTTTCCCCGGGCTCACATTTTTACTTTGATTTACGACGAGCGTTTGACTGGCAAGGCTTTTGAAGACAGAAAAATTCACACCTCTTTCATTCAAAAGATACCTTTGGCTAAAAATAACCATCGTCTTTTACCGATGATCATGCCTTTAGCCATAGAGCAGTTTGACTTGTCTGGTTTTGATCTGGTAATTTCTAATTCAGCTTCTTTTGCCAAAGGCGCAATTACCAAGCCTCAAACCAAACACATTTCTTACTGCATGACTCCGACAAGATTTTTGTGGGACGACAGCCATAAGTATGTGGAAGAATTTCAGCATCCTTTTATCATTAAAAAACTTACCGCATTTTTGCTTAATTATTTGAGAATCTGGGATCAGCAGGCCAGCCAAAGAGTTGATCAATTTGTGGCGATTTCCGATTTTATAAGCAGAAGAATCCAGAAATACTACAAGAGAGATTCTTTGGTAATCTATCCGCCAGTTGACAGTAAAAAATTTAAAATCTCAAACGAGATCAAAAACTACTTTCTGATGGTTGGCCGGCTGGTGCCTTATAAAAGGTTTGACCTGGCTGTCAATGTGTTTAATGAGTTGGGCTGGCCTTTGAAGATAATTGGCGATGGACCGCAGAAAAAACATCTTCAGAGAATTTCCAGAAATAACATTGAATTTTTAGGTCTAGTTTCCGACTATAAACTTCCGCAGTATTACAGCCATGCCAAAGCTCTGATCTTTCCCCAAGAAGAAGATTTCGGTATGGTTGCCGTGGAGTCTATGGCATCGGGACGGCCGGTAATTGCTTATAGGGGCGGGGGCAGTCTTGAAACAATGAAGGAGGGGGAAACAGGGATCTTTTTTGACGAACAAAAAGAAGAGTCTTTAATAAATTCTTTAAAAAACTTTAATCCTTTTGACTTTGACCCCGAGAAAATAAAAGCTCGGGCAACTTTGTTTGACAAGGAAATTTTTAAAGAAAAGTTTTTATCAATTTTATGATCGTGGGAGTAGACATAAGAGTTTTAAGCGGCGGTGAAGAAGGGGGAATTGCGCAATACACGGCAAGTCTTTTGCCCAGTCTTTTTCAGGTTGACCGTTCAATTAAATTCAAACTTTTTTTTAATTCTTTTAAAGTTAAAAAAATTTCTTATGATTGGATTGCCGGAAAAAATGTTAAGCTTTTTAAATTTAATATTCCGAACCGTCTCCTGTTTGCTTCGGCTAAATTATTTAACCGGCCGTTTGCAGATAAAATGATGGGCGGAGCGGATGTTTTTTTTAGCCCACACTTTTTCCTTACCCCGCTTTCGAAAGATTGCAAATCAGTAATTACTTTCCATGATCTTTCTTTTATCCGTTACCCGGAGTTTTTTTCTTGGCGTAAAAATTTTTGGCATCGCTTTGAAATGAATCCGTGGAAGCAGGCTGAGGAAGCCGATAGGGTAATCGCCGTTTCGCGTTCAACCAGAAATGACCTGATTTCTATTTTTGGCCTTAACCCTGATAAAATTAAAACCATTTACTCCGGCGTGTCCGAAAAATTTTTTAATAAACCCGAGGCAACTCAAGTTGAAGCAGTAAAGAAAAAATACGGACTTCCGGAAAAGTTTCTTTTATTTCTCGGTACCGTAGAACCCAGAAAGAATGTTATGGGAATACTTAAAGCTTTCACTCATCTTGTGTCTAACAACTTAATACCTGATGACATCAACTTGATAGTTGCTGGTAGATTAGGATGGTTATATAAGGAAGTTAAAACTTTTTATAGTAAATCACCCTGTAAAAGGTTAATAAAGTTTATTGGATATGTTGACGAAAAAGACAAGAGCTCTCTTTACTCTTTAGCTAAAGTTTTCGTATACCCAAGCTTTTTTGAAGGATTTGGTTTTCCGATTCTTGAGGCTATGGCTTCAAGAGTGCCTGTAATAACTTCTAAAAACTCTTCTTTGCCTGAAATTATTGAAAATTCCGGTGTTCTGATTGACCCATATAATATTGGCGAGATAGCCCAAGCCATGAAAACCCTTATTTCTAAGAGTTTTTTAGGGCAAATTCTTTCAGAAGAAGCTTTTAAAAGAGCTAAATCTTTTTCTTGGCAGAATACAGCGGAAAAAACTCTTGAATCTCTGATTTTTTAAGCTGCAAAATTGTGGATAACTTATTTTGTGGCAAGCGTTATTTAGTTTTATAATTAACCCAGTTCTTTAAATTGAATATTGAATATTAAATACTGAATATTCAATATCATATTCAATCTTGATTGGCTCTCAAGATAAGTACTCCTTTCCAGTATTTTGGACTACGAAAAAAATCCAGAAAAAGAAAATAACGGACAGGAGCACAAAGCGAACCAAGCGCCTGTTTTTGAATATTCTGGCAAGTCCATTTTTCACCAGGGGAAAATATATGTTCCGGCCGGAGAAGTTGCCAGAGAATTTAATTATGCTTTAAGTCACGTTTCTTTGCTGGCTAGACAGCAAAAGATAAATGCAATTTGGACAGGCAAGCGCTGGTATGTAAACAGAGATTCTGTTTTAAATTACCGCGCTCGGTTTGCAAGAGCCGATTTAGTTCTTTCTGCCTCGGATACGAGGCAAACAGTTCTTTCTTCACCCTCTGTTGTAAAAACGAGGGAGTACTTATCGGGAAGAGCCAATCTTCTTAAGACCGTTCTTGGACTAACTATCCTCGGCGGTCTTTTATTTTTCCTTATCTCTTCTGTCAGCATCATTCGTCCGGACTCTTCTTCCTCCGCTCTTATCTCTTTTTCTCTGCCGAGCTATGTTAAAAATATATCTGGTATTTTAAAGCAGACTGGCAAGTCAGTCTATAACAGATTTTTTACTGCCAAAGACTCTACAGATCAGGCATTGAAAGATCTGGCTAACAAAATCTCTGAGCTTGAAAAAAGAACCATTCCTTTGCCCCTAAGCCAAGATAAAACGGCAGTAACCCAGCCCGTTAAAGAAAAGACTGTTGTTAAAGAAAAAACCGTTGAAACCAGAACCAAAGTTACGGAAAAGATAACTGTTCGCAACGAAGATCTGGAAAAATTGGCAAGTCAGGTGGTAAGCCAAGGATTAAGGCTGGACTCACTTTTGTCTCTTGGGCAGAGAATTGATGATCTTCAGTTGGCTGTTAACTCTCGTTTTTCCAACACTCCCACCATACTTATTCCCCCCCCTTCTTCCACCGGCGGCGGAATCAATATCCTTAATCCAGCCAATCTTCAATCTGAAACTGCCACTATTTCCCGCGTTTTAACCGTCCAAGGCTCCTCCGTCATTGACGGCGACCTGACGGTCAACAGCAACACTACTTTGGGCAACGCTTCCACCGATACTCTCACCTTTAACGCTTCCACTCTTTCCATTCCCAACAACCTGACCATCTCTGACGGCAACGTGACTTTCTCCGGTAATTTGACTAGTGCTGCTACTCTTTTCTTGAACAATGCCTCCGTCTCCTCCGCTTTTGAGGTTGGAACAAATAAATTTTATGTCTCTGGTTCAAATAATTTTGTCGGTCTAAACACAAATAACCCTTCAACTGTACTGGAAGTCCAAGGCACCGCCTCCGCCTCCTACCTTCTGACGGGCAATACTATCCAAGTCGGAGGTTTTGCCAGCGCTGCCTATAACCGATTCGGCACTTTAACCACGGGTCACTCCAACTACATCTCAACTACCAATGACCTGCTCATCTCGGGCGATC
>CAYZNJ010000016.1:0-13040 GCA_964479745.1 uncultured Candidatus Saccharibacteria bacterium
AGTTAAAGGAAATACGCCAGATCGCCGATGTTAAAAAGGCGGGCGTGGCGTTTCCGGGCAACTGCAAAACCAAAGAAAGCTGTTTAAAATATTGTGACAACTCCGCCAACGCGGTTGTATGCATGGAGTTCGCCCTAAAGGCCGGATTTATACCAAAAGAAGATGCCGAGGCGGTCAGTAAAATTCTTCCCTATCTAAAGAGCGGGGGTAAATTGCCCGGCGGATGCACGACAAAAGAATCATGCGACGCATATTGCGGAGATGACGCTCACACTACTGAATGCGTTGATTTCGCAGAAAAAGCCGGTTTCATGACAAAAGATGATGCCGAGATAGTGAGAAAGACCGGGGGTAAAGGCCCGGGAAATTGCAGGTCGCGGGAGGCGTGCGACTCTTACTGTAAGGATGAAGCGCACATTGACGAATGTGTTGATTTCGCGGTAAAAGCCGGTTTTATCTCCGAAGGAGACGCGGCAGATGCCAAAAAATATAGAATCACTTCCGGGCCCGGCAATTGTAAGAGTAAAGTCGACTGCGAGGCCTTTTGCGTCCTTCCCGAAAACCAGGATACTTGCTTTAAATTTGCCAAGGACCACGGCATGATCAGCGAAGAAGATCTTAAAAATATTGAACAATATCGCAACCAAGGGCCGCCTGATTTTAGCCAAGTCAATCCCAAATGGCTTGTCTGCATGGAGAAAGAAATGGGTTCTGGTATTTTTGAACGATTCAAAGCCGGAAAATCAGGACGCGCAGACGTCTCTGCCGTACAAACGGCGCAGAAAAAATGCGAAAGCGAGATGGGACCGGATATCCGCAAAGAAATTGAGGTTTGTCTGGGCAAGGCCGCCTGCTCCGAGTTTAGCGCTTGCATGGATACTCTTCAGCAAGGCGGCGGACGACAAGACAAGCGGCAAGGCCAGAACATGCCGGATCCAAAAGTTGACGCAAGGACGAAGGTCTGCAAAGAAGAGATACAAAAAGAAAAAACAAGCATGTGTCTTGAAAAATCATGCGGTGAATTTGAAGCATGCCTGAAATCCCTAGAGCAAAGCGGGGGTCAGAACGGGCAACAGCAAGGAGAAGGAGCGCCGGATCCAAAAGTTAATGCGAAAGTCCAGACCTGCCAAAAAGAAAAAATCAACGCGTGCCTTGCAAAATCATGCGGTGAATTTCAATCTTGTCTAAATTCTTTGGGCGGCGGCGGAAAACAGCAGCAAGGAGGGGGGGCGCCCGATCCGGCCGTGATAGCCAAAGTTCAATCCTGCCAACCCAAAAACAAAGATGGCGGAAGTAAACAACCGCGACAGTTACAACAACCTTCTCAAGGAACTCAGTCGTCACCAGGCGGTTACCGGCCGTCAGTACAACATCCGACAGAAACCTCTGGCGGATCGCCATCTGAAATTCCAGTAACATCGGAACTTTGTGCTTCGTTTAAAAATGTTTCCACATGCTCTTATGTCGGCTCGTCCGACTCTCAAAATTATCAGCTTTGCAAAAAGTGCTATCCCGACAGGTGACATAGTCTAGTTTTAAACGCATTAAGTAAGCAGAGTTAGCCACAAACAAAGTATCGCCAAAGCTATATGTCAAGGAGATTTTTTATTGATGATTAGTTGGTTTTCTGATAGGCTTTGTCCGGTAAGTTCGTTGAAAAAAGAAGGTGTTATGAACACAGACGAAAAGATAATTGGGGACTTGACTGGGAAAGAATATAAGTACGGCTTTACGACAGATGTAGAAGCTGACACCGCGCCAAAAGGTCTAAACGAGGATATAATCAGATTTATCTCTCAAAAGAAAAAAGAGCCGCAGTGGCTGCTTGAGTGGCGGCTGCAAGCCTACAGAATTTGGCTGAAAATGAAAGAGCCAACTTGGGCGAATATCAATTACGGACCAATTGACTACCAAGATATTATTTATTATTCTTCGCCAAAAAAGAAACCAGACCTTAAAAGTTTAGACGAAGTTGACCCGGAGATAATAGCAACATTTGAGAAGCTCGGGATTCCTCTCGCAGAGCAGAAACTTTTAAGCGGAGTGGCGGTGGATGCGGTTTTTGACAGTGTTTCGGTAGCGACCACATTTAAGAAAAAACTGGCCGAGCTCAGTATTATTTTTTGCTCTTTCTCTGACGCCGTTCAAGACCATCCGGAACTGGTGCAAAAATATTTGGGTTCGGTGGTGCCGTATTCGGATAATTTTTTTGCCACTCTTAACTCTGCGGTTTTTACCGACGGTTCGTTTGCTTATATTCCGAAAGGTGTTAAGTGTCCGATGGAACTGTCAACTTATTTCCGGATTAACGCCCAGTCAACCGGGCAGTTTGAGCGCACGCTTATTGTTGCCGAAGACGGAGCAAGCGTCAGCTATTTGGAAGGCTGTACGGCTCCGATGCGGGATGAGCATCAATTGCACGCCGCGGTTGTTGAGTTGGTTGCTTTGAACGACGCCACAATTAAGTATTCTACCATTCAAAATTGGTATCCCGGCGACAAAGATGGCAAAGGCGGTATTTATAATTTTGTTACCAAGCGGGGTAAGTGTTTGGGAGTTAATTCTAAGATCACTTGGACGCAAGTTGAAACCGGCTCGGCTATTACCTGGAAGTATCCGGGCTGTATCTTGATCGGCGATAATTCCGTCGGCGAATTTTATTCTGTGGCGACAACCAACAATTGGCAGCAAGCCGATACCGGCACCAAGATGATTCATATCGGCAAGAACACCAAGAGTACGATTATTTCCAAAGGCATTTCTGCCGGTCATGGACAAAATACTTATCGAGGCTTGGTTAAGATCACAAAAAATGCCACTGGCGCCCGCAACTATTCTCAGTGTGACTCACTGCTCATCGGCGACACTTGCGGCGCCCATACCTTTCCCTATCTTGATGTGCAAAATTCCTTGGCAACGGTTGAACATGAAGCCTCAACTTCAAAAATCGGCGAGGACCAGCTTTTTTACTGCCGTCAGCGCGGCATATCTCCCGAAGACGCCGTTAACTTAATTGTCAGCGGTTTTTGCAAAGAAGTTTTTAGCGAGTTGCCTATGGAGTTTGCCGTGGAGGCTCATAAGTTATTAAGTGTAACTCTTGAGGGAAGCGTCGGGTAGGGCTTGTTTGGCATTATTTTTTTTGCTACGATACATCCAGCTGTTTTGAAAGGAGAAAAATGAGAAAAACAGCCAAGTTTTTTCTGTTTTTATTTGTTCTTTTAATGTTTGCAGTCCCGGCAAGTTTAGCTCAAAGAAGGAATGAGCAGTATCGCCGTCCGGGCCCTATGGTAACGCCTATGGCCAGACATCGCTTTGTTTGTCGTTCCGGCCACTGGCAATGGAGCCTAAGGCTTCGGAGATATGTTTGGGTTAGCGGAGTTTGTAATATACGAGGTCATCGGCACCCACACTATTGGTATTACGGCCACCTGAATTCGCGGCCTCCGCGTCCGCCGTATCGCTACTAGTAAATTTCCCAAGCCTCTAAAAGAGGCTTTTATTTTTTGTTGCTTTGTGATATAATTAAAAAATGACGGATCCAGAACAAAACTTAAGCAATAAAGAGCTTTACGATCTCAAGAAACAGGGAAAAGAAGCAAAAAACAAGACAACCGGAAACAAAAGGGCTTTCAGAAGAGCTGTTCTTTGGCTGGTTGTTTTTGCCGCTGTCGGCGGTTCCGTCTGGGGTTTGGCGCGATTGGCGAAACAAGCCCCCGGAGGCCAGCAGGCGGTTATTTTAGATGCGGTTTCCGCCGGCGATTGGACCGAAGGCAACAAAGATTCCAAAGTTATTTTAATTGAATACAGCGATTTCCAGTGTCCGGCTTGCGGCGCTTATCATCCTTTGCTGAAACAGCTTATGCAGGAAGAGGGCGGAAAATTTAATTTTGTTTACAGACATTTTCCTTTGTCCCAGCACGCAAACGCCAAAAATGCCGCTTTTGCGGCGGAAGCGGCCGGCAAACAGGGCAAGTTTTGGGAAATGCACGACATGATTTTTGAAAATCAAAATACTTGGTCTGAATCCAAAACCGCCGGAGATATTTTTGCCGGTTACGCAAAGACTTTGGGACTTAATATGGAACAGTTTGAAAAAGACAGGGACTCTCAGCCGGTTAAAGAAAAAGTGGAAAGCGATTTAAGCGGAGGCGTCAAAGCCGGAGTCAATGCTACGCCGTTTTTCTTTTTAAACGGCAAAAGAATCCAGCCGACAAGTTATGAAAATTTCAAATCTTTACTCAATCAAGCCATTGGGAGTGGTTCCTAAATGGCTTGTCTTAAGTTTCGTCGTATTTAGTTTTCTGGGATTTTTGGATGCGGCTTATCTTACGGCCCAGCATTATCTCGGTCTGCCCTTGCCCTGTTCCATACTCAAGGGCTGTGAACAGGTGACCAACAGCCCGTATTCTGTTTTTGCCGGTTTTCCGGTGGCGCTTTTCGGCGCGTTTTTTTATTTAACAGTTTTTATTTTGACAGTGGTTTATTTTGACACTGGCCATACCAAAATTTTTAGTTTTCTGGCTCGTTTTGTATTTTTGGGTTTTGCCGCTTCGCTTTATTTTCTTTACATCCAGCTTTTTGTAATCGGCGCCGTTTGTATTTACTGCGTCGGTTCAGCCACAACCTCAACCCTGCTTTTTGTTTTAGGTCTTTGGCTACTTAAGCTGGAAAGATGAACTGGAAAAAAATTCTCACAAAAAGCGAGCATAAGCTTTTTAGGAAACTCAACACTCCTAAAAAAATACAGGATTATCTTGAGTCTCTGCCGATAAATTTTGAAAAAAGAGGGGAAACCTGCTTGTCCCCGCATTTGGTTATCCAAAAAGGGACAGCGCATTGCATAGAAGGAGCGATGCTTGCGGCGGCTATTTTGTGGTTTCATGGCCAAAAGCCGTTGCTGTTGGACTTAACCACGGTTGATAAAGACTACGACCACGTTGTGACCCTGTTTCGCCTTGACAGCCATTGGGGAGCCATAAGCAAGACTAACCACGCTGTTTTGCGTTACCGCGAGCCGGTTTACAAAACAGTCCGTGAATTGGCAATGTCGTATTTTCACGAGTATTTTTGGAAGGATGGAACAAAAACAATGCGCGGTTTCTCAAAACCTTTTGATTTGAGAAAATACGGCGTGGATTGGATTGTAAGCGAGAAAAGTTCGTGGGTAATACCGGACGATCTTGACGCTTCGCCTCATTATAAAATCCTGACTCTGCCCATGACCAGAAATCTTCGCAAGGCAGACGATGTTGAAATTAAGGCGGGTGAAATCGTGCAGTGGAAAAAATAACTGTAGCGGTTATGAGTTTGGCAACCATTTCTTTTTCCGGACGCTCGTCCCGCTCCAGCGGCGGGACTCGCTCTTTGCAGTCTGTGGATTTGGAAAGAGTTGAAGATTGATTATACTCTTTCCGACCAGTTCGCCGCTTTTTCATCTTATTCTGCTGAATGGGCTGAAAAAGCAGCTCACGAGCAATCCACAGCCTGCAGAGCCTACAAAAGCAATGTTTGCCAAACTCACTATACCGCATAAATTTGACAGCCTGTTGTCTTTGATATACAATTAACAAACTGTTTCTTAAAATAAGGAGAAGGAGATAAAAAACGAATGATGGAAAAAAGAAGGCAGGTTGAGGAAGTAACGCTTGCGCTTGCCGACAGGTGTTCAGCCATGTCTGTTCTAGAACTTGTGTTAGAATTTCGAGATATGCACGATTTTTACAAGTTGCCGGTTTGGCTTCACGATGAAAAAAGCGGCAATGTTTTAGCCGGTGTCATCAGCCGATCGGCTGTTAATGTCACAAAACTTTCTGTCGTTGAAGCTAATTTTTTGGCAAATATGCTTTTGTGGCCGGAGGTGCAGGACAGCAGAGACAATAGTCTGCGCCTAGCGATTCTCCGTGTCTTGGAAGAGAAGTCTTCTTTTCACGCAATTTTTGCTACGTTGAAACAGCATTTGGAATTTGTTAGCGGTCTGTGTGCAAGAGAGCACTTGTATGCCAAAGAACTGGCCGGTGCTTCCCACCCCGGCCCTATTGGCGAGGAGGTGCAGCTGACCAGAGAACTTATTTTGAAATGCGGCGGTTCCAAAGAAGCCGCAAGCCAAAGCCGGAAAAATATTGTTGCTTTTCCGGAAAAGTGAAGCAGTCAGCATAGTGTTGACGGGTGTCCATGTAACGGATGCCCGTTTTTCTTTCTATTGACAAGTATGGCTCGTTTTTGTTATAATTAACTTATGGATGAAATAAAACAACTTTTAGATGGCAATGAGCCGTCTGAAAATGCTGGTGAAACTCCGGCAGAAGATGTTGCTTCCGAGGAAGCTGACGTAGAAAAGAAAACCGAAGCTGAAACCGAAAGCAACAGCTAAAACAAAAACCCGCCGAAAAGCGGGTTTTTGTTTTGTGGATAATTACATGCTATAATTAAACCATGATGTACAATAATTTTTTCTCAAGTATGTGGTCGAACATGTGGTCGCAGTCGTCATATACCTTTATGCACGGCTGGTGGATGCCTTGGTTCCTTGTGGTTATGGCTTGGACTTTGATTTGGAAGGGAATGGCTTTGTGGAAAACGGCAAGAAGAGGCGAGAATGTCTGGTTTGTGGCTTTGCTGGTCATAAACACTCTCGGCATTCTTGAGATACTCTACCTTTACGTTTTCAGCAAGAAATCAAAGCCGGTGAAGTAAGGCAATTGCAAATTGGGTAAGAAAAGATTAAATTATTAAGGATATGAATCCCGTACGAAGTAGCCCTAACGGGATAATGGTCGGATAGTTTTATTAATTTAATTTAAAATATAGTAACAGCCAGTCTTATAACCATACGACCGTTTGTTACTACTTCGTTCGGGATGAAAAAAACTACAATTTTGTTGGTTATTATAGTGTTGGTTGCTCTGTATGTCTGGTCGTCTTATAACAGTTTTGTAGGCGCAAATGAGTCTGTTGACAAGCAGTGGGCGCAAGTTGAGACGCAGTACCAAAGGCGTTTTGACTTGATTCCAAATTTGGTGGAATCAGTGAAGGGGATAATGAAGCAGGAGCAAAAAATCTTCGGCGATCTAGCCGAGGCCCGCACTCGTTACTCCGGCGCTTCCAGTGTAAGCGACAAAGTCAATGCGGCCAATCAAGTTGAATCGGCGCTTTCCCGATTGCTGGTGATTTTGGAAAATTATCCTACTTTAAAGTCGGCCGAAAACGTGCAGACACTCATGGCCCAGCTCGAAGGTACGGAAAATCGCATCAGCGTTGAGCGTAACAGGTTTAATGACGAAGTCAGGGCGTTGAACGTCAAAGTTAAAAAATTCCCCGGCAACATCGTGGCCTCTCTTTTCAGTTTTAAAGAAAGGGCTTACTTTCAGGCGGCTCCCGGTTCAGAAAACGCTCCGCAGGTTAAGTTCTAACTTTCTCAAACTCTTTTTTTAAAGCTTCGCAGATACAGCCTTTTCGGTACGTTCGTCTGCTCCAGCGGCAGACTCACTCGCTGTTCGCCTGGGTTTTGGCTGGAGTTACAGAATAATTATACTCCAGCCAGCCTAGCAAACCGCAGACTCACAGCGACCTCAAAAGCTGTGTCTGCTTCGCTTTAACCAAGCGATATGGTCAAAAAACTTATCTTTCTTTTTTTATTATTTCCGTTAGTTGCTTTCGCTGGTACTACTTGGCCTAAGCCGACTGGTTTTGTCGGTGATTTTGCCGGTGTTTTAAGCGCGGAGCAAAAGCAGGCTTTGGAAAATAAGCTCTTGCAATTTGAAAAAGAGACCAGCAACGAGGTTGTCGTAGTGACTGTGCCGGACTTGGCCGGAGATACGGTAGAAAATTACGCGGTTGAACTTTTTAAACAATGGGGCATTGGCAAAAAAGACAAAGACAACGGTGTTTTGGTTTTGGTTGCCAGAGACGACAGAAAAATGAGAATTGAAGTCGGCTATGGTTTGGAGGGAGCGCTGACCGACGCTCAAAGTTTTTGGATAATTAATAATGTGATGAAACCCGCTTTTCAAGCAGGCGACTATTATAGTGGTTTAGATCAAGCCACTGACAAAATTATTTCTGCTGCAAAAGGCGAATATGTGCCAAGCGAAACAAGTTCAAAAAATTCATCCTCGCTTATTACTTTTCTGTTTTGGTTTGGATTTATAGTTTTAATTCACATCTCAAGTGTTTTGGGCAGAAGCAAATCCTGGTGGGCGGGCGGCGTTGTCGGTGGTGTGGTAGGCGTAGTAGTAGGCCTGATTGGCGGATTCATTTTTGCCGGTCTGGTTACTATGATAGTTCTGGTGCCGCTTGGCTTGCTTTTTGATTTTTTAGTATCAAGAGCTTATCAAAGAGGCAAAGACTCCGGCAACATTCCTTGGTGGTTTGGCGGCGGAGGTTGGGGCGGAGGCTCGGGTTCCAGCGGAGGTTTCGGCGGTTTTGGCGGCGGCAGTTCCGGCGGCGGGGGATCAAGCGGAAACTGGTAGGAAATATAAAAGATGTCATAGGACATAGAGAAAAAAACGCTCATCGGGTGACCGATGAGCCTGAAAACGAAGGGTAAGTTGTCAAATTTTTGCCCGCACGACATGTTGAAGTACTGTTGAAGTTAAACTTCAACAGTACTTCAACAGTAGCGAGACCCAACCTTATGGAAGCTGGGTCTGTGCGATAAGACGTTAACGGACTGTTGGGAACTTATTGCTTATTGGTAGCCGGTCCAGGATTTTCTGGAATAAACATTATAACAACATCAGATCTATTGATGTTCCCAGACTGTAACTTATTAACCAATGCGTCATAGGTTAGGGCGTAATCAACTAACCCATTTTTGTCAGCGGCTATCCACTGGTTAGTGGGTAGGGTGTTATAGTTTTGACGAATCCATGCAGAACCCGGATGCTTAGACATAGTGACTCCTGTTGCGAAAGTCCTCCCTTTAAGGTGCCAAATCTGTTTGGGCATGTCAATAAGTAAGTAATCACCACAACAAATTTGGTTTCTATCTGCTGATTGTGATAGTATAACTTACATGAAACAGCAATTTACGGCAGTATATAAAAAACAAGGCAAATGGTATATTGGTTGGATTGAAGAAGTTTCAGGAGTAAACACTCAAGGAAAAACGCTTAAAGAAACAAAAGAAAATCTTAAAGAAGCTTTATCGCTTATTTTGGAAACTAACCGAATTTTTAGCAAAACGATTGGTGGTCGGATTATTCGTGAACCGATTACTCTCTCTCGTTAATGAAACGGCAAGATCTTGTTCGGCATCTTTTGAAAGAGGGCTGTGTTTTTATTCGGGAAGGCGCTAGACATAGCGTCTTCTTTAATCCTCAAACAAAAAGGTCTTCCACGGTTCCGCGCCACAACGAAGTAAACAATTTCTTAGCAAGAAAAATTTGTAGAGATTTAGATATTAAAGAAGTAAAAAGAAAATAAAAATGGAAAGTTTAAGTGTGGATAAGATGTTAGCAGAAATAAAAAAGGTCCTACCGGCTAAACTAGAAGCAAGCAGGACCTTGGTGTATTATGCTCTAGGAAACGAATCCGTTGAGCACGATACGGTCGTTCTCCCAGTTATGGGAGAAAAAAGAAATGCTAAAACTTGCCCCCGAAGGCCCGCGACGGGCCGCATCGAGGGCCTCGTTGTAAGACCCAAGAAGATCGGTTCGCGTAACGTTGCCGTTACGCAGCACAAAAAAAACCATCCACATTTCGCAACACCTCCTTTCAAGTTGGTGTACATATAGTATACCATGATATCATCCTATATGTCAATTTTACGTAAAAACTATGGATAACCGCACTGAACTTTTGCGAAAAATAAAAGAAGAAGTTATTGCTCTCAAAGAGTCGCCGCTTTATGCCGAAAGGATTAAAAACAAAGTTTTTCCGGTAATCGGTGAGGGCAGTCATTCTGCCAAGATAATGTTTATCGGTGAGGCGCCGGGGAAAAATGAAGCGGCTACCGGACGGCCGTTTTGCGGAGCGTCGGGCAAGATTTTGGATGAACTTTTGGCATCAGCCGGAATTAAGCGCCAAGATGTTTATGTTACAAATATTGTCAAAGATCGCCCGCCTTTTAATCGCGACCCCCTGCCGGAAGAAATTAGAGTGTATGGGCCGTTTTTGGACAGGCAGATTGAAATTATACAACCGGCGGTAATTGCCACTCTGGGCCGCTTTTCTATGGATTATGTTATGAGAAAATTAGGATTGGAGAATCTACTTCAGTCAATTAGCAAAATGCACGGCAAAGTTTTTGAAGCTGAAACTTCTTACGGCAAAATTAAAATTGCGCCTTTGTATCATCCGGCAGTAGCGGTTTATAATGCTAACAGCAAAGACGAACTAAAAAAAGACTTTCAGATTTTGAGAGAGTTTAGATAAAATATAAAAACAAGACTCGCAAGCAATCCACAGCCCGCAGAGCCTACAAAAGCAACAGTTTTTATGTTTTATGAGAAAGACTCTCTCTCAAAACTTTTTTGATGGGCATACTTTAGCGGTTGCTAAGAATTTACTTGGCAAGTACATTGTCCGGAAAATCGGCGGAAAGGAAGTTGCACTAATGATTACTGAGGTTGAGGCTTATGACGGACCCAGAGATAAAGCTTCCCATGCCAGTCGCGGCAAAACGGAAAGAAATCAGGTAATGTTTGGTCCGGCGGGATATTTTTATGTATACTTTACTTATGGTATGCACTGGATGCTGAACATTGTGACCGGACCAAAAGATTATCCGGCGGCAGTTTTAATAAGAGGTACTGACAAAGTTTCCGGCCCGGCTCGGTTAACTAAATTTTTAAAGATTGATAAAAAATTAAACGGCAAAAAAGCTGAACCCAAAACTGGTTTGTGGTTTGAGTCCCGTACGAAGTCTCGCTCGCGACAAGGTCGCGAGTCTGAAAGACCTCGGCGAGGCTACTTCGTACGGGATGAGGACAGGAAGGCAAATCCAAGGTCGGACCTTGAATCTTCAAAAAGGTCCGACCTTAAAAAAATCGTTAGGGCTCCAAGAGTCGGAGTGGCTTATGCCGGTCCAGTTTGGTCTAAAAAGAAGTATAGATTTTTATTAAAATAACTATATGCTAGAATTGCCTCAAGAAAATTCAAAAGAATCAATTTCTATAAAGTGGGGAGAAAAGAGAGATCTTGCTTGGGAAGAAAGAATTCCTTTACAAAAAGGTTATGCGGAAAAGTTTAATCTTTCCGGAGAAGAAGCCGAAGCCCTTGACTACTATTTATTTTTTCTAGATTTAAATGTCAACGAGCTTGTCGGCAAAAAAGTTTTAGATATAGGTTCTGGCCGTGGAAGTTTTAAGAAAGCTCTTCAAAAAATTGTTGAGATTAAAGATGGTGAATTTGTTAATTTTGATTTAAATGTTTTTGATGAAGAGGAGAAGCAATCAATAAATGTTTTGGGGACAGCCGAAACCCTACCCTTTAAAGACGAGAGCTTTGATTTTGTACTTGCTAACTTTTCTGTGCCAGTGATGCAAGCAACAGCCGGTATTATTGAAGTCGTACCCCAAACACTAGAAGAGATGACTAGGGTGGTGCGTAAAAACGGAGTTATTAAGGTATATCCTGTTGGCGGAGAGTGGGAAGTCGCAGCCGAGTTGCAAGAAGAACAACTTTATCGCAAACTCTTTCCCATTGTTTTGGAAGAAGTTAAAAAAATGATCTCAAAAAAACTTATAAGTAAAGCAAAAATTACTAAATTTACTCACGAGTCTCCTGGGGGTGGGTACGATAACTCCTTAGAAATCATAAAGTAAAACATGCCCGAACTACCCGAGGTAGAAACAATTGTCAGAGATCTTAACAAAAAAGTTGCCGGACTTAAGTTCAGGGATTTTTGGACTGATTGGCCGAAATCAGTTAAGACTCATAGGCTTGCTAATTTTGTGCGCGAGATAAAGGGACGTGAAATTTTACGTGCCCACCGGAGGGCTAAATATATCATGCTGGATTTATCCGGAGGCAAAACTCTTATAATCCACCAGAAAATTTCAGGCCATCTTTTATACGGCAAGTGGAAAATAGCTGACGGCAAGCCTGCGGCAGACGTTGAGGGTCCCATCAAAACCGATTCCTACAACAGGTTTATAAGGCATATATTTTATTTGAGCAATGGCTTTATGTTAGGTTTTTCCGATGTCAGAAGATTTGGCAAAATTTTTTTGGGCGATACCGAGGAGGTAGAAAATATAAACGAAATCGGCAAACTCGGACCGGAGCCGCTTGATAAAAAATTTACTTTTGAAAAATTCAAAAGCATTATTAGCAAAAAAGGCGGGCTGATCAAAAGAGTTCTGATGGACCCGTTTGTTGTTGCCGGTATCGGCAATATTTATGCGGATGAAATTTTATGGTATGCCGGCGTTTCACCATTAAGAAAGGCTGACAAACTCAAAGAAAACGAATTGAAAGAAATATACAAAGCAATTCATTTAGTTTTAGAAAAAGCGATTAAAGTAAAAGGGGATAGCGAGCAAGACTACCGTACTCTTGACGGCGAGTTTGGCGGCTATCAAAAACTTCAGAAGGCGTATCAGCAGACCGGAGAAAAATGTCAGAAAAAAGACGGAGGCGTAATTAAGCGAGTTGTGATAAATAACCGCTCGGCGCACTTTTGCCCCGTTCATCAGAAGTAGTAAAATAGCTATATGGGACTTTTTGACGATTACTATTTCGGTTTAACAAAAAAGGAAAGGCGTTTAGTGAGAAAAAAAGAACGAGAAGCGGAGATAGCCGCTCTTAAGCGCAACAGGGTTTTGCGTAAGCTATTTTTTTGGACAATCTTTATCCTGCTTGTTTTGACCAGTGGTTTCTTGCTCATAAAAATTGCCAACCAGAACCCGTATAAGCCTTAACAACATTTGATTGACAAATAGACCCGTTTTGCTATTATGACTAAATCAGCCGTAGAAAAGAGGCAGAGCCCATGTTACTAAAGTAAGCGGGCCTAAGACCTCTTTGAGGTGGAGCTTTAGACTTTTAGAGTCTAATTTGGTCGATCTACGGTTAAAACGTAGATTTTTTGTTTTAAC
>CAYZNJ010000017.1:0-438 GCA_964479745.1 uncultured Candidatus Saccharibacteria bacterium
ATATTGTTCAATATTTTTAAGATCTTCTTCGCTTATCATGCCGTGGTCCTTGGCAAACTTGAAACAAGTATCCTGATTTTCGGGAAGGGCGCAGAAGCCCTCGCAGTCGGCTTTGCTCTTGCAGTTGCCGGGGCCCGAAGTGATTTTATATTTCTTGGCATCCGCCGCATCTCCTTCGGAGATAAAACCGGCTTTTACCGCAAAATCAACGCATTCGTCAATATGCGTTTCGTCTTTACAATAACTTTCGCATGTCTCTTTTGATTTACAATTTCCCGGACCCTTACCACCGGTCTTCCTCACTATGTCAGCATCTTCTTTTGTCATAAAACCGGCTTTTTCTGCAAAATCAACGCATTCGTTTGAGTGGGTATCGTCTCCGCAATATTTGTCGCACGATTCTTTTGTCGTGCATCCGCCGGGCAACTTTCCGCCGCT
>CAYZNJ010000017.1:457-12854 GCA_964479745.1 uncultured Candidatus Saccharibacteria bacterium
AAACTCCATGCATTCAACCGCGTTAACAGAATTGTCACAATACTTCAAACAGCTTTCTTTGGTTTTGCAGTTTCCCGGAAACACCGCGCCCGCTTTCTTAATCGCAGCGATTTGGCGTATTTCCTTTAACTCGTCAGTGGTGGCTAAACTAAATTTTTCAACGAAGTCGGAACACTCGTCTATGTGATCAATATCTTCGCAATATTTCCGACAAGAAATTGCGTCTTTGCACTGGCCCGGACTTTCCCCCTTTTGCATCGCCGTGAAAACACCTTTTTTATCGTTGGGCACTTCCGGGGTCAAATCATTTTTGTCGGCAAAGCTAGTGCATTCGTCATAATTGGCTTGGATCGAACAGTAATCTTTGCACTCCCGAAGATTACCGCACTGGCCAGGCGTCTGCCCGTTTTTCAAAAATGGCGCTATTTTCTTGCCAAGCTCTATGTCAGTTTTGGGAGCAAGGCCATATTTTTCAGCCAAGGCGAAACAAGCAGTTGGATTGCTAGTAAAGGCGCATGTGGGATAAAATCCGGTGGGGTCAAAACAATTAGCCAATCCTTCTTCGCCACAGCCGCCGGTTTCTCCTTTCTGTTCAAGCTCTTTTAATTTAGCTTCCAGCTTTAAGTCGTCTTGGGAAAAATATCCCGTGTCGGTAAGATATTTGGCACAAGTCGGCGAGCGTTCTATCGTGTTTCCATTTTCATCAGATGGCTGCGCGCAGTTTTGGATGCAGCTCAAATTATCATTGTAATAAGTACTGCGGCACTCCACGGGCGGTTCAATCTTTTTATCGATCGCCCTTACCATGGCGGGGATTATCTTGTCCGCCCAAAGAGGCGCGGTGTCCACTGCATTCATGTTGGTCCAATACCAAAGCGGCCCTATATAATACGCTCGGCACTCTGGTTGGTTGGCCGGATCAGAACAATACTTGTCGCATTTATCTTGCGTACCGCAGCCGTTAGGACCTCCTTTTTGGACAAACGCCTCCGCGCCAGCTCTAAAAACTTTCTGGATTTCCAGAAGCATATCCTTGGTCAATTCAGGATAATAGTAAATACATAGCGTCGGATGCTTGCCTAAGTTATCTACGCACTCCTGCTTGCATGCTTCTTTATTCTGGCAATTTGCCAAGTTTGCGTTCGGATATCCAGTCGGTGCCGCAGCTTTGGCAATAGAAACACCAAGAACAACCATGAGCAGTATGGCAGTGAGTATCAAAAAAATATAAATTCTATGTGATCTCAAAAGAGTTATATTATTTAAACGGATTTTGATAAATTGCGTCTAGGGGGTTTTTCTGGTTTTTGAAAGGATTAGCGTTAGGCACTTGGCCCTGAAGCTGATTTTGCGTTTTATCAAAAATCTGGCCGCCTAGCGTCGGAGTTTCTTTTTGGACCCGCTTGCTCTTTGACCAATACCAAAAGCCGATCCCTGCCGCTACAACAAGAGTCGCAATCACTGCGATAATTATTTTCTGTTTGTTTGGCACAATCGCTTTTTATTGTATCAGGTCCGACGCAAGCCAGGCAAAAAAGTAATCAACAGTTGTCGTTTACAATTTATAAAAATAGTACAGCGCCAGAGGAGCGGCCCAGTTGGCGGAACGTTCAATAAAGTCAAGCCAACCCATGCCTACCAATGGCCTGACCAAGGCCGTCCAAAAACCCCAGACAGCCATCCAAATCAACAGCGGACGAATCGGCCTGAACAAAACTATCAAAGCCAAAACGACATCCACGACACCCACCAAAAGCAGAAGCGTAGTAGCGGTTGGCGTATCAACACTGGTCATCTGGCTTATCCAGCCGATCCAATCTTTCTTGCCGCCGATGGCAAGCAGTCCGTGGCCGGCAAACTCTCCGGCAACGCCAATTCTTAACAGCCACTCAATTTTCTTTTCGTTTGTCATAGTAATTTTTTATTTTGCAAAATTTTTAAATTTTTAACTGCGGTTCGACTCGCTTTAATAATACCGCATTAGTTGCGACGATGATAGACGATGCGGACATTAGCAGAGCGGAAATTTCCGGACGCAGAGACCAGCCGAGAGAGCCGTAAAACGCTCCGGCCGCCACAGGAATAGCGAGTAAGTTATAAATCGCCGCCCAAAAAAGATTTTGTTTCATTTTTCTGACTGTCGCTTTGCTTAGACGAAACGCGGCCACAATATCGTAAGGGTCGGATTTCATAAGCACTATGTTTCCGGTTTCAATCGCCACATCGGTGCCGGCGCCGATGGCGATGCCGATGTCCGCCTGCGCTAAAGCCGGTGCATCGTTTATGCCGTCGCCGACCATCGCCGTAAATTTGCCTTCGGCCTGTAATTTTTTAACGTATTTTGCTTTGTCTTCGGGCAACACTTCGGCAAAAATCCGGTCAATGCCAAGTTCCTTTCCAATGCCTTCCGCCACTTTTGCGTGATCTCCCGTAATCATCACCACTTCCATGCCAAGATTTTTAAGCGCCGTCACGGTTTTTTTGGAATTGGGCCGCGGCGGATCCGCAGCGGCGACAACACCCGCAAAAATACCGTCAACAGCCAGCAAGCTCAAGGTCTTCCCCTCTCCGGCAAGCCGGTCAAGAATTTTTCTCATCGGCTCGGTGGCAACACCGTTATCCTGAAGCAACTTTTCTTTTCCGGCAAAAACAATTTTACCGGCAATCCGCGCTTTGAGCCCGTAACCGGCAATTGATTCAAAACTTTCTACCGGTTTAAGCGGTAAAGCGTCGCGCCTTACAGTCTCCTCAAAAATAGATTTGGAAAGAGGATGATTGGAACCGGCCTCCAAGCTGGCTTCATAACGCAAAACTTCGTGATCGCTGAAATTATTAAATGCCATGACATCGGTAACTTTCGGTTTTCCTTCCGTAAGCGTTCCCGTTTTGTCTAAAATAATGGCGTTTATCCGCGAAGTATTTTCAAGAGTCGCCGCGTCTTTGATGAGAATATTGTGCTTGGCGCCGATACCGGTGCCGACAGCGACAGCCGTCGGCGTGGCAAGGCCGAGCGCGTCAGGACAAGCGATTACCACCGTTGAAACTGCAAAAGTAAGAGCTGTAATAAGTCCGGCGCCGGCGCCTAAGTACCAGCCGAAAAATGCCGCCAACCCCGAGCCGACAGCGACAATCACCAGCCAACCGGCCGCCACATCAGCAATGCGTTGTCCCGGCGCTTTGGAATTTTGCGCCGTTTCCACAAGCTTGATAATGTGGGCAAGCACCGTTTCCGAACCGACTTGCGTCGCTTTGAATTTAACCGCGCCGGTTTGATTTACCGAACCGCCAATAACCTTATCGCCGTTCTTTTTTGAAACTGGGATTGATTCACCGGTAACCAGCGACTCATCAATTGATGTCTCTCCCTCAACAATGACGCCGTCAACCGGCACTTTGTCGCCGGGCCGCAGAACGACAATATCATCGTGGGTAATTTCCGCGCTTGGAATTGTCACTTCTTTTCCATCGCGAATCACTCTTGCCTGCGGTGGCACAAGGTCAAAAAGAGCGCGCAGAGCATCGGATGTGCCGCGGCGGGATTTCATTTCCATCCAATGGCCGAATAAAACAAAAGTCACCAAAAGCGCCGCCGCTTCGTAAAACGTTTCCGACCCGGGTCGCAATAAAGTCAGCAGAACGCTGAAAAGATATGCCGCCAAAACACCGGTGGCAATCAAAACCGACATATTAAGTTTGCGGGCTTTGAGCGAATAGTATGTGCCGGTAATGAAAATGGATCCGGTCCAAAAAACGATGGGCGTGGTGAGAATCAGAAGCAGCCAGCTTATCGGAACCGGCGAAGATAAAGCTACACCCAAAACTTTCTCGCCAACCGGGGAGTACAGAAAAATCGGAATTGAGAGCAAAAAAGAAACCCAAAACCGACGGCGCATGTCATGCTCCATCTCCTTGGCCATTTGCGGATTGGACATAGCCATATCGTGATCCTTGTGGCTCGCTTCTGAAATATCGTATTCCGTTATGCCCCCGTCAATTTCTGTGGGAATAAGATCCATACCGCACCCGGGACATTTCCCGGGAGCATCTTTCACGACTTCCGGATGCATCGGACAAGTATAAACTATTTTTTTGTTTTGTTCGTCATCCATCTCATTGACTTCTGTTGTTTATATTACCTGTCAATTTAATTTGCAAAATTTATTGTGCAGCCAGGCAACCAGCAAGGCAACTATATAGCTATAAATAACCACTTGAATCAAACCAATAATAAACCCGCCAAATGTTATCGCGACGTCGCCGGCAAATTTATCAACATTAACCAAATGAACCAGCCAGCCGAAAAGCCGCAATGCGAAGTCAGGCCACAAGGCAACGAAAATGGCGCAAACAATATAAACTAAACCCATAATGCTTGCCGCCGCTTTGGCAAACCCACCGGCGTCAATTTTGCAAAAATGATTTCCGTTTTCCATAAACACACCCCCTTTCTGACATTGTTTATTTCCTTTTGGACAACTTATAAATTAATAGCAACTCATCAATCGCTTTTGAACTCTTGCCCGATTTCATCTGTTCAATCACATGGGTTGAAATGTGATTTTTTAAAATAAAATCCTCAAAGCTTGATAGAGCCTCTTTAACAGCAAGAGATTGGTGCATGATATCAACGCAGTATTTGTCTTCTTCCACCATTTTCTGCAAGCCACGCACTTGGCCTTCGATTCTTTTCAGGCGATGAATGATACCCTCTTTTTTGTTCATATCTCCCAGTATACCCCCATAGGGTATGTCAAGTCAAGTGGATAACTACACCCCGCAACTTCCCCCGCTACTTTTGGTTGCCGGTTGTACTTGATTTAGAATTTGCTTGTAACCTGCCGCGCTTGAGAAGTTGGCGCCAAGAATTTCCTTAGCGCCGGCTTTGTTCCAGTCTATTCCTTTGGACTTCAAGTACTGCACGATAGTCAGATAAGTGTCAGGAAACCAATAAGAGTTAACAGCCAGCGCAGCCTTATACATATCCCCTTCGCTCACGCCTTGCGAAGCCATCAACTCAATAAGTCCGAGCATCGCCATGCCGTGGTTGCAATCGGGAAAATAAGTGGAGTTGCCGCAGCATGGCCGATAGATATTCTGACTAACCCGCACAACCAGCGCCTGTTGTTCCGGCGTCAGCGGAATCATAGAGTGCCGGCTGTAGTGATTCATCGGACCACCGACTGCCAAAGTCCAACCGCCGGTAGAAGCAAAGGTACCAGCCCCGCCATAGCGTTTGTCAACCATCGGCCCTTTTTCCAAAATTTCGTTTTTATTGGCAAGGCCTAGCGCCCAAAGAAGGTTAAGTATTGTGTTGGCGTTGTCTTTCGTTATCACCAGTTGGCCGTTACTGGTTTCTGTAAGCAGTTTTTTGGTATCCTCGTCCAGACCGCCGCGTTGGGCGTACAAAGCTTCAAACTTTTTTTGGTCTATGGCGCCGTTATCCGCCAATTGTTTTCCCAAGTCGCCCCATTTTACCGGCAGAATGACTCCTTTTTCAGGAAGCACGGTTTTCTCCAGCGCCGCCAAGGCTTTGGCGGACAGCTTACCGCTGTCAACTTTGGAACGCGTCGCAAAAACCAACGCCCCGCCCACAATAACAGCGGCAATAACAATGCAAATTCCCAGAAAGTAGCTTCTGTTCGGCTGGCTTTCTGCTTTAGCTTTAGTTTTATTTTTTTTTTCAGTCTTCGTTTCATGACAGCATACTTTGTCTAAGCCATGATTGTTTTCTGATTTTAAATTTTGATCCATCGCATTAGAAGTCGCTGCTGCGCAGTCTGAAAATCAACAGTCCCAACGCAGGAGAAACTTTGTTATTTATATTATATTTCACTTGCTTGTCCCGTTGGAGCGACTTCTAACGGGACAAGTATTAACAACACTGCTTC
Source organism: uncultured Candidatus Saccharibacteria bacterium (assembly GCA_964479745.1). Taxonomy (GTDB): domain Bacteria; phylum Patescibacteriota; class Minisyncoccia; order 2-02-FULL-40-12; family IGHO2-12-FULL-4; genus JACPNK01. The sequence goes on from CAYZNJ010000017.1 coordinate 6,346, forward strand.
ATTTGTTCTTCAATTTCGCTGATCTTTTTTGACCCGCCAGCCACTTTCGGCTGTTTAACGAAGAAGAAATAAGCAATTACAAAAAGAATTAATAATTCTGCAACTACGATAAATCTCGTAAGATGTGTCACCAACAAATACGCAGTAGGCATGCCGATCAAAACAACAAGTGTTTTCCATTTTTGCGGATGTTGAGCCGCCCAAAGGCATCTTTTTTCTCCAAGATAAGCTATGCCCACGACCGTGCCACCCATCAGCATTGCTATCGGAATGAGATAAGTTGAAGCAGACAAATACCCCCACGCCACCGCCGCGCTAAGTCCTAGCCACAACGAACTGACGCCGACACAAATTGGACAGATGTTTTTCATCCCGAACGAAGTCGCAAGGCTATCCAGATAAGTTAAGTGAGGATAGCTATGAAACTTTAATTATTCAGATATGTTTCCCATACGGACCCGGTAGGGCGACTTCGTACGGGACTCATAATCATAAGAAAAAATAAATTGATATCCCCAAAGCGACCATAGCTACACCGCCGCCCAACTTGATAAGCGAACGCTCCTGCTGCTGCCACTTCTGGGCTTTTTCCACCAAAACTTTATCCGCCGCAATAGTCAGCACGACAAACAACGGCAGAGTTAAAATAATATTGTAGAAAAAGAGATAACCGAATCCTTTAAGGTAGGTTACTTGATCATGCAGAAGGCCGATGACCATAAGATACGGCCCGCCCATGCATGGAAACTGGCAAATCCCCACCAAAGCTCCAAGGGAAAAAGCGGCCGGAATTGACGCCTTATCTATTAGCCGGCTCATTGCCGAATGCGCTGAAGACGGCAATCTTAGTTTGATTGGAAACCTTGGGAATAAGTAATTGATGATATTAAGCAACCCAAAAACAATCAGAAGTCCCGCTCCCAGCTTGCCCATAAAATGGGGGGTGTTAAATAAGTGCAACACTTTCAAAATACCTAACCCGATCAGCAGATAGGCCGCAAATATGCCGACAATGTAAGTTCCGCCGACTTGCAGTATTCTTTTTCTGCCCATTTGCATGCTGAACAAAAAAGCCACGGTTATCAGCAGAATCGAAAAAGAACAGGGGTGAATGCTGTCCAAAAGAGCCGAAAAAATCACTAACGGTAAAAGCCATGTTCCATTTTTACTAATGCTCCAAATCAGTCCGGAAGCAGACGGGTTGTTTCTGAAAAGAATAAGAGCCAAAATTACAGCCGCAACAACTCCAAGTATGATCAATAGCTTTTTCATTTTTACGACTTTGGCTTCGCGCCTACGGCGTTACAACTGCTTTAATTTCCAGCGTAAGCTGGCCGCCGTTTTTGTCTTCGACATAGACAAAACGATCTATAGAACCAACGCCGGCCGGACCGTGAGCATTCGGATCGTAAATAACTTCAACAATTCCTAAGTCGCCGGGATTGACAGTTATATTTGCATAGTTAATGCCACCCATGCCTTCCATACCGAACGGACCGTAAGTTTTTCCGTTGAGTTTAAAGTTGGCGGCGGTACACATGCAAGAGCTGTATATTTTTTTGATATTCACGGGCTGATCAGAGGTATTGTTAACTTCAAAATCATGACCGACTTTGCCTTTGGCCATTGAGATAGTGCCGAAATCAAAATTAACTTCGTTGCTCTTTAACAAACCTGCGGTTAAATTGGCCTGGCCGCCGTTTTGATTGCCCGCCGGCTGACCCAGCCAGATAAGGCCACCGATAACCACAACAATTCCGATAAAAACACTGATAATTATCTTTGTATTCATCGAGTTTAATTTAATTCAATTTAAGGACAAAAAATCCCTTTTTCAGGGTTTAACGACGCAAAACACAGGAGTCATTCGACAAGTAACTCAAGGTTAGCGTCTTTATATAAATGATGGGCTGTTTTCTCTAAGCGCCAGCCAATTTATAAGCAAATTTTTGCTTGGCGGAACAAAAGATTCATTAAGAGAAATTTTTGCAGACAGAAGCTGCGGCTCAAGCAGTCGCAAGTTTTTGCGAAAAATAATAAAAAAAGAAAGAGCTAGCAAGGAAAAAAGAGTAAAGGCAAAACTGTTAACCGGAGTAGCCGTAAAAAATCTGGAAAAAGCGCTTAAATGCGAGGCCGCAAAACTCAAAGGACCTCGGACCAAAGTACAGTCTCCCGCTGCTTGAAAAGGGCATCCAAGATGTCCCTGCCAAAACATATGATTCATTACAGCCAGCCCAAAACTGGCGGAAAGCAATAAAATTATGACCGACAGCGGTATCAAAAGTTTTTTCATCTGTACTTACAGATTGCCACAATTTAAAATAAAAAACCAGCCTGACTTAAGATTTGCGCCTTTTTAGAAAACCGTCCAGACCCCAGGCCCGGCCGGCTTGAAAAGCAAAAAGCAAAATAAAAACCAGCAAATAAATTATATGCTCGTCCACCAGAAAAGAATGCGGCGCAATATATGGAAACTCTAAAACAGGAAGATAATAGAGTGCCATAAGAAGCGCCCCGCCTGCCGAACTAAGCCTCACGAATATACCCAGAATCAGAGAAACGCCGACGACAGTCAAACCCCACTCATTCACAAAATTTATCCAGCCGATATTTTGAGCGTTGGCAAACCAATGGAAAAGTCCGGGAAAAGTTTTTGCGCTTTCAAGGTAACCGGCCGCTGACCAGTTTGAATCTAAAACTTTGGTGACTCCGGCATAAACAAAAAGCCAACCCAAAGTCACGCGCAGAAGAAAAATTGAAATTTTTTGAAGTTTATTCATGGTACACCCCCTTCCAATGATTTTACCACACAACCACTTTGAGCCGCCACCAGGCATGCATTATCGTCAGGGCTTTAGGCCGTTTTCAGCCTGCTTGAAAATAAGAATAAAAGAATTGCCGCCGCTCCCGCCATCGCCGCACCGAAGAAAAACGGCGTCTGCGGACCGAAACGATCCCAAAGAAATCCGGCAAAAAAACTTGCCGGCAGAGCCGTCAAGCCTATCGTCATGCCATAAATGCCGAAAGCTTTTCCGCGGTGTTCTGTACCGACAATATCCGCCAGCAACGCGCGCGAGACTCCTTCACTGGTAGCATAGTAAACGCCGTAGAATCCGTAGAGGAACCAAACCAACAGCGCGCGGGAAGCCAGCGCGAATCCAAGATACACCAAAGCATAAGCAGACCAGCCTATCAGCATCGCGGGGATGCGTCCGATCTTATCCGACAAAGTTCCGAACGGAACAGCCAGCAGCGCATAAACCAAATTGAAAATGGCGATGACAAGCGGTATTTCAAGCAAAGTAACACCGAGATTCTTGGCCCGCAGAATTAAAAACGCATCCGATGAATTGCCGAGCGTAAAAATAACTGTGATGAAAATAAAAAGATAAAATGAGCGCGGCAGCAGGCCGAGCGTTCCCGCCGTCCCGGCCTTATCAACCGCGACTTTCGGCAGCTCTTTCACCTTCAAGACAAGAACAGCAAGCGTAACAACCAGCGGAACGGCGGTAAAAAACAAGATGTTGCGATAAATCGCAGAACTGTTCTGAAAAAGATAGAGAAGACCGAAGAGAATTAAAGGGCCGGCCACCGAACCCAGAGTGTCAAGCATTCTGGCAATGCCGAAACTTCTGCCTCGTTTGCTTTTTTCAGCCGAACCGGCAATTAAAACGTCTTTCGGCGGGTCTTTTATGCCCTTGCCCGCGCCATCCACTAAGCGCAGGCCCAACACCGAACCAACCCCGGTAAAAAAGACCAGAAACAGCCGGCCGATCATGGAAAGAAAATAGCCCAGGAAAATAATCGGCTTTTGTTTTCCGAATTTATCCGAGAGAAACCCGGAAGCGACTTTGCAAAGATTAGCGCTGGCGGCCACCACTCCTTCAGCAATACCGACCAAAGTATTGTTGAAACCCAAAATACTCGTGAGGTAAACCGGCAGAATCGGCGAAAAAATATCCTGGCTGATGCCGCCGAAAAAACTCAAAAGGCCGACAAAAAACACATTGCCGGAAACTTTTTTCTTTTTCTGTTCCTCCATAACTTTAAAATTATAACTTTAAATAAGTAAAAATGGAATAAAAAAACCGCCCTTTGCCCAAACTTTTAACGCGCATAACGCCTGCTCCGTTTTTTTAAATGCAACAAAAATACATTACATCTTTAAGATAAACTTGTCAACCTACTTCGGGGTTATTTTTAATTTAGCACCCAGATTGAGAAATTCAGATACACCGCAAAACTGACCCAAAGAATATACGGCACGAGAAGCCAAGCGGCCGTTTTGGAAACTTTGGCAAATGTAAAAATAGTCAGAACAATCGCCGCCCACAAAAGCGCAATAATCGCAAGCGCGCCGCCGATTGAGTGAGCCCCGAAAAAGACAGGCGACCAAATTGCGTTTAAGACCAGTTGAGCCGCAAACAGCCAAAGAGCCTTGGTTTTGTTGCGAGTTTTGTCCCGAGCTCCGTCGAAAGACCATACCAGCCACAACGAGATGCCCATCAAAAAATATAAAATCACCCAAACCGGGCCAAACACCCAGCCAGGCGGGTTAAGAGCGGGCTTAGTGAGACCAGAATACCAAGTTGTAATTTCAGAGCTGGTCACAAATGACCCGATGATACCAGCAAACTCAGAGACGGCCACAGCAATAACAAGCTTTAAAGTGTTACTCGGTTTCATGATATTTAAGATTTGGGTAGTCTTTTAGAGCACGCCCAGCCTGTTCCAACCTTAAGATTTACCGTTTAGATACTTGCTGGCGATGCTCAAGGCGAATGAGGTCAAAATAACGATAACAGTCGTGAACAGAAGTTTTAACAAAATAACGTTCGGGCCATTGCTCGTGGGAGAGGTAGTTAAAACCAACAGCATTCCGATAACAGAGAAAGCGACGGACGCCCAGACGAAAACTTTTGTAGCTATTTTTTGCATAGTGTAAGTATATCAACTAAAATACCGTCTTCAAAATCCGAGCCTGCCCCGTACCGAGCTTGCTCCGGTATAGTATTTGGACACGATACAGCTTTGTTAGTTTTCCAATACGCCACCCGGGTGGCGTATTGGAGTTCCTCATAAAATTCCCTTCATTTTCTCACTTTTTTCCTTAAATATCAAAGACTCACAGAGGCGGGCTTTGGGAAATCAAAGCTGTGGATAATCATTGATTTTTAATTTTGAATATGCTAATATGATGGCATCACTACGAAAAGGACCCTTATACAGTTCTGCTGTATCGGGGGCCTTTTTATTTTTGGTCTATTTTAGACCTAACTCCGTCAATATATGTTATCTTAGCGTTTGTCCTTTTAAGTAGTATCGAGCAACGATTGCTCGGAGACAAAATCGTTAAAAGTTTGTCTTTTTCTTGAAGAAATTTCACCAGACTCGCATAATCACCGTCGCTTGAAACAATTACGGCCTTTTTAAAATTATTTTCATAAGTATCACGTGCAACTTGCAGAACAAGGTCCGCGTCACAGTTACCTTTTGCCTTCCCCTCACCGTCATAGGTTGTTTCTTTAAAGACTAGGGTAAAACCCACCTCCTGAAGATAGGTATAAAGATCTTTATACTTTGGTATCAAACCAAGAAAGAGATAGGCGCGTTTAACTCCATATTTGTTGTTTAGCCATAAACGCAGTCGCTTATAATCAAGTCTCCAACCCAAATCGGCTACGCCCTTGTGAAGATTAGCGCCATCAATGTATGCAAAGTTGTTATCTTCTGGACTCACTATTTTGATTTCAAAATTTCCCTTCATCTTCTCACTTTTCCCCTTAAAAATCAACGGCCGCTCCGCTTGACCGTTGACTAAAAAGTTTAGTTGGAAAAAGAAAAGCCGAGTTTAGCTCGACTTTGCCTTTTTTATTAATTCTTCGACAACTTGCCCTAAACCTCTATTCCCGTCAACAACTGCAGCGCCCTTTTTTTGCATGTCATCTTCCCACCAATCTTTCCAAGTCATTATCCAGTCTTGAACTTCAGCTGTTCTTCCAAAGTCGTTTTCCCTACGCATAGTCAAGCGGTGCCGCATTGTTTCCGGACTAACTTTCAACAAAATCACTAAGTCAAAAAAGGGCAAGATCTCATCCATATTTGAAGCGCTACCGCAGTAGAAAGCTAACTGGCTGAGTTCACTAGAGATAATGGATTTAAGTTTATCTTTGTCACAAATCCAGTCCATTTCTGCTACCTTTTCCAGATTGCTGTTATCATGGCCAACAACAGGTTTTCCGGTCTTTTTATTAATCATTGCAAACAAACCAGGAAGGTCATCCATGTCATAAGCTTTATAACCAAGTTTGTTTAACTTTTTACTGATTACCGTTTTGCCGACACCGGAAATTCCTGTAACAAGAATAGACTTTTTCATTTGCATCCTATTTTTGACTTTAACTAACAAGAATCAATCACACAATAACACGAAAACTGTACTGTGTCAATTTCTTGGCTCTGTATTCTTAAAACAGTTCGAACTCATTTCGCCCCTCGGGCTGGCTCGG
>CAYZNJ010000018.1:0-12788 GCA_964479745.1 uncultured Candidatus Saccharibacteria bacterium
AGGCTAATCCCATTTTTTCCTGGTCAGCTTTGGTCTTGTGTTCAACGCGCAAAGAAATGACCGGCTCCGGGAAAATAATTTTTTCTAAAATTATCGGATGTGCTTCTTCGCATAAAGTGTCGCCGGTCTTGGTGGCCTTTAAGCCGACTGTGGCCACAATATCGCCAGCCAGAGCTTCTTTGATTTCAGCTCTTTCGTTGGCGTGCATTCTCAAAAGACGGCTGATTCTTTCGGTCTGGCCGCTGGTTGTGTTTAAAACATAAGAACCGGTGCTTAATGCGACGGAATAAACCCTGAAAAAAGTCAACTGGCCGACATAAGGATCGGTGGCAACTTTGAAAGCCAGAGCGGCAAAGGGGGCTTCGTCTTTGGCTTCGCGCTTAATCTCCTCGTTGGTTTTAGGGTCCAAGCCGGCCACCGGAGGCAAATCAAAAGGCGAAGGCAAATACTGAACTACGGCGTCAAGCATAAACTGCACGCCTTTGTTTTTTAAAGCTGAGCCGGTGAAAACAGGCACTATTTTGTTTTCTATGGTTGCTTTTCTGATAATTTCTCTTAGCCTGTCTGTGGAAATTTCTTTGCCTTCAAGATAATCGCTCGTGGCTTGCTCATCCTGCTCAACAATTTTTTCAACCAAAATGCCGTGAAGCTCCGAAGCTTTTTCTTTTATGCGGTCGGGTATAGGCATTTCAACCACTTGCTCGCCGTGGACACCCTCAAAAACAAAATATTTCATCGTCAGCAAATCAACCACGCCATTAAATTGATCCTCCTCGCCGTCGGGTATCTGCATCCTGACCGCATGCGGCGAAAGACGCTCTAATATAGATTGGAAAGACCGTTCAAAGGAAGCGCCGAGACGGTCCAATTTATTAATGAAACAAACTCTGGGAACTTTGTAATCGTCGGCATAGCGCCAGTTGGTTTCGGATTGCGGCTCAACTCCAGCCACGCCGTCAAAAACAACCACCGCGCCGTCTAAAACCCTTAAAGATCTTTTTACCTCAACCGTAAAATCAATATGGCCCGGCGTATCAATTAAATTTATTTTGTATTCGTTCTCTTTTGACTTGGGCTGGCCGGTAATAGTCCAATAAGCAGTCGTAGCTGCCGAAGTTATGGTGATTCCCCTTTCTCTCTCTTGTTCCATCCAATCCATAACCGTATCTCCTTCGTGAACCTCGCCAATTTTATGAGAAACTCCCGTGTAAAACAAAACACGCTCGGAAACAGTTGTCTTTCCGGCGTCAATATGGGCAATGATTCCTATATTTCTAGTTTTTCCTATCGGATATTCTCGCAAAACTAGTTGCTAGTTGCTAGTTGCTAATTGCTAGTTCCAAATACTGAAAACTAGAAACTGAAAACTAGAAACTAATTATTTTTACCAAGCGAAATGCGCAAATGCTTTATTGGCATCCGCCATTCTATGCATATCCTCTTTTTTCTTTACCGCCGTGCCGGTGTTATTGGCCGCATTTATTATCTCTTCTGCCAACTTCTCCCGCATTGACTTGCCTTTAAGCTTTTGGGCTGAACCGACTATCCATCTTAGAGCTAAGGTAACCCTTCTGTCGGCTCTGACTTCGTAAGGCACCTGGTAATTGGCGCCGCCGACTCTTTTTGATCTCAACTCAAGCTGGGGTCCGGCATTTTCAACCGCCTGATTTAAAACTTCCAAAGCCGGTTTTTTTATTTTTGATTCCGCCAAATCCAAAGCCGTATAAACAATTTTTCTGGCAACAGATTTTTTGCCTTGGCTCATAACCTGATTTATCAGACGGACAACAAGAGTGCTTGCGTACTTTGAGTCGGGTTCCAAATTAATTTTCTTTTTTACGGGTCTTCTCAAATTAGTTGCTAGTTGCTAGTTGCTAGTTGCTAGTTTAAAACTAGAAACTGAAAACTAGAAACTGAAAACTTACTACTTTGGTCTCTTTGCTCCGTATCTGCTTCTTTCCTGCCTACGGCCTTCCACACCGGAAGCATCTAAAACACCTCGGACAATGTGATAGCGGACACCCGGCAGATCTTTAACTCTGCCGCCGCGGATGACAACCACAGAGTGTTCTTGCAAATTATGGCCGATTCCCGGAATATAGGCGGTAACTTCCATGCCGTTAGTCAGTCTGACTCTGGCGATTTTCCTCAAAGCCGAATTTGGTTTTTTCGGAGTAATGGTTTTTACGCTTAAAGCCACGCCTCTTTTGAAAGGAGAATTATGGTAAATCGGAGCGTTTTTTATGCTGTTAAAACTGTAAGCCAAAGCCGGCGATTTAGTTTTCGCCTTAATTTTCTTTCTGGGTTTTTTTAAAAGCTGGTTGAAAGTGGGCATAAAACTTAAAGTTATGATTAAAAATTATTCTATTCTAACCTGCAATAAGTATTGAAAAAAGATAACAAAAAGGCTTGCCAAAGTCAAATTGTTGACACTTTTTTGGCTTTATGCTAGACTCCAAATTGGTTCTTTGTTTTATAAAAAAGAAGAAAAGGAGAAAACGGATATGTCAAAGATAAAGATGTTTTATAAGTGAAGAAGTAAAAAAGTTGATTGAAGAACATGGCTTTGAGGCAGTTCCCTTTCGGGATCCAACACCCGAAGAACAAACAACCTTTGATAATCTCTCTGACTTTCTTGATGAATTAGAAGCATCGGGCATATATAACCCTGATCTGAACGCTGAAGAAATGATGATGACTCTGCTGGTTCTGAACACCAGCCCTGAAAATAACTAAAAATGACCCATCGGGTCATTTTAATTTGGAAAGATTCTGTGGGACATTGAATGTCCCACAGGTTGTTAACCTCCGGTAATCACCTTAAAAAGCCAACTTGTTAAAGGCATGATTAAATTGAAGCCATAAAGAATGAAAAGCAAAAAAATGAAAAAACCGGAACGGAGATAGGCTTGCTTAAATTGATAGTAGCGGTCGGGAACAAAAGTAAGGACAAACCAGTGGCCGTCAAGCGGCGGTATCGGCACCAAGTTAAAGACGGCTAAAATCAAATTCATAAAAACTATAAAGCTAAGCAACTGTGAAAACTGGGGAGAAATCGCGCTGGTCGGCAAGAAACGCAAAACTAAACCAAATAGAACCGCCAAAATAATATTAGTAGCCGGGCCGGCGGCGGCAACTTTGGCCGGACCGTATTTTTGGTCTCTTAAGTTGTTAGGGTTATAAGGCACAGGCTTGGCATAGCCGAAGACAAATCCGCCGACTAAAAAAGTCATCAGCGGTAAAATTATTGAACCGAATAAATCCAGATGCTTGATTGGATTAAGAGTCAGTCTGCCCAAACGTTTAGCGGTATCATCGCCTAAACTATGGGCCATAGCTCCATGAGAAACCTCGTGCAAAACTATAGAGAACAAAACCACCAGAATTTGAATTATAATTGTCAGTAGATTTTCCATATTTTCCTCTTTGTTAAAATACTATCACAAAAACAACTGCTTGATAATTTAGCAGGTTTTTGATAAAGTAAGTCTTGGTTTAGCTTTCAGGTTCTAGGTTCTAGTTTTTAGTTTTTTAACTAGCAACTAGAAACTAGCAACTAGAAACTAATTTAATGAACCGTTGTCCGACTTGCGGAAAAAAATCTATGATGGCTAACAAGCGCAAACTTTTGCGAGGCAATTACAATCCGGTAAATCGATACCGCAAAAACGTAAATCTCCAATGGGCGAGAGTCCAAGGCAAAAGGATGCATATTTGCACCGACTGCATAAAATCTTTAACGAAAACCGCCGCTTAAGCGGCGGTTTTCGGGCTGTGGTATATGGGTATTACACATGGCTGGGGGTCATGTAAACCGGATTCAAGCTCCGGCAGCCCGACAACTAAATCTAAAACTCCCCTGAAAGGGGAGTTTTAGATTTTTGATTAAACCGTTGATCGGTATACCAAAGGCACCGGTGCTAATTTAACCGGCTGATTTTTTCTTTTCTCCTGCCACAAGAATGTCGCCAGAAGAATTACCGCAACAATCAAAAGTATCATAAGCAAAACGGCAAAACTGCCGCTGCTAACCAATCCGCCAAGCAGACTGATACCGCCTTTTTGAACGACAACCAAAGCGCTGTCGGAAGCGACAGTTGAATTATTGACAAGAACCGAAGCGTTATTTTTCAGTTCTGTTTTATTTTCTTTAAAAGTTTCCGCCGGCAAAACACGAGCGTGGTAAGTAATCACGCGTGTTTCTTGGGGACGCAAGTTGCTGACAGCAAATCCCTGACGGACGATATCGTCGCTTATCGCCTGATTGCCTAAACGAGTTGAATTGAAAATATAGTCAATTTCCGGAGGCAAGATATCTTTGATTAGCGCTTTCTTGATTGTCTGGCCGTTTGTTGACGTTACTTGAATAGTAAATTCCAGTTCGTCGCCCGGTTTAGCCGCCAGCTGTTTAGTCGGCACTTTCTGCTCTTGGCTGACATTTCGGCCTAACTTTACCACATCGGCTGTTTGATTGTTGTTAACATAAACTATCTGAGTAACAACGCGGGGTGTGGCCGTAGTCGTAGGCGATGGAGTCGGAGTCGGCGCGGCATAAGCGTACTGATTGGTTACATTGACGCTTGAATTGTCGCTTGCGTTGCTGAAGTTGCTGGCTCTAACCCTGGCTGTGTTTGATAACAAAGTCTGGGTTTGATTAAAGTTGCCAGCCGGAAAAACTCTGGCTTGAAATTTAACAAATTTTACCTGTCCGGGAGACAAATCTCCAACATAGAGTTCGCCGTTTATCAAGGCGTCAGAAACCGGCGAATCATTTACGGTCACACTGCCGGGCAAAAAAGAAATCAAGCCGTCCAGTTGGTCTTTGACATAAACATTTCTGACGGTTTCGTTGCCGCTTGAAGTAAGCATTATGGAAAACTGCAGAACATCGTTGGGCAAAGCTTGGACAGTCTTCAGCCAAACAGCATCGCCTCTGGAGATGTCTTTGCCAAGTTTGCTGACTGAAAGAAAGGGGTATTGGTAAGAAACAGTCGGCGTAGGATAAGGAGTGTAATAGTTATTGCCGGATTGAAAAGAAACACTTCTGTTCACCGTGCCGAAATTACCGCCCGATACGCTGGCAAAAATTTGAAAGTAGTCGTTGAACGAATCGCTGGCTCTGGCTCTGAATCTTATTTCCTTTTGCTGACCGCCGAACAATTGGCCCAAATAGAAACCGTCGTACATGTTTGCGTAGTAGCTGTAACTGCCGTTAACGGTAAGGGAGTTGTCTATCAACGAAAGAAAATAGGGCAAGTAGACGCTTACACGGACGTCATTTGCTGTCACAGAAGAGTAGTTTCTCGCGATAAGCCGGAACTCAACTTCGTCACCGGACGAAACAAAAATGTTTGATCCGAAACCAGACTGGCCGCGGCTGAGATTTCTTACTTCGTAAGTTTGAAAGTCAACCGAAGGGTTGTAGTCGGTAGGTGTGGGTGTAGGAGTTGGTGTAGGTGTAGAAGTGGGTGTTGGTGTGGTTCCGGACTCTACAGAAATTGTTTTATGGCATGTTTCGCCAAACCACTCAATTCCCTCTTGCAGAATTTTCCAGTCAAAGTTATAAGAACCGACCGTTTGTGGAGCAGTAGCGTTAAAGTCAAAAGAAACAGTGCCCCCTTGCCTGACTCTGCTTACGGGCAGATAAACTCGGTTTCTGCCCCAAGTATAGTTGTCTTGAGGATTTTCCGAACCAAGTTTGTGAGGAGTAGCTCCGCTAGTCCAATTTTTTGTCCCGGAATTTCTCATCACAACAGTAGCAGAAAAACTTTGTCCGGCTGAAACGACACTCGGCGCATTAATGCTTACACAGGTTGAGCCGTTAACCAAAATTGCCGGAGGCAAAGTTGTAGTCGTGGTTGGAGGAAAAGTGGTTGTGGTAGTAGGCGGGAGAGTTGTAGTTGTGGTTGTGGTGGTTGTGGTTGGAGATAAGGTAGTGGTGGTAGTAGTCGGAGACAGAGTCGTGGTCGTGGTTGTGGTCGTGGTTGTGGTCGTGGTCGGAGGAAAAGTGGTTGTTGTGGTAATTGGAGGAGTGTTTTCCAAAATTATAAAACTGCGGTTGCAGGTAGCCAGCAACTCTCCGTTCTCATTTATAATATCCGTCCGATATTCGCCTACGGTATATTCGTCGGAGCGGATTGGCGTGTGGTCAAAAATATAAAACCTGCCGCTTGAATTAATCCCAACCGGAGCCGTGCGCACATTGCTGTCGTCCAAATTTGTGTTCCTTATTAAAACCGTAGAGCCGGGAGAGAAATTTCTTAAGTCAATGGTAACATTAGAAAAATCGCCAGTCCTTCTCAAACCCCGGCCATCAGTTGTTTTAGGACTGTTCCATGTCAAACGGCAAACGGGAGAAGGAACAATCGGAGATAAAGTTGTAGTCGTGGTTGGAGGAAAAGTGGTTGTTGTAGTAATTGGAGGAAAAGTAGTAGTGGTAGTTGTAGTGGTAAAAGTAGAAGATAAACTGCCGGTTATAAAACCGTGGTTGCAAGTCGCTAAAATATTCCAGCTCCCATCAACAATATCAGTCCGATATTCCCCGTTATTGTATTCTTCGGAACGGATTAGAGTCTGGTCGTAAAGATAAAAATTACCATTTTCGTCGGTAGTTATCGGAGCTGAACGGACATTAGTGCCGTTAAGATTTGTATTCCTTATTAAAATAGTCGAGTTCGGAGAAAAATTTCTCAAGTTAATGACTACGTTATCCAAATCACCGGGATTTCTTAAACCTCTGCCATCAGCCAAGACCGGACTATCCCAGATAAGCTGGCAAGTCGGATTATCAGCTGAAGCTGAACCCCCGGCTAAAAGCCAACCCTGACTGCCCAAAATTAAAGACAGGCCAGTCAATATAGCTATGGTTTTAGTGGATTTTAATTTAAACATAGGACTAATTTTACACCAAAATGGTATTTAAACAATACAATTATAACATAGCCACAGACTGTCAGTCAACCTCTTGACTAAAGTGGTAGGATTTGATATAAGAAGAAATCCTTCTTCCCATTTTCAGGTTGTCCTGAAGAAGGCTGTTTTTTTAAAACACGGAGAGACAAAATGGAAGAAAGAAAACAAATCAGAACAGGATTTTTCTGGGATGCATCTAGCGTGGGTTTATTTGTGGGATTTGTCATCGCACTTATTTTTTTTATTCTTATGGTACTTATAGATGGCTGGGAAAAACAAAGCTTTAACTATAAAAAAGCTCTTTTTCACGCCGCCGCCGGAGAAAATCTGGAAAATCTGGAAGACGATCGCGATCTTAGCGATCATCCGGAAAAAATGCCCATTATTTTTGCGGGGCTGAGCGACGGCTTTTTCCTGAGACAGATCTATAAAAAGGGTACCCCATTTGAAGAAATTGTAAGCAAAGAAGTCCTAGTCAGAAAGATTCTCAAAATTAGCGGTGTCAAACAATTTACACAACAAGACGCAGACTTTTTTAAACTGCCTGAAGGAATTCATAACCTAGCTTCAAGCGAATATTGGCAAAAAATAAGAGATAAAGACAAGGTTGTTCTTAAGGGTATCCTTGAAAAAGGGAACAAGGTTCCTGAAATGAAGTATCAAGAAATTTCTGACGGATTTACTTTGTTGGTAGGGTTGGTGGTTATTCAGTTTTGCGGCTTTATTTCTTTTTTGACCGATTGCAACAAATACATGTGCTGCGGCATTCCCCTTTCCTGCCAATGGTACGGCTTCGACTGGAAAAGTTTCTGGATTTATCCGAGTCTGGCAGTTTTTATGCCCGGAGCTTTGCCGCTGGTCTTGCTTATGACAATAGTCACCTTTTCTTCCCCCAGCTTTTGGAAAAGGGTCGGGGAAAATATCCGAAGCAACAGCATGGTTAGTTCAAGTTCGTTTAACCTAAATTTCTCCGACGACAAGGACGGTAAGATAGTTTTGGAGAGATTAAAACAAAGATTGAAGGGGAAAAACAATGTTTAGAAAATTACCATTCTACGGCGAATTTTTTGAAGACAAGGACAAAAAAGTAAACAAAGAGGTTTTCTTTTCTGTCGGATCTAACATAGTCAAAGTCAAAGTAGAGGCAAGCAGAAGAGACGGCTTTGTCAAACACGCCAGCCTGGTGTGTACCGTCTTGGAAGTTAACGGCGTTACGGTTCCAGTCAATGACAGCGCAGAACTTGCTGAAAAAATAGCCGTTACAGAAAGCTCCTCCATAAGCCAAGAAAAGTGTTTCGGAGCAATTAGAGACGCGCTGGCAAATTTTGGCCTGCAAGGTCAAATTAAGCCAGTTTCCGAAGAAATGGCTCGCGGTCAAATAAGGGTTGCGCTTATCAGAAAAAGGATTAACAGCAAAAAAACAAAAAAGGAGGCTGACTTATGATATTGCAACTGATATGGAGTGTAGTTGAACTATTAGCCCTGGGCGGCGCTGGTTTGTTCTTGTACGGAGACTACAAAAAAGGTTTTCCCGTCACACAATCTCTCTATGAAAAAGGTTGCCAAAAGTTTAAGCAACTCACCGGCCAAAAAGAGGATGTCATTGCCAAAGTTGACCGGCTAGTAGCAGGCCACGCTAGAAATATTGCTCTGTTAAGAGATTCCGTCGCCACAATTGAGGCCAATGTTAAGCAGACGGCACGGCGACTGGAGGAACAAAAGTTGCTGGCGCAGGACTTTGAGGAAGTTGAATTGGAAGCCGCCAGATCCGGAGACGAAGAAGCGCTGACTGTTGCCGCAGTCGCCAGAGTTGAGACAGAAAAGAGAGTAGGTTGTTTCGCCGGCCACATAGGGGAGCAACAGAAAATTTTAGAAATACTCCGAAGACAACTGGATGTCAAAGAGATGGAATTTGACACCGTTAAAACCAGAGCTGAAACAGCTAAAGTGGTATATCAAATCACACAGGCCAAAAAACAGCTTTACCTGATGACTTCCAGCATAGGAACCGAGACCGGTTTAACTGTCGGCGGCCAGTTTGAGCAGCTTCTGTTAAGCACCGAGCACGAAGATTTGAAAACAGACTCGTTACTGGAAATGGCGCAAAGGAGCAGCCATTACAAGATAAACCAGTTCCGACAGCAAATGGAGGTCCGCAAAGAAATTGAGGCGGTAAAGCAAAGGATCGCCTTGCCAGCCGCGCCAACGGAAATTGAGGCCGCTAAAAACCAAAGAACTATTGAAGAAGAAATTGAAGCCGAAGCTGAAATAAGCTAAAGCTTCTCCACCGCCAGGTTAGCCTGGCTTTTTTATTGTCTGGGGGCGGATACTTGTTTTTTGCGAAAAAGAGATATATCGTGTTGTAAGAAAAAGCACTTTAAAAAGGAAAAAACAATGAAAATAATGGTGGTAGGAACGGGTACTATCGGACAGCCTCTGATAAAACTTTTTTTGACTGTAAGAAAAGCTCTTGGCATTGATGAAGTGATCTTCCATAAACACCTTCCGGCGCTGGAAGGCCGAGGTTTTATAGTAGACTTTATGCGGGAAGGGGCAAGACTGGCGGTTCCGAATGAAAGTTTAGACAGCTTCAAAAAGCTTCTTGAGGGATATCACTTGGAACCAGACTATACTTTCACCCAAGCCTTGAATCGCGCCGACATTGTCGTTGACTGCACCGACAAGGGCATAGCCAGAGAATTTAAGAAAAAATACTACGAAAAGACTGCCAGCAAGATTGGCTTCATCGCCCAAGGTTCGGAAAAGGGATTCGGCAAACCGTATGCTCTGAATATAAATGACTCGGCCCTGGAACCGGGCAGAGACCAGTTTCTACAGGTTGTAAGCTGTAATACCCATCAGGTTTTAGTCTTGCTGAAAACTTTAGCCTTAGATCCGGAAAACACGGGAAAGCTTAACTATGACAATTTAATTAGAGCTCGGTTCTATCTCGGACGCCGAGCAAGCGACATCTCGCAGTCTGAATCAACGGTCGGAGTGGAAGTCGGAGAACCGACAGACACGGGCTACGGCTCGCACCAAGCGGCAGACGCCATTCGAGTTTTAAGAACTTTGGGCGACGTAAATTTAGACATTCACACGGCGGCCGACACTCTAAACAATCCGTACATGCATACTGTTTATTTTTCTATCATGACTAGAAAATTTACAACAAAAGAAGAAGTGGAAAAATTATTCCGCAACAATCCTCTGACAGCCGTCACTTACAGAAACACCAATAATCAAACTTTTTCGGGAGGCAGAGACCGGGGAAGCCACGGGAGAATTCTAAATCAAACAGTGGTCTACTTGCCCTCAATCGAAATAGTTTCCGGAGGTCACGAAATTATCGGACGATGTTTTACCCCTCAAGACGGCAACGCCCTGCTTTCGTCGGTAGCAGCAGTGCTCTGGCTCAAAGACTCGGGAATATACAAAGAGTTGCTTGCCGAACACTTTTTCAAAAGACCATTCTTGTTCGACGAAGTTTAACAAAAACCCATCGTAAAAATGGGTTTTTCATTTTAAAATTTTATCTACCATTTTTAACTCATTCCAAATCCCCTCAATTAAATCGTACCTCCTTGCCTCTTTAAGAGTGACCCAAGCATGCTCAGTCATTTCTTTTGAAAGCTTAACTTTGCCGCTTTTGTAATGAGCCCAGTAAGAAAGCGTAACCACCGGAAAGCCGTCCGGCCTGACAAAAACGAGATCGCAAAGATAGTTAGGTTTTTTTATTTCCAAGCCCACTTCTTCTTGAACTTCTTTTCTCACCAACCAATCCACAACGTTGTATTGCTGGGGAAAGCCAGAAGCGATTCGCTCAAGTTTATACTCGCCAAATTTTAACTTTCCGCCCGGCACTGTCCACTTGTTTGGAAAAGCTTTTTCCCAAGACGCCCTTTTGGCAATCAAAAATTTTTTATCTTTTACAATAATTGCTGTCGCCGCCACAATATGCAGTTTAGGGTCAAGATTAGTCATCTTCTCTCAAAACATACTTCGTGTACAAAGGCTTGTGGCTGACCAGTTCTTCCGGTTTAAACCAGACCTTGATTTCCGTTTCTGCTTCTTCCACTGAAGCCGAAGCGTGAATTAAATTAAAAACTCCTATTTTTTTAGCATCAGAGTAAGCATAAGAAACATGGGCGTAGTCGCCTCTTATCGTGCCTGGGGCGGCTTTTTTAGGTTCCGTCTCTCCCACAAGCTTACGCACCACTTCAACTATCTCTATACCTTCATAGACAATAGCAATGACAGGGCTTGCGGTAAGCATTTCTATCATCAGTTTTCTTATATGCTCTCCGCGCCGGCGAGAAACGTCTTCAGTATAGTGGCACATAGCGGTATTTTTGTCGCACTGCAAAAGTTTTAAGCCAACCATTTTTGCGCCGACTCGTTCAAATCTCTGCAAAATTTCGCCGACAATCCCCCGATTTATCGTATCGGGTTTTAGCAAGACTAGAGTGCGTTGTAATTGATCAGACATAAGTAAAAAATGACAAATGGCAAAATCCAAATGACAAGTTGAAGTCAGGAATTTACTTGATTGTTTCATAGCCGCCCGCTCCATCCAAGACAAGTTCAACCGTCCCATCCATATCTGTACGATAATACGGAATCTTAAAATCTTCAAGCCTTTGAAGAACTTCGCGGGTCGGATGGCCGTATTTGTTGTCTCTGCCGACTTCAATAAACGCCAGCAAAGGACTGACTTTCTTTAAAAAGTTTTCCGTGCTTGAAGTTTTACTGCCGTGATGAGCCACTTTCAGAAAGTCAGAGTCAATCTTTACTCCGCCTTGAACCAGCTTTCCTTCAACCGGTTTTTCAACGTCAGCCTCCAGCAAAACTGATTGCGAACCGTAAATCAGCTTCAAAATTATACCGCCGTTGTTTCTCTTCGGTAAAAATTTGCCGTTTAAGTTTTCTGTCGGATTGAAAACTAAAAACTTAACACCATCGCCAGTGTTTATTTCCTGACCCAAAAAAGCGTTGTCAATTTCCGGCTGTTTTTCTTTTTTAATTTCTGACCACTGGCCGCAAAGACTGGTATCACACAGCATACCTGTTTCCAGAATTTTTGGCACCTCGTACCTTTGCAAAACATGAACCAAACCAGACAGATGGTCCGCGTCCGGATGAGTTGACACAAGAAGGTCAATACTCTTGTCAAAAAGAGGCATAACTTCCCCAAGCCTCTGCAAAACAACGCTTCCCGGCCCGCCGTCAACTAAAACTTGCTTGCCGCTCGGAGTTTCCACAAATATCGCATCGCCTTGGCCGACATCAAGAAAATAGACATGCAGCTTGCCATCGGTATTTTTAACAAAAAGAGTAAGCGTCAAAACCAGGCCCAGCACAGCCAAAACAAACCAATCTTTTTTAGAAATCTTTTTATAGTCTTCGTCCACGCTTTTTCAATATCACAAATTTGGACAAAAATAAAATGTTGTTTTGTTGACAGCAACTACTTATCTGATAATATTTTTTCATGGCTAAATTGTTTACTGCCGAGAGCGTTACCTCCGGCCATCCCGACAAAATTTGCGATCAGGTTTCGGATGCCCTGCTGGACGCTTTTTTGAAACAAGACCCAAAAAGCAGAGTCGCTTTGGAAACTTTCGGTTCCAGCGGATTGATAGTCGTCGGCGGAGAAGTAACAAGCAAAGGTTCTGTAAATGTGCCCCTGCTCGTCAATAAAATATACCGGGAAATCGGTTACAAGGATAAACCGAAAATAGTAGTTAACATAAACAAACAGTCACCAGATATTGCTCTGGGTGTTGATACTGGCGGAGCCGGCGATCAAGGCATTATGTACGGTTACGCCACTGACGAAACCCCCGAATTACTGCCCTTGCCCGTAGTTTTGGCGC
>CAYZNJ010000019.1:0-8973 GCA_964479745.1 uncultured Candidatus Saccharibacteria bacterium
GGCGAAGTAAAAACAAAATCCGTGCCGATATCTTCTATCTCGTATTTATCAAGCAAAGCCTTACGAGATTCTTTGTCTAAACCGCGTACCCAGCCATGGCTCCTTAACTGTAGCAAAAGGTTGTATAGCTTTTTATCATCTGTGGAGATAAGCCCTCCTTCAATTGTTGAGAACTGATGTCCGAAATATGTTGAAATACTGGCCATGCCTCCGAAGGTGCCAACCTTACGGCCCTTATAAGAAGAACCGGCAGCGGCGCAAGCGTCCTCAAGAAGAACAAAGCTGTATTTTTGTTTCAAGGCCATTATTCGGTCCATATTACATGGCACGCCGAGAACATGAACCATCATTACGACTGATGGCCGGTGTTTTTTCAAGAGAAGTTCAAGATATTCTGGGTCTAAACCAAAATTATTCGGATCGGCGCTGCACATTATTGGTTCAAAACCAAGCTGTATAAAAGGCGCTATGCTGGTAACCCAAGCGGCGCTTGGCACCACCACTTTTTTGTTGTTGCCAAGCTGGCCTGACTCAAGCAAAGCCGCGGCCATCAGTAGATTGGCCGACGAACCGGAGTTGCAGGCTATGGAGTATTTTCTGCCGAGCCAAGCAGACCACTTTTCCTCGTATTGTTTGGTTAGCGGCCCCATCGTTACTCTGGGACAAGTTGCCAGCCACTCCGATACTTTCTTAAATTCACTGGCATCTATCGTGTCTGCAACTAAAGGGTATTTGTAATCAGTCAAATTGTTCTCCTGTTTTTAAAAAACTAGTTTAAGTTATGGTAACCTAAGACGGCACGCGGTCAATATTGACAGTGCCTATATTATATTTTGTGAAGGAGAGCGATAAATTATCTGGCTTCCCAGATATTCTATCCGGACGGGGACATATAAAAAGTTTTTAAGTTTTTCTTTTATTTTTTTATGCCTTTCCGGCGGCGCAAAAAACAGCATAAATCCCCCTCCACCGGCGCCGAGCAGTTTACCGCCGGTGGCTCCGGCTCCGATACCGGTTTTGTAGATATCGTCTATTTGGCTTGTGCTTACAACCGTGGCCAGAGACCGTTTTAGTTTCCAGCCCTCATCTAAAAGCCTGCCAAAATCATCCAAGTTTTTACTGCTTTTCAAAATATCAATGCCCTCGTCAACCATAGTAGCCATGGCCCGGAGTTCATTGTTTTTGTCTTTAAACTTTTTTAATTTTTCGGCCTCTATTTCCGAAGCTTTTCGAGAAAAGTCAGTAAAAAACAAAAGCAGGTGATTTTGAAACTCATCTAGTCTTTGAGCCGGTACTGCAATCGGAGTTATTGTTATTTTTTTATTTCCGCCGAAGTCTATTCTGTTAAGTCCGCCGAAGGCAGCGGCTGTTTGATCTTGGCATCCTACATTTTCTTTTATCAGATTCTGTTCCACGTGAATTGCGTCCAAAGCAAGCTGGCGCTTGTTTTTTATCTTGCCGGTTAAGCCATAAAGAGCCTGAAGCAAGCCTACAGTAAAAGATGAGCTGGAACCCAGCCCTGACATAGACGGCAAATCTCCGTCGTGATGTATTTCCAATCCATGTTTTTGTTTTGTGTATCTCATGCATTCTCTGACCGACGGGTGGTCTATTTCTTCAATACTATTGACGTTTTCCTGCTGGCCGTACACAATGCGGTGCTTATGCTTGAAAAAGGGCGGCAGAAAACGACAGCTGATGTAGCAGTATTTGTCTATTGAGGCCGAAAGAACCGCTCCGCCGTTTTTTTCATACCAAACAGGATGGTCGGTGCCTCCTCCAAAAAAAGATATTCTGAATGGCGTTCTGGTGATTACCATATTAGCGACTAAAATCTAGCGGCTAAGTTACTAGAATGTATCAGCCACGCATGCCCTCTGTACAGGGCGTCTTGGGTTATTTCGTGTAAGATCAGGTCCAGATAGCTCAAAACTTCGCATTCCGACGACCATGCTCGGCTGGTTCCGTATGTCTTAAATTTTGCAGTGGCTACTTTCTCAATCTCTTTGGAATCTAATAATTTGTTCAATACCGGATCTTTGGTAAAACGAAAATTTCCGTTGATAGCTTCGGGTTCATCATCCAAAGTAAGAGCCAGTCCGTTGGTTCCGGGAATTACAATCCAGCCATCTTTTACATCGGCTAGGCTGTTTATGTAATGCACATTGAAAGGCGGAGCCTTTTTTTTGCGAGGCACGTAAGGAGATTCTTTAATACCGGGTATTGTGTAAACCATAGATTCATTGTAGGGCGTTTGGTAGGTATATATGTCTCTTATATTTAAGCGTTTCAATGTTTTTGCTAAGTACATTGCCCCCATTCTGGCCGGGTATGTCTCATGAAAAAATTTCCATAAGTTCCAAAAAATAGCCAGAATTGTAAAGCCGATTGCTAGCGGCAGGAAGTAGCTGGATTCCAAGAATGCGTAAAAAGAATATCCGATGAAAAGCATTAAAGCGATAAAAACAGGGAAATATATTCTTGAAGCTTGAGCGGCTTTGGTAAACTGAGCCCACAGTAAGGGTAAAACCGATATTATCAAAATTGATAAATCAAGCGGCAGAAGATTGTATTGGTGTCTCCAGAGGTGGGTGGTTATGATATACGCGAAGGATGCTGTAAACAGTACTGAGTGCCAAGGCAAAAATCTCCAAAATAATTTAGGCACCCATGGCCAACCGGCGCCGTGCGTACTGCGATAAACAGCGATTCCTCTTTTTGCAAAGTAGTCTATATAATTTTTAAAATGTGTTTTCTTTCGATTATGGAAAGCGTAATAAAAAAATTTACGCACATTATCATACGGGTGGGGCAGAGTAAGCACAAAAAACATTATAATAAAACCGCCAAGAACCGTCAGCAAGTAACTAGCCCCCAAGATGTTAACGATAAATAAAAATGCGGCTAGGCATTTAACGGATGTGCTAGCATGCGCTCGGAGTTTTTTTCCGGCCTGCTACCTGTAATGTTGAAGGTCAAGATTTTTTTGGTTGTTGATTATTCCCTTTAAAAACGGCGGACATTCGTTTGAATACATTTTTATTATAATTTTTTTGTATGTTAAAAATGCAATAGATAGCAGGACGGCAAACAAGCCGATAACAACTGAATCCCAGACTATAAATTTGTGAAGTGGTAGCAACGAGTAGAGGTTGCCAAAATCATGCGCGCCGATCGGGATATGATATTCGGCGTAAAAAAGCGATGCCCCAAAAGGACCCAGCAATTTGGCCGAAGAGCCGGACGAAAACATCATGCAGCAAACGGAGACTCCAGCCAGAAAAAGATAAATGTAAAAATTGGTTGCTGAATTTTGAACAAAATAAACAGCTAAAAGAAAAAACATCACTGCCACATTTGCGTGGCCTCCATACAAAGCAGTCTGCCAAGGCCAAAAAGAGAACAGGTATAAAAGCGAGACCAGCAGTCCGATTGTCGGTCCCCAGAAGTCAGTTCCTATCAAGTAAACTAAAACAGCCGATATGCAGACAGCCAGCCCCCCGAGAGTGGTGTAAGGGTGGTCGGATTCCGTATCGCCCAGCACTCGTTGCAGTATCGCAATAAGTATCACGCTCGCATCTTTCATATAGGTTTTCATTCCGTACCTATGCATATCAGAAAACCAGCGCCATTTGCCTGACTGGGCGGCGGCGTAAGCCATTATTTCATTGTCGGTGTTTGGCGTGTGGTAAAATATGCCCTTTGTCCCTAAGGCAAAAAGAATTCCACATGCCGCGGCTGTGCCCAGCAGTAAATAAAAATAAGAATCCATTATTTTATGTTATAGGCCTTTGAAAAATAAGAATTTCGGTCTTCTAGAAGATCGCTTGGCGAACCGGATTCAATTATTTCACCGTTGTTAATAGCATAAAGTTTGTCGGCGTGCTGGACAGTCGATAAGCGGTGGGCAATAACAATCAAGGCGATCTTGCCCTTTAGGCCTTTTATAGAGTTTTGAATCATTGCTTCCGAGTCGCTATCCAGCGAACTTGTGGCTTCGTCCAGTATTAATATTTCAGGTTTTCTGGCCAGTGTCCGTGCCAGAGCGATTCTTTGGCGCTGGCCGCCTGATAATTTAACGCCCCGTTCCCCGATATTAGTTTGGAACTTTTCAGGCAGAGTTTCTATAAAATCATAAATGTTTGCCATTTTTGCCGCGGCGACAACTTGCTCATGACTGATTGATTCGTCATAAAACCTAATATTACTCTCTATCGTATTGTTTATAAGGTAGATGTCTTGAGCAACATAGCCTATGTTTTTGCGCCAACTGTTCAGATTTATTTCATTTATATTTTCGTTGTCAATCGTAATTTCACCTGAACTTGGCGTAAAAAGCCTCAACATTAAATCGGCCAGAGTTGTCTTGCCTCCGCCCGAAGGGCCTATAATGGCTACCATTTCAGATTTTTTAATGTCTAAGTTTAACTTTTTAAGGACGGGGGCTTGTTCGTTGTAGGAGAATGAGACATCTTTGAATTCAACCCTGTCTTTAAATGAAAATTCAGCCGTGTTTTCCCTGGACTCCTGATTATTTGCCGCTCCTTCCCAATATTCAAGCATTACTTGTAAAAATGGAACAACGCCGTTTATGCTGTTAATCCTGCCCTGAATCGTTTGGATGAAAGAGAACATTTTTTGGACCATATAAACAATGGCGGCAAAAGCAGCAATGTTAAAAGCCGGCGAATGATAAGAAAAAATAAACAAAATCGCAATAAAACCGATACCAACCGGTTCCATTAAGGAACCCACGATGTTTTGATAAATTTGTGATTGAACTTTCTGATTTTCAAGACTCTTAAAGTCGTTTTCAGTCAATGCGGTGACCTTTTTTTCGGCATTCAGGCTCTTTACGATCTTTATTCCAAAAAGAACCTCTAATACATGGTGGGCCGTTTTTTTCTCGGTTTTAGATGTTTTTTCGGTTATTTTCCGAGTCTTATAGAATATCGGTTTAAGGGCGAAAAATATCACCAAGCCCATCAGAAGAGTGATCATGGTTATGGACAAAGAAATATTCATGGCCACCACGATATAGGTTGATAAGCTGGCCAACACCAGAATTATGTAACTTGTATGCATGAGAATATTGGCGCTGTTGCCAATGTCGCTCATCAGCACTCTCTCTATGTATCCGGGTTTTTGCTCAATTAAGTGCAGCCACTTTGAATTTACAATTTTTTCGAACATGTTCATTCTTACGTCCCTTTCATATCGAGCGGAGAATTTTGCGTTTACGTAATTTGCATAAAACGTTATCAGGGACTTGAGTATAAAAAGAGAAACCATCAAAAGCAAAAGAAAAGGCAAGGTAAAAGGCAGGTGTATTGTTGAAAGCGCTTTGCCGATTATTTGTGACATTAGGTCGCTACCGGCGGCTTGCCCTTCGGTTATAAACGAAAAAAGCGGTATCACGGCTCCGATACCGACGCTTCCAAAGATACCGGCTAAAAATCCCAGACCCGTCATTAAAACAAACTGCCAGCGGTATTTTCGGAATACTCTCAATATAAGTTTAAGCGTATGTCTTAGTTTATAGAGGTCCATTTACCAGTTTTTAATTTTTCTTTTTAACTTTTTCTTGAACTTTTGATAAGTTTGCACGACCTGCCTTTCAACAGAAGGCGAGACGGATTTTAAGATTTCTTTACCCAAAATTCTATACTGCCCCCCGATCTTGTTAGCTCTGATGAGGCCTTTCTTGAGCAGGCGCTTCATCGTGCTGTTGGATATTTTCAGCATATTCTGGGTTTCTTGAGTTGTGTATATTTCATTGGGGTCAATAACCATATTTAATAAAAGTATCAAAAAGTATCAAAAAGTGTCAACCGGGCATATCAACACAGAAAGACTTCTTGATTGACCGTTGCGCCAAAATATGTAATATTTCAGCCAGTAATTTTACAAAGAGGTGCTAGTAAATGGCAAAAAACCTAGAAGCAAAATACGGTTTGCCTTTGGCAACTGCAGACAATATTTATGAAATTGTTAAAGGATCGGGAATTGCCAATTGGAAAATAACAGCAGATCCGGTTGCCGCAGAAGATTATCCGGAAGCTGACTTAACAAGCCAAGAGATAAAAATTAAACGCAAGCTTCAGGTGGAAGTTTCGCAGTTTTTAACTCCAAGCGGGAAAAATTTTAGAGGTTTTCATCTGCTAAGCGATATGAGAGGCACAAGAGTTTTTACTTTGTTGGACGAAGGACTTATCCCGATATGCGCTGAGTTTCAGCACGGATGCAGAGAAGTGCTTTTAGACTTGCCCGGAGGAGAAATGAAAAAAGGCGAAGATCCGGCCGTTTGCGCCAAAAGAGAATTTGAAGAAGAAACCGGAATAGTTTTAAAAAAGATTTTCCCTTTAAGCTTGGTTGGTGTGCCTGTTTCCGCCAGATATACCGGAGCAAGAAGTTTTTCTTTTATAGGCGTTGCGGGTGGTTCGGTGGAATTAAAATTACAAAAACTTGATGCCAACGAACATTTAAAAGTTGTTCTTATAAGTTTGGATGACTGGTTAAAATTAGTTGACCGTGAGAAAGTGCAGGCCTATTCGGTCAGCACCACTCTTTTAGCGATGAGAAGGTTAAAAATGTTTGAGGTAAAAGGAGGGCAGAATGAATAAAGGTTCAAAGATTTATGTTGCCGGTCATACCGGTTTGCTCGGCTCAGCTATCGTCAGGCGGCTTGAACAATACGGATACAGTTTGTCTATACTCGGTAGGCGCGGTCTTGATCTTTTAGACCAGAATGCCGTTGAAAGATTTTTTAAAGCGACTCGGCCCGATTATGTTTTTGTGGCGGCGGCGAAAGTCGGCGGCATCACCGAAAACATAGAATACCCGGTTCAGTTTTTGGAAGAAAATCTGGTTATTCAGATGAATGTGATGCGGGCGGCTTATGCTTTTGGTGTTAAGAAACTTTTATTTTTCGGCGCTAATTGTTGCTATCCGAGAGAATGTCCACAGCCGATACGGGAAGATTATCTGATGACCGGCCCGCTAGAGCCGACCAATCAGGCTTATGCAATGGCAAAGCTGGCCGGTATTGAAATGTGCCGGGCGTTTGATGTTCAGTACCAGACTAATTTTATTGTTGCGATTCCGGCGAGCATGTATGGGACAAATGACCACTTTGAAAGCGTGCGGGCTCATGTTCTGCCGGATATGATAAAAAAATTTCATCATGCGGCGGTAAACGGATTGCCGGAAGTTGTTCTCTGGGGCGACGGTTCTCCGAGGAGGGAATTTATTTTCGTTGATGATGCCGCTGATGCCAGTGTCTTTCTGATGGATAATTTTAGCCCTTCAAGAGAAGAAGTTAAGCGGGGCGAAATATTGATTAACGTTGGCACCGGTGCTGATTATAGCATTGCTGAATTGGCGAACGTCGTGAAATCCGTGGTCGGATATAAGGGAAAAATAGTTTGGGATGCTTCAAAACCAAACGGCATGCCCAGAAAACTTTTGGACTCTTCAAAATGCCGGAGTCTAGGCTGGAGACATATGACTGGACTTGAAGAAGGAATTGGCAGGGCTTATGGGTGGTATCTTTGGCATCTTCAAGAGCAGAAAATAAATCAGTAGTTTTGGTAACTAAAGAGATCAATCGGTCTCTTTTTAATTTTTGAACCTAGATAGGGCGGGGTTATCAGTTAGCACACACCACACTTGACAGTTTGGCAATTATTTTGGTATATTGGTGCCATGTTCTTTAACAACAGCTAGGGCGTTCCCGACCCAATCGGGATAACCTCTAACCCCACATATGACGTGTGTTCATATGTATGAACTTTTTAACTTTCAAAGGAGGAACTTAGATGACTGACAAAAAAGAAGTTAGTGCTGAAAGGCTAGAATTTATAAGAAAACGGGTGGCAGAGCTTACCGTGAAAATTAAGTCTGATGTGATGCCTGAACATAGGCGTCGCTGTGAAGAAAGAGAAAAAACACACCCAAATAATATCAGATTTGACGACGAGATTATGCGCGCTTTAAACAGCAACTCGCTAGTTGCCGAGTTAAGGCGTTTGCAAAATATTTGCCCGCATGATTTTACTGATTTCGAAGAAAATAAATCTTTGCCAACACCTGCAAAAACCAAACGATGCAAAATTTGCAACAGCAATGAAACAATTTTCAGTTTAAAAGGAGGACTATCATGAATGAAAAAACGGCAGTTCAAGCAATTGCCACAAAAGACGACCTTTTTGATGTTGATCTTTTCGACGATGCCCAAAACGTAAATAAGAGCAAGAGAGAGAACGCTCTTTCTAGACTTGGCATAGTTGGAGTGATGGAAGATGAAAAGAAAGCCAGAACAGTAGCTGAAGAGCTTAGGATGCGGTTAGAGGATCTCCTAGGTATTGAGACACTTTATTTTGAAAAGATTTATCTGACTGAGCAGATGATTTTGGTGCCTCCTCACAGCTATTTTAGAAACAAAGAATCTGGAGATTCGTATAAACTTCCACATGCACCCGCTCGAATTCATTTTAGATCTGGATTTACTGAGCTTCATGACAATCAAAATCTGCAGTGGGATCGTCGCTCCGTTTCTGACTATGTGCGAGATGGGAACGGTTTTCCCAATAGAATTATAAACCTTTTGGAAAGACTTCAGAAATGTGGACTGCCACTTGGTGTGAGTCCAACAGTCTGGACGCCAACTTTGCTTCTTGAACAACAAGCCACCCCAGCTGACCCGATGCTGGTCCTAGAGCTATCCGACCAACTTGTTATTGGTTTGATGCGTTGGAATCCGACGCTGTAGGCTTGCAATGAATTGCGCAATATGCGGCGGAGAAATCAGAGATAGTCAAGAAAAAGTGCTTGGTCTTCTTGGTTGTAGCAACGCTCATGGTTATTGCTATGACGTGAATGACAATTTTCAAAGAGGGTCAAGCCCGATGCATATGGTAAATTCCAAAACCGGCAAGGTGGTAGTACCGGAACTGGACCACGAGGGATACAAAA
>CAYZNJ010000019.1:8983-12735 GCA_964479745.1 uncultured Candidatus Saccharibacteria bacterium
AAACTGGAAGATTTGCGTATCTTTCTAAAGATAGCGCAAAGGCAAAATCACAGCTTTATTACAATAGCAAAAAGTAAATTTCAAGCGACTTCGGTCGCTTTTTTGTTATCCATAAAACTGCTTTAACACTAGTAAACTAAAAAAGCTCTTGGAAGAGCTTTTGGTTTTTAGTTTTGGTTTAAATACCATTGAATAGTTTTCTCAAGACCTTCATCAAAACCGGTCTTGGCTTTGAAGCCGAATTCCTTTTCGGCTCGCGAGACATCAAGACAACGGCGGGGCTGGCCGTCCGGTTTGGTGGCGTCCCATCTGACATCGCCTTTGAAGTCCATTATCTGACAAATTTTCCAGACCAATTCTCTGATAGTTATCTCAAAGCCGGCGCCGATATTAACCGGTTCTGGTTTGTCGTAGTGCTGGGTTGCCAAGACGATGGCTTCAGCGGCGTCTTCCACATACAAAAATTCTCTTGAAGCGTTGCCGGTTCCCCAAACTTCTACAAAATCCTCGCCATTTTTCTGGGCTTCGTCAACCTTTTTTATAAGGGCCGGTATAACATGGCTCTTTTCGGGTTCAAAATGATCTCTGGGTCCGTAGAGATTTACCGGCAGGAGGCATATCACATTAAAGCCATATTGTTGACGGTAGGCTCTTGCCATTTCAAACAAAGCTTTTTTTGCAATTCCGTATGGAGCGTTGGTTTCCTCTGGGTAGCCGTTCCATAAGTCTTTTTCTCTGAACGGGACCGGAGTATGTTTCGGGTAAGAACAGACGGTGCCAATCAGTACAAATTTTTCAACCTCGGCGTAACGAGAGGCTTCCAATACATTCATACCCATCATCATGTTGTTGAAAAATAATTCTGCAGGCTTGGCTTTGTTAAAGCCGATTCCGCCAACCTTGCCGGCGAGATGGATTACAATGTCGTAGTCAAATCTAAAGACCTTATTGTTATTTTCTGTTTTTGTTAAGTCAAAGGCGTTGGAACGGGGAACAAAAATTCTTTCTGCTCCCTGTTTTTTTAGTTGCTCAACAACAAATGAACCGAGAAACCCGGCTCCGCCGGTAACTAAAACTCTTTTATTTTTAAGGTCCACTTTTTGTTTCTCCTTTTTTATGCCATATTAAGTAAACTAACAAACGAGGTCAATCTTGCCATCTTAGTTATTATGGTTTCTAAAATTTTAAAAATATACAAAAAAATCGCCGGCTTTATCGGCAGAATCAACACAAAAATTGTTTTGAGCATTTTTTACTTTACCGTAATCCCTCTTTTTAAAATTGTTTTTTTGCTGGTAAAACCCAAAAAAAAATTAAATTCAAATTGGAAAACTAAAGAAGCGCCATACCCCGATGGTTACAGGCATTCTTTCTAAAAACCGCATCTTGTTTTTTATCCTGATTGCCGGCCTGGCGGCCAGGATATTTTTGATTATATTCTTTCACGACCATCGCGCTTTATTTTATGACGCCGATTCCCACGAGTACATCGCCTTGGCTGAAAATATGAGATTGGGGCATGGGTTTTCTTGGGATAGCGCTGAACCGTACCAGCCTAATTCCTTCCGGACTCCCGTTTATCCTGGATTTTTATTTCTATCCAGATTTTTGTTTGGCTCTTATGCGGCTGCGCTGGTAGTACAAGCTATTCTAATGTTTTTATCCGGCTGGTTGCTGTATACGATCGGCATGGAGTTTCTTAAAAATAAAAAAATAGCGCTTTGGAGCGCAGGCGTATTTTTATTCATGCCGTTTTCTTTGAATGTTTCAGTTAAATTTCTTACACAGACTCTCTTTGCGTTTTTACTTATCTTGTCTGTCTGGAGCTGGACCGAGTTTTTAAAGAGCCAAAAAAAGAGTTATTTTTTGCTGACATCTTTTTTACTGCCGGTTTTGGCTTTAACTAGGCCCATCGCCCAATATATTCCCGCGGTTTTTATATTTTCATTGGCATGCGCCGCTTATTTAAAACAGACAAACTTATCTTTTGGGCGTCTTTTAAAATTAACTGGCATTATGCTGGGCATTTTTTTAGCAGTATCATTGCCTTGGCTAGTCAGGAACTATAAAACATTCGGCGCTTTTGAATTTTCTTCCATCGTGCCTTATCAGTTATATTTTTACGAACTTCCGGACACCTATGCTCTGGCCAAAGGCGTTTCGTACCAAGAGGCTAGCGATTTTTTGAAGAAAGATATAAACAATTACTCTAAAAATGATAACCTTGACCGTTACATGGAATTTTCATCGCGCGGTGTTTTGCTGGAGCGGTCCCGTTATTATCTGTCCCGGTATCCCTTCTATGCCGCTCTGTCAAGAATAAAAAACAGCGCCAAGTTCTTTTTAAGAGACGGCATCCGGTATTGGTATAACGATTTTGACAGGAGTAAGCGTGTCGATGTTGATGTTTATAAAATCGTAACTTTGAAAGAAAAAAACCTGTTCCCGTATCTGGTTGCGGTAGAGAGGCTGTTTCTTGCCGTTCTGTTTATGGGAATGCTGGTCTCGGCGGTTTACATATTAAGAGGGAATCCAGCTACGAGGTTATTATCAATGTTCTTGTTCTCACTGCTGGCTTACTTTCCTATTCTTACCGGAGTTATGGCTTCGGCCGGATTGCGTTTTCCGGTGGAGCCGATTTTTGTTTTAATGGGATTGAGCGGTATTTATAAACTACTTTTTTTGAAAAATGGCAAAAAACAGAGCCCATCTCAATAATATTTTTATTCTAGGCATTTCCTGTTTTTATCACGACTCTGCCGCAGTTTTGATTAAAGATGGACAGCTTGTTGCCGCTGTTCAGGAAGAGAGGTTTACCAGAAAAAAGCACGACGATTCTTTTCCTGAACAAGCCGTCGGTTACTGCCTTAAAGAGGCGGGGATTGTTGCCGGCGATTTGGCTTGCGTTTGTTTTTACGATAAGCCGCTTTTGAAATTTGAAAGGATTGTGGAAAGTTTCGTAAAATCTTGGCCCGGCGATTTTAAAATGTTTCTTTCGGCCATACCCGTTTGGCTTAAAGAAAAATTGTGGCTTAAAAAACTTATAAGAAAAAAATTAAATTTCAGCGGACCGGTATATTTTTCGGAACATCACATGTCCCATGCGGCAAGCGCTTTTTTTGTATCTCCCTTCAAAGAGTCCGCTATTTTAACCATAGACGGGGTCGGCGAGTGGGCAACAGCCACTTTCGGACTGGGACATGACAATAAAATAAATATTATAAAAGAAATAAACTATCCTGATTCGTTAGGCTTGTTTTACAGTTTTTTTACGCACTACCTTGGTTTTAAGCCGAACAGCGGAGAATATAAAGTTATGGGTCTGGCTCCTTATGGCCAGCCGATTTACGAAGATAAAATACGGCAATTAATCGGCATTTTTTCTGACGGCAGTTTTAAACTCAACAGGGATATTTTTAAAAGTTTTTACGGGATGGGCGACATTGAAGCAAAATTTGAAAATATTTTCGGCCATCCGAAAAGGCTTTCAAGCGGCAAACTGGAACAATTTCATAAAGATATGGCCGCCAGTATCCAGAAAGTAACCAATGAGATTGTTGTGGCGATGGCTAATCATGTTTACAAAGAAACCGGCGTGGATTCTCTTTGCTTAGCCGGAGGGGTTGCCTTGAATTGCGTCGCTAATTCCAAAATTTTAAAAAACACGCCGTTTAAAAACATCTTTATCCAGCCGGCAGCAGGCGATGCCGGCGGAGCTTTGGGGGCGGCTTATTTTATCTGGCATCAGGTTT
>CAYZNJ010000020.1:0-12213 GCA_964479745.1 uncultured Candidatus Saccharibacteria bacterium
GCGTCCACTGCTCCAAGGAACAGCTCCGTGAAGTTAGCGAGTTGCCGTGGGGCGAAGATGTCCTCAACGGCCCCTGCCCCTTCAACAATGGCAAGGCGGTCCGTGAGACCCACTTCGCATTCCTGGGAGTCGACAAGTTGAACGGCTCGCCGCTGACCATCACGAAGTTCCAGGAACTACATCCCGCATCGGGGCAGCCGAAGTTCTACAACTACGCTCCGAGCTCCTGGTACACAGGCCACCCCTTTGCTGCCGACAAGACGATGAAGCTGCGGTGGTACCTCTTGCTCAAGGATATCGTGCCCAACTCGACCAGCACCAACTGGGACAACCAGAAGGCCATGCTGCCCGCCGAGTACAAGGTTCCAACAGCTGTCGAAGAGACGGCCAAAGACCTCTGCGTCCAGTGCAAGACGGGCGTCTACCCCAACCTGAAAGTCTACGCTAGGGTGGACGACCTTTCCTCGGGCGGCAGCCGTGTGAGCGTCGGCGGCTGCTACGATGGCGGTGTCGATGTCAGCGACTGGAGCGACTCTGACTACGACTGGGTTGGTGTCGGTGCCTCTCGGAAGTTGCCAGCCTGAACTTTGAACCCTTGAGGACTTGTTCCTCTTGAATCCCTTGAATCTTCGGCGAAATTTTTTCGCAGGAGGTTTGGGGGATTCTTTCTTTTTATACAATGATAGATTATATTATACATATCCTGCTAATGCAGATACGGCCAAGGCTTTATCTCGTGGGATGTCTTATCTTAAGACTCGCCAGAATATTGGCGGCTATGGCTTCCAGTAGCGTGCGACTAAGGTGGAGATTGAACTTCTTGCTCGCTTCTAACGGAGATGACATTCTTGTCTGCTCCCAAATAAAATTCAGAGAGAATAGGATATAGACTCTATGAGTGGTAACCCTAAACTCTCGGTGTCTAGGACGGGAGTGAGCAACTTTCCTCGAACGGCAACCGTGTGAACGTCGGCAACTGCCACAACGGCAGTGTCAATGTCAACAACTGGAACGACAACGGCAACAACAACGTTGGTGTCGGTGCCTCTCGGAACTTCCTTCTCTAACTAAAACGCTCCCCAATGGGGAGCGTTTTAGTTAAGAGATTCTAGTAGATTTAATCCAACCACCGAGCATTCTGCCAATCTCATCAATGGCTTCTTGCAGCAACAGGTACTTGTTGTTATCTAAAATCTTTAGCTCTTTCAGGAGTCGAATAAAGACTTTGAGTTTGTTGAGCTTGATGCTTGTTTTTTCCAGAACTGGCAATTTGTCAGATTTAGATACAAAACTGGCCAAGAAAATATCTTCTATTATCTCAAGAATTGTGTTTTCGGTCTTTTGCCAAAGAGTATACCGATCCTGTCTTAAAACGTTATTGCGATAACTATAGAAAGTCTTATATAATTCATATGACTTTTTGAAAATTGGTATATCGAATTCGTCCATAGTTATGAAGATTTATAATGATATTTTTATGAAGATAGTTTCATTAGAAAACCTATTTTTAGCGTGGGACAATTTTAAGAAAGATAAAAAGAGTAAGAAAGACGTCATGCGATTTGAATGGAAACTTGAAGATAACATATTCCAGCTACACAGGGATTTAAAACATAAAAGCTATAAGCATGCGCCCTACAGTTCTTTCTATATTAACGACCCGAAGCAGAGGCATATTCACAAAGCTAGCGTTAGAGATAGGGTTCTGCATCACGCCATGTTTTCGATTCTGAATCCTGTCTTTGAGCCGACCTTTATAGCCCACTCTTTCTCCTGTCGTATTGGCAAGGGCACTCACAAAGGAATCAATAGTTTGGCCTCGATGTTGTTGAGCAATAATCATAATAATTCTATAAATTGCTTCGTTCTTAAATGCGATATTAAAAAGTTTTTTGATGCCATAGACCACAATGTATTGCTGAATATTCTTCAAAAAAGAATTAAAGGTAAGGACGCCTACTGGCTTCTTGAGGAAGTGATAGAAAGTTTTGAATCTTCTCAATCGAATATTTTACAAAGAAAAGGAGTTCCGATTGGTAATCTGACTTCTCAGCTTTTCGCTAATATTTATTTGAACAAGTTTGATCAATTTATTAAACATGACTTAAAAATTAAACACTACTGCCGATATACTGATGATTTTGTAATAGTTTCTGATAATCAGTCGTACTTAAATGATTTAATTCCTAAAATTAAAACTTTCCTTAGATCACACCTACAACTCGAACTCCATCCAAGTAAAATGTCCATCCGTAAATTTCAGCAAGGCATAGATTTTCTTGGTTATGTGTCATTGCCATATCATCGTGTAATCCGTTCTAAAACCAGGCAAAGAATGTACAGAAAACTGGAAGCCAGAATAAACGAGTATCGTTCGGGAACAATAAGCCGCCATACACTTGAACAATGCCTACAATCGTATCTTGGCGTATTAACCCATGCAGATACTCATCAGTTGACCCAGAAGTTAAAAAACCAGTTTTGGTTCTGGATTAATCAATAAAAAAACTGCAAAAAGCAGTTTTTTTATGAAAAACTAAAAATCTTTCTAAGAAATTAGGATGGATGGATGGATGGATGGAACTGTTTTCATTTTATTATAACACTTTTTACTCTTCAGCTTTAGACAAAATTTCTTCCTCAAACTCCGCGCCGTAGCCGGTACCGGCGGGAATCAGGCGGCCAATAATGACATTTTCTTTGAGACCTCGCAGTTTGTCTTCTTTGCCGACAATCGCGGCATCAATCAAAACTCTGGCTGTTTCCTGGAAGGAAGCGGCTGAAAGCAAACTTTCGGTTGAGAGCGCAACCTTGCTTATGCCCAAAAGCATGGGCAGAAAAGTAGCTTCGGCTTTGCTGTCTTTTTTAACCAATTCGTTTTGCTCGCGAATCTGCCTTTTTTCAACCACATCGCCCGGCAATAAATCGGTGTCGCCGGCATCAATAACCAGCACTCTGGAAAACATCTGTCTGACAATCAACTCGACATGCTTGTTGTTGATACCCTCGCCGGTGGCAAAATAGATGCTTTGGACTTCTTTGATAATATAGTTGGTAACAGCGCTTACATCTTTGGTGACCGCATAAAGCTCTTTAAGATCAATATGCCCTTCGCATAACTGCTGTCCGGGCTTTACTTCGTTGCCTTCTTTCACCCAAAGCAGCTGCCCCAAAGGAACAGTAAAACTTTTTTCTTCACCGCTGGCGGCAACAATTTTTATAGAGTACTGGCGTGGGCCTTCCTGAATTTCAGCCACCCTGCCTTCAACATCCGAAATCACAGACTTCACCGAAGGCGATCTGGCTTCAAAAATTTCCTCAACGCGGGGCAAGCCCATCGTAATATCTCCGCCGCCGGCCACGCCGCCGGTATGGAAAGTTCTCATGGTCAGCTGGGTTCCCGGCTCGCCGATGGCTTGAGCGGTAACTATGCCGACAGCTTCCCCGATTTCAACCAGCCTGTTCTTGGAAAGATCGTAGCCGTAACAGTACCGGCAAACGCCGTCTTTGGCTTTACAGCTGATAAGCGATCTTATTTTTATTTTATCCAAACCCAGTTTGTCTATTTCAGCAGCCAGCTTTTTGTCTATCAAAGCGCCTTTTTTAATTATTACCTCACCGTTATTATCTTCAATATCCTCTAAAATAACCCTGCCCTTGATTCTTTTGCCTAAAGATTCCCCGATTTGCTTGCCGTCTTCCGCCAGCATTGTGTAACCCTCTTTGTCTTTGCAGTCTTTTTCTTTAATCACCACATCCTGGGCAACATCAACCAAACGGCGGGTCAGATAACCGGCTTGGGCAGTGTTTAGAGCCGTGTCAACCAGACCTTTTCTGGCGCCGTGAGTGGAAAGGAAATATTCCAAAACGCTTAAGCCCTCTTTGAACGAACCTTTTACCGGCAACTCAATCAGCTCTCCGGCCGGATTGGCAAAAAGCCCTCTCATACCGGCCAGCTGGTTGACCGTCGCCCAAGAACCTCTAGCGCCGGATTCAACCAACATATAGACCGAGTCATCATTTTTAAAATTCTGCTTAACCATTTTTTCCAAACGGGATTTCACTTCAGTCCAGACATCAATAGCCTTTGATTTTCTCTCGTACTCGGTAAGCAAGCCTTGGTCGTATAAACTGCGGCCTTCTTCAACTTTCTTTTCGGCCTCTTCAATCATGCCTTGCTTTTCATCTACGGTCCGCAAGTCTTCCATAGCAAAAGAAACTCCGGAAATAGTGGCGTAGTGGAAGCCCAAGTCTTTGGCAGTGTTTAGGAATTTTACGGTTTCTGCTTCGCCTCTTTCGTCCAGAAGTTCGGCCTCCAGGCCCTTAAGAAATCCTTTGGTTAAAGTTTTATTGACGAAACGAAAATCCGCCGGCAGTTCCCGGTTGAAAATAATCCGGCCGACGGTAGTGGTGACAAAACCGTTTTCTTGAGTCTCGCCGGGGTCAAGTTTTTTGCTGGGTTTAATTTTTATTTTAGCGCGCAAGTCGGTAAAGCCGTTGTCATAAGACAAGAGCGCCTCCTCTTCCGAAGAGAAAAACTTCCCCTCGCCAAGAAGATTGTCGCCGGGATGGGTTAAGTAGAAACAGCCAAAAACAACATCTTTGGACGGCGCCGCCACCGGTTCGCCGGTAGAGGGTTTCAAAATTCCATGGCTGGCCAACATTAAATCTTGAGCTTCTTTTTGAGCCTCGTTGGTTAAAGGCAAGTGAACAGCCATCTGGTCGCCATCAAAGTCAGCATTAAAAGCGCTGGTCGGCAGAGCCGGAATCGTAATCGCTTTGCCCTCAATCAAACTCGGACGGAAAGCCTGAACGCTCAAACGGTGCAAGGTCGGGGCGCGGTTAAGCAAAACAAGTTTGTCTTTGATTGATTCTTCCAAAGCTTGCCAGACTTCTGGAATTTGCTGGTCAATTAAACGGTTAGCTGATTTAATATTGTGGGCTAAACCGGCTTTGATTAATTTATGCACGACAAACGGCTTAAACAGTTCAAGCGCCATATGCTTCGGCAAACCGCATTGGTCAATATCCAAATTAGGGCCGATGACGATAACGCTTCGGCCGGAGTAATCCACTCTTTTGCCCAAAAGGTTTTGTCGAAAACGGCCAGTTTTGCCTTTAAGCATGTCGGATAAAGATTTGAGCGCTCTTTTTTGGCCGGTTGAGGCGGAGATCATAGTCTGTCCGCGGCGCATTGAATTGTCAATCAAAGCATCAACCGCTTCCTGAAGCATTCGTTTTTCGTTTTTGGTAATGACTTCCGGAGCATGGAGTTCCAGCAAGTGTTTCAGACGGTTGTTGCGATTGATAACCCGGCGGTACAGATCGTTCAAATCGGCAGTGGCAAACCTTCCGCCGTCCAGCTGCACCATCGGTCTTAAAGCCGGCGGTATTACGGGCAGGATATCCATAATCATCCATTCCGGCCGGACACTGTTTTTCACCATACCTTTCAGCAATTTGAGGCGCCGGATCATTTTTTTTCTTACATTTGGGTTGTCAGTTGCCTTGAGTTCGTTTTCCGTCTGGGCGATAAGATCGTTTAAATTAATCTCGCTCAACAGTTTTTTGACGGCTTCGGCGCCAATGCCAGCTTCAAAAACTTCTCCGTATTTCAGAGAAAGGTCTCTGAAATCAAGCTCTGACAAAATTTGGTATTTTCTGATATTGCGAAGGTTGTTTTTTTCGTAATCTTTTTGTTCTTTAAGGCGAATGGCTTCGTCCTCGTCTTTGGCGTTTTTAATCTTGGAGCGGAATTCGTTTTCTATTTTTTTCATCGCCTCCGCCTTCAGCTCTTCGTTTGTTTTCATCACAATATAGCTCGCAAAATATATGACTTTTTCAAGTTCGGTCAGAGAAACATCCAAGACCATGGCAACTTTTGAAGGCACGCCGCGCAAAAACCAAATGTGGGCCACTGGACTGGCCAGTCTGATATGCCCCATTCTTTCGCGCCGGACGATTGACCTTGTCACTTCCACGCCGCAACGGTCGCAAATAATTCCTTTATATCTGATTCTCTTGTACTTGCCGCAATAGCATTCAAAGTCCTTGACCGGACCAAAAATAGCCTCGGAAAAAAGACCGTCGCGTTCCGGTTTTTGAGTACGGTAATTTATAGTCTCCGGTTTGGTAACTTCTCCGTAAGACCACTCCAAAATTTCTTCCGGCGAAGCTATTTTTAGTTTTAATGATGTGAAGTTATTCATCCCGTACGAAGTCGCAAGGCCATCCACAAAGCTTAAACGAGAATGACTTTGCAACTAATTATTACTTTATATGTTTCCCATACAGACCCGGTAGGGCGACTTCGTACGGGATTCATATCCTTTTTATCTTTCAAGCAGATCCACACTCAACCCTAAACCTTTAATTTCAGAAAGCAAAACCTTAAACGATTCGGGAATATGCGGCGCCCTGATTTCTTCGCCGTTAACTATATTTTCGTAAGTTTTGGCCCGGCCTAGAACATCGTCCGATTTGATAGTCAGCATTTCCTGCAAAGTATGGGAAGCGCCATAGCCTTCCAAAGCCCAGACTTCCATTTCGCCGAATCTTTGTCCGCCAAACTGGGCTTTTCCGCCCAAAGGCTGTTGGGTAATCAAAGAGTAGGGGCCGATTGACCGCATATGAATCTTGTCTTCAACCATGTGGCTTAATTTCAAGAAATAGATTATGCCGACAGTTGATCGCTGATGAAACGGCAAACCGGTTTTGCCGTTATAGAGCTGTATTTTTCCGTCTTCGGGCAAGTTAGCTTTTCTTAATTCCGTTTTTATAGCGCCCGGAGTCGGCCCGGCCATTGCCGGAACCGCAGCTTTATAGCCCAACTTTTGCGCCGCCCAACCAAGGTGAGTTTCCAAAACCTGGCCAATGTTCATTCTTGAAATAATACCCAGCGGGCTCAAAACCATATCTACTCTGCGTCCGTCCGGCAAAAAAGGCATCTCTTCTTCCGGCAAAATTGCCGAGATAACGCCCTTGTTACCGTGCCGGCCGGCCAGCTTGTCGCCGACCTGCACTTTTCTCATTTGAGCAATTGAAACTCTGATGGTCTTAATAACTCCCGCCGGCAGACGATCACCTTGATCGCGCGAGAAAACTCTGATGCCGACAACCCTCCCTTGCCGGCCGTAATCCAATCTTCTGGAAGAGTCTTTAACGTCGCGCGATTTCTCGCCAAAAATAGCTCTAAGCAAACGCTCTTCAGCAGTCAAGTCGCTTTCGCCTTTAGGAGAAATTTTTCCGACAAGAATATCCTGCGAGCGGACTTCGGCTCCGATTCTAATGACACCTTCCGAGTCCAGTTCTTTTAGCCTTTCCTCGCCGACATTAGGAATGTCGTAAGTTGTAATTTCCGGACCAAGTTTTGTTTCGCGGACATCGGTGGAGTAGTCCTCTATATATAGGGAAGTAAAAACATCTTCTTTTACCAGTCTCTCTGAAATAACAATAGCATCTTCAAAATTGAGCCCTTCAAATGAAGCGAAAGCCACCAGTAAGTTAGTTCCTAGCGCCAGCTCGCCGCCATCCGTTGCTTGGCCGTCAGCCAGGACTTGCCCCTTTTTTATTTTTTCGCCTTTTTTAACGATAGGCCTTTGGTTAATCGCGGTGAAAGCGTTGGATTTGATAAATTTCGCCAGTTCATATTTTATTTTTTCTCCTTTTGCCGTTCTTAAAACTATATCAGAGGCGTCCACGCTTTCTATCTCCCCGCTTTCGTCGGCAACCACAACCAAACCGGAGTCTCTGGCGACTTTTTCCTCAAGACCGGTGCCGACATAAGGCGCTTGCGGCCTGATCAGCGGTTCAGCTTGGCGCTGCATGTTTGATCCCATCAAAGCGCGGTTGGCGTCGTCATGCTCCAAAAAAGGAATCAGGGAAGTTGCGGCTGAAAACGGCTGCTTGGGAGAAACATCAACAAAATCTATTTCTTTAATAGAAGCCAGACCGGCCTCACCATGAATACGAGCAGGAATTTTGTCCTCTTTAATACGGCCTTCGGGGTCGGTTTCAACACCTGCCGGAGCAATAATATATTTTTCTTCTTCGGTCGCATCCAAATATAAAACTTCGTTTGTAATTTTGCCGTTTTTAACTTTTCGGTAAGGACTCAAAATAAAGCCGAGCGGAGAAATTTTGGAGTATAAAGAAAGATAGCCCACCAAACCGATATTCGGTCCTTCCGGAGTCTGAATGGGACAAATTCTGCCATAGTGGGACGGGTGAACGTCTCTGACATCAAAACTGGCTCTTTCTCGGGTAAGACCACCGGGACCCATAGCCGACAAACGGCGCTTGTGCTCCAGTTCCGAAAGAGGGTTGTATTGATCCATGAATTGAGACAGCTGGCCGGAAGCAAAAAATTCTTTGAGCCTTGCCACAAAAGGCCGCGGATTGATAAGCTGCGAAGGCAAAATTGTTTCAACGTCCATCGTGCTCATTCTGTCTTTAATGATTCTTTCCATTTGAGAAAAGGCTACTCTCATTTTATCCTGCAAGAGTTCACCTAAAACTTTTACCCTTCTGTTGCCAAGGTGGTCAATATTGTCGGAGTCGGCGGAAGGATTATTGTTCAATCTTATCAGTTCTTTCAATGTGTTGACGATGTCTTCCGGCTTAAGCGTGCGGTTTTTTTCCGAGATTTCAAAATTTGCGCCGAAACGCTGATTCATCCTGTGACGACCTACTTTTGAAAGATCATAGCGAGAAAAGTTGAAAAACATATTATGAATCATCTGCTTGGAGTTCTCGGCAGTAGCCGGATCGCCGGGACGAATTCTCCTGTAGACTTCAACCAAACCCTCTTCTTCCGAAGTTGATGGATCTTGCGCCAAAGTGGCAAGAATATATTTCATGTTTTCGTCGGTATCAACATCAGCAAAAAGTTTCTTAATTTCGTCATCTTTTCTTATGCCAAAGGCTCTTAGCAAGCCTGTGGCCGGCACTTTTCTTTTGCGGTCAATTCTTACGGAAATTACGCCGCTGTTTTCCGTCTCAAATTCAAGCCAAGCTCCGCGTGAAGGCACAACTTTGGCGCTAAAAAGATTTCTCAAACCATTGGATCTGGCTACCGAGAAAAACACGCCCGGGCTTCTTATCAGCTGTGAGATAACCACTCTCTCAACTCCGTTAATAATAAAAGTTCCCCTGGGCGTCATCAGGGGAAAATCTCCGAGGTAAAGCTCTTGATTAGTTACTTTGCCAGTTCTTTTATTTTTTAGTTCAACTTTTATTCTAAGCGGCGCTTCGTAAGTAAGATTTTTCTCACGAGCCACCCTTTCTTCAAACTTCGGTTTTTCTAAAATGTAGTCTAAAAAATGAAGCTCAAATTCTTTTTCTGTCCAGTCTCTAACCGGAGAAATTTCTTTAAGCAGTTCTCTTAGACCCTCGTCCAAAAACCACTTATAAGAATCCAACTGAACTTGAGCCAAATTTGGACCCTCAACAACATCCGGGCCGTATTTTGAAAACAGTTTTCTAGTAGCCATAATTTAGGATACTTTCAAAACTATAAAAAGTACACAAAAAAGAGACTCCCATCCAAAGGACGGTTCTTTCTTGTCCAAAAAATTCTTTACTTGTCGTTTAAAATCGCCAAATTTAAGCCTTTTATGAACGTTTTGGCTGTCCGGTTTTAGCTCCAATTAAATACAGTAAGTCCATTTTATTCCTTTGCAAAAAGTTTGTCAACCCTGTTAAATCCCGCTCTTGCGGGAACCACAAAGTGGTTATTTAACAGGGTCAACCTCTGATTTTCATGCTCTCCAAAAGCCCAATTCCCAGACTTACTGAAACAAAAAAACTTCCACCATAACTTAGAAACGGAAAAGGGATTCCGGTAATCGGCAAAAGGCCCAAGTTCATGCCGGCGTTTACAAAAACATGGGAAAAAATAAAAGCAATCAAACCCACCGAAAAAAGCTTGGCAAAATTATTTCTTAAGCCAAAGCCAATTTTGCCGATTCTAAAAAACAAAAAAAGAAGCAAGGTAAATAAGCCCGTAGTTCCGGCAAAACCAAATTGTTCGGCAAAAGCCGCGAAGGCAAAATCTGTGTGAGCTTCCGGTAAAAATCCAAAACTAGACTGCGTCCCCTTGCCAAAACCATTGCCCCAAATAGAACCTGAACCAATGGCAATTTTTGATTGAATAATGCTGTAACCTTCGCCTTTGGGGTCAAGATAGGGATTCAAAAAAGATATGACCCTGTTTTTCTGGTAAGGTTGCAAAAAAGCAAGCCATGCGACTAAAGCCACCAATACTCCGACAAGCAAAATTACAAGCAGATGTTTTCTCTTGATGCCGGCTGCTAAAAGCATGGAAAGCCAGATTACAAAAAAAATGAAAGCCGAGCCCAAGTCCGGTTGTTTTAAAACCAAAAGAGCGGGTACGGCAACATAGATTCCGGAAGCAATAATATGGTGGGCTCGATATATCTCAACGTGTTTTTGCGAAAAATATTTGGCCAGTAAAATAATAATGGCTATCTTAGCAAACTCCGATGGCTCCAGGCGAAAACTGCCGATAGTAATCCACGCATTGATTCCTCTAACCGACTTTGAAGCTAGAGAGATAAAAAGCAAAAGTATGCAGGCCAGATAAAGAATAACCGAAGGCAAAGAGTGATTTTTAAAAATACGATAATCAAAAAGAGAGACCAGAAAAACAAAAACAACCCCTACTGCCAAAAAGAGCGACTGTTTGGCAAAAAACTGTTTTGCCGCCTCGCCGATCCCAAGTGTTGAAATTAAACCGACCAGCGCCAGCGCCAAAAAAGTAAAAAAAAGCCGCCAATCAAATTTTCTTAAGAAAAGACGAGGGTTCATTGGTATAACTGTTGGAATTTTTCCGGTATACCATATTTTCGGAGAAAATTTGAGTTTTCAAAAATGTTGGTGGTGGCTTCAACATCAATCCGATCCGGCGTTTCAGAAATTGGACTAACCCAGTCAACTTCAAAAAATCTGTCAGATTGAGTAGCGAGAGTCCTGGTGTCGGTTCGGTTTACCCCGATTGGGGTGTTATTCTTAAATATAACCACAACTACGTCAACCTTATCAAGGTCAAAATCGGAAGAGT
This sequence comes from uncultured Candidatus Saccharibacteria bacterium, assembly GCA_964479745.1. Lineage (GTDB taxonomy): Bacteria > Patescibacteriota > Minisyncoccia > 2-02-FULL-40-12 > IGHO2-12-FULL-4 > JACPNK01. The sequence continues at coordinate 11,081 of CAYZNJ010000020.1, forward strand.
TAAAAACATCTCCAGTAACTCTGGAAAAGACGCCCGGTTTGTTGTTTAAAAAGTAATCTTTGGACCTGACAACCAGTTTGACCTGCTGGCTAAAAATCCCCTGCAATTTTTGCCAATCTACCTTTGTAATTTTTAGTTCAACACTGCTGGCCGGACCGCTGGTTTTCAAAAGAGGTTCGTAAATGTATTTCGTTTGGCCGGGAAGAATATAGAAAGAGTCATTTTTAGAAACTAAGGTGTTGCCTTGGCTATCTAAAACTTTCAGCTCGTACTCCGTATTGCCTGAACCGAACTGGGTGTTAGGATTGGAAACTCTAAAAAGCGCGTCGTAATCCATCTTGCCGTTTATATCCCTGATTTTGAAAAGACGCGAGTCTAAAACCTTTATCGGCAGTAACGACTCAAGACAAGTGTTGCCGCAAACTTTGCCGCAGTCTACTCCTTCCTCTCCTTGATTTTGGATTTTATCAAAACAAGTTAGAGTTGGCTGAAAAGATTTATAAACCCAAAAACCTACAGCGCCAAAAACCACAACAAAGATTAAACCAAAAATGAGTTGTTTTAAGCCACGCGACATTAAAATCATTGTAGCCTAAAATAAACAAAAATTAAAACCATTAGTCTGGCGACGACCTACTTTTGCGGATAAACCGCTATCATCGGCCCTGACGTCTTTTACTTCTGTGTTCGGAATGGAAACAGGTAGGACAACGTCGGTATAGTCACCAAGCTAATGGCTTTAATTTACCAAGGTACCAAATTAAGTATAAGTAAAATTTTAAAAGCTTAGTCTTGTAAGGAATATGCGAACCTATTTCAATAGGTTCTAGTCTCTTAATAAGAAACCTGTTTGATCTATTAGTAATGCTCGGCTGAACGCCTTACGGCGCTTGCACCTGCATCCTATCAACGTGGTAATCTCCCACGGATCTTCGGACTTGCGTCCACGATACCTAATCTTGGGGCCCGCTTCGCGCTTATATGCTTTCAGCGCTTATCGGTCATGTACATAGCTACCCAGCAGTGCCGTTGGCACGACAGCTGGCACACTAGAGGTACACTCATTCCGGTCCTCTCGTACTAGGAACAACCCCCCTCAAGTATCAACGCCCGCACCAGATAAGGACCAACCT
>CAYZNJ010000021.1:0-7472 GCA_964479745.1 uncultured Candidatus Saccharibacteria bacterium
CCGGTCCGATTAGCGGTGTTTCTTACGGTGAAAGTACTGACTGGCGGGAGTATGTTGCCAGTAAACTACCGGCCCATATTAAGGCTGTTTCTCCGATGCGTGGGAAAAAGTATCTTGCCGGAGAGAGCAAAGTGAAGGATGCTTACGAAGAACGTCCTTTAAGTTGCCAGAAAGGAATTACTTGTCGTGACAGAATGGACACGATGCGTTGTGATATGATATTGGTAAATTTTTTGGGAGCCAAGAACGTGTCTATTGGTTCAGTTATGGAATATGGAAATTGCTTGGGCAGATGCTTTTAGAAAACCAATTGTTGTGGTGGTGGAGAAAGACAACATACATTGGCATGCAATGGTTAGAGAAGTCTCCGGTTTTATAGTTTCAGATCTCGACGAGGCTATCAAAATAGTTAACGCTGTTCTTTCACCAACATTTTAAGCAAGGCTTGTAAGCAGTTTAACTTCATCGCATAGGATTTTAGATGAACCATCTCTTTCATTGATTTTGCCTTTTATAACTAAAACAGAATTTTCCTGCCAAGCGGCGGGATTTTTTTCTAATACGCCGGGAAAGACGACAACTTCTATTTTTGAAGTCAGATCTTCCAGCCAGGAGAAAAGCATAGGCTTGCCTGTTTTGGTCACAATTTTTTGAACTTTTGTTACTATGCCCCCGATTTTTACAATGCTGGATTTTTGAGGGGAGATGTCTTTTATTGCTGTAAGTCCTTGTTCTAGGCCTAACTGAGTTTGGTAATTTTTTAAGGGGTGACCTGAAACAAAAAGGCCGAGTAGTTCTTTCTCCCAGGCAAGTTTTTCAGTTGGTGAAGCAGGATTAGCGGGAGCCAAACGGAGAGGCGGCAAGGGCACAGATACTTTATCGCCGAATAAACTGATTTGTCCGCTGGCCGATTGTCTCTGGCTGTCGCGGGCGTAAGTTAAAAGCTGATCTACATTGTTTAAAAACAAATTTCTTTCGCCAATGTTATCCAAGGCGCCACATTTAATCAGACTTTCCAGAGATTTTTTGTTTAAGTCTTTGTTTCTGACCCGATGCGCGAGTTCGTCAATAGTTTTGAAAGGCCCGCCCGCCTTTCTTTCTGAAATAATAGCTTCGGCAATTCCCTCGCCGAGGTTTTTTATTGTCAGCAAACCGAATCTTATTTTATCTCCCCCCGCTTGTTTCAAAACCGTAAAGTCTTTGAACGACTCATTAATATCTGGAGGCAAGACTGGAATTCTCATTCTTTGACATTCAGTGATGACTCCGGCTACTTTTTCTGTATCACCGGCTTCGGCTGTCAGAACGGCGCACATATATTCTGCTGGAAAATTAGCTTTCATGTAGGCCGTTTGGTAAGCTACTCGGCCGTAACAGGCGGCGTGAGCCTTGTTGAAGCCATAGCCTTGAAATGGCTCAAACAAGTTCCATATTTCTTCAGCTTGGTCTTTGGTCATGCCGCTGTGATCCTGACAGCCTTTCACAAAAATTTCATGCTGTTTGGCCATTTCAGCCGGAATTTTTTTGCCGACCGCTTTTCTAAATTTATCCACCGACTCCCAATTATAGCCAGCCAGTTCAAGAGCGGTAAAAAGGAGGTCGTCTTGATAAACTAAAATGCCGTAAGATTTGGCTAAGAACTTCTCTGCTTTAGGATGAAAATATTTAATCTTGCTACGCCCCTGCTTGCGGGCGATATATTCCGGAATGTTATTTATAGGTCCGGGACGGTAGAGAGCGACCATGGCATTGATGTCATGTATGGTTGTTGGCTTTAAGTCCATCAAGTGTTTGGTCATGCCCCCGCCGTTCAGCTGAAAAAGTCCTTCGGTTTCACCTTTAGCAAGCATGGTAAATGTTTTTTTGTCATCAAGCGGAATTTTTTCAATGTCAATAGCAATATTTCGGTGTTCTTCAACCAACCGGACGGCGTTTTCTAAAATTGCTAAATTTCTAATACCCAAAAAGTCAAGCTTAGTCAGACCGACACCGTCTTCACCGACAGTGTACATATCATATTGGGTGATAAGGTTGTCCTCACCTTTGGGATCAAATTGGATGGGTACGTAATCAATGAGTGGTTTTGGTGCGATTACCACGCCGGCGGCATGGACCGATACATGGCGAACCGTGCCTTCTAATTTCCTGGCGACATCAAGAATCTCACGGGCTTCTCCATCTAGTTCGTAAATCTGCTTAAGATTTGGCTCAATCTTCATAGCGTTTTCTATCGTCATGGGAAAACCTTGCGAACCCATAGGAATAAGTTTAGCGATCCGGTCGCCGACGTCATAAGGTTTGCCCAGCGCTCTGGCAACATCGCGCACTGCTCCGCGAGCCAGCATGGTGCCAAATGTGCCGATCTGGGCCACTTTATCGCTCCCGTATTTTTTCTTGGCGTATTCAATAACTTCCTGCCTGCGGTTGTCGGCGAAATCCATATCAATATCGGGTGCCGAAGGTCGGTATGGATTTAGGAATCTCTCAAAAGGCAACTGAAAATCAATCGGATTTACATTTACAATTCCGGATAAATAGGCGACGAGAGAACCGGCAACTGAACCGCGGACAGTAGTGTAAATCTTGGATTCATGGGCGAAACGAAGCAAGTCGGCAACGACAAGAAAGTAGGGCGAGTAGTTTTTACTTTTGATGATGTCAAGCTCATAATGCCTTCTTTCTTCAACTTCAGGTCTGTTTCCCAAACCTTTTTCCGACACCCCCTTGAGGGTTAATTCATCCAGCATTTGATCGGCTGTTTTCCCTTGCTCAAGAGCGAAGTCAGGGAAAATAAACTTGCCGAGAGTAAGTTCCACATTGCATTGGTCGGCAATTTTTAGGGTGTTTTCAATTGCTTCCGGCCACTCTTTAAATTTTTCGGCCATTTCTTCGGGGGTGCAAAGGGAAAAATCATCATGCTTCATTGTAAGACGATCTTGATCGTCTAATTTACTTCCGGTTTGCACGGCTAGCAGAACATCGTGAGCGTGGGCGTCTTCTTTGTTCAGGTAATGGGAATCTTGTGTGGCGACTAAGGGCAGGCCAAGTTCTTTGGATAGTTTTACCAGTTGCGGGGTGGTTATTTTAATTTCGGGTGTGTTCTTGTGCTGTTGAATTTCAATATAGTAATTTTCCGATCCGAAAATTTCCGAGTACTCCGAAGCGATTTTTTTGGCTTTGTCGTACTTGTTGGCCAGTATGGCCCGGGACAGCTCTCCGCCTAGGCAGGCGGAGAGAGCGATCAATCCTTCGCTGTGTTGGCGGAGAAGATTTTTGTCTATGCGAGGCTTGTAATAGAAGCCTTCCAGATGAGAAGCGGTAACTAGTTTTATAAGATTTTGATAACCAGTATTGTTTTTGGCTAGAAGCACCAAATGAAAGTAATCTCTTCTTTCAGCGGACGGCTGTTTGTTGCGCATGTCTTCGGAAACATACATTTCACAGCCGATAATCGGTTTAATGCCTGCTTTTTTTGCCTTCTGATAAAATTCTATGGCGCCGTAAAGCGCCCCGTGGTCGGTGATTGCCATGGAATCCATTCCCGTTTCTTTGGCTTTCTTTACCAGTTCCCCAACTTTTGAGAGTCCATCTAAGAGAGAGTAATGAGAGTGTGTGTGGAGATGGACAAATTTCATGCTCTCATTTTAGCATTCACAGTTTTTGCCACAACGGCTATTTTCTGTGGACAACTTTTAAAAATTTGACAACTTACAATTTTTATGCGAGTCTAGCAACAGCACTTAGTCAAAAAATAAATCGAAAAGGAGCAAAATAGTGACTTGCCAAAAATGCGAAACGATTAGTTATCGAGAAGATAAATTTTGCCGATTTTGCGGTAACGACCTAAGAACTAAGGCTTTTAGTTATTGTACGAAGTGCAAAGAATATCGTTCCCCAAGTTCTTTATACTGTGAGGAATGTGGCAGTAAATTGCAGAAATTTTTTGAAGATGTGGATTAAGAAGTTAGAGAGAGGGCACAAGTGCAAGATATTTGCTTTACGCGGCTTTGGCCGCTTTTTGTTTGCAAAATTTTTAAAATATGTTACGCTTTCTGAACTATGGGAGTACCTCGAGCGCATTCTACGCGCGGACAAAAAGGAAGAAGGCGAAGCCATTTAGCCCTAAAACCGTTAGGGCTTGTTGGTTGTGACCATTGCCGCAAGCTGAAACTGCCCCACACAATTTGTCCGGCCTGCGGTTTTTACAAAGGCGAAGAAAGGATTAACGTTTTGGCAAAAGAATTGAAGAAGAAGGAAAAGGCGCGTCATCATGCTGGTAAATAGTAAACCGACCAGAGGCGGAGTGGGAACAGTTTTTATTTTAAATATTTAAAATAAAAACTTCGTTCACCGGAGCCTCTCAAGGTTAGTTCTTATGGCTTCACGACATTTATCAAGGAGTATCGCTATGCAATCACTTTATGAGTGGGATTTTCGGGGCAGGCATAACGAGATGCTGGTTGAAATTATTGGTCGCAACATCAAAGAATTTGGGCCGGGTATTGAAGATACAAAATTTGTTTCTGACTTGGTTGACGGCGTTTTATCTAAGATAAACGAGCTGGATAAGATTATTGAAAAAGCTGCGCCCCAGTGGCCGTTGGAACAGATTGCTATAGTTGATAGAAACGTTTTACGATTGGGAATTTACGAATTGCTTTTCGGCAACAGAGAAGAAGTTCCGCCCAAAGTTGCTATAAATGAATCAATTGAACTTGCCAAAACCTTTGGCGGTGATGCCTCTGGCAAGTTTGTCAATGGAGTTTTGGGCACGATATATAGGGAAATAGGCGAGCCGGGCAAAGATGATGCGCCCAAGAAGAAAGAAGTTGAAGTAACAGAAGTAACTGAAGAAAAAATTACTAATGATTGACCTCTCTGAATTCGAAAAAAAAATAGGCGTGGAGTTTAAAAACAAAGACCTGCTTTTGCAGGCCTTAACCCACCGCTCCTATTGGAATGAAAATACCAAGTGGCATCTGGATCTCAACGAGCGTCTGGAATTTTTGGGCGACGCTGTTTTGGAATTGATAGTCACAGATTATTTGTATAACCACTATCCCAACCCGGAGGGAGAACTGACTAACTGGCGGGCGGCGATAGTTAACGCTGTAATACTGGCAAAAATTTCACAAAAATTTAATCTCAATGATTATGTTTTGCTTTCGCGCGGTGAAGCCAAAGATGTCGGCCGGGCGAGGCAATATATTTTAGCCAATGCGATTGAGGCGGTTATCGGGTCAATTTATCTGGACCAAGGCTACAAAAAAGCAGAAGAATTTATTAACCGGTTTATTATTGAAGAACTGCCGACTATAATTGAACAAAAAGCCTACCGTGATCCCAAGAGTTTATTCCAAGAAGAAGCCCAGGACAAAGTCGGCATTACGCCGACTTATGAAGTTATTAAAGAATGGGGACCAGACCATGCCCGCCATTTTGACGTCGGAGTTTTTTTGGGTGACGAGTTGGTCGCCAAAGGCGAAGGGCTAAGCAAGCAGGAGGCCCAGCAAGTGGCGGCAGAAGAAGCGTTGAAGAAAAAGGGGTGGTAATTTACTTTGCTGCATAAGGCCATTTGCTTTACATTTTATAAATAGTCTGGTATTTTGTTACTCATGTTAAAAATCCGCTTACAACGAATTGGTAAAAAGGGGCAGGCGTATTTTAGGGTGGTTGTGACTGAACACACCCAAAAACCAAAAGGCAGCTATTTGGAGCTTTTGGGTTCTTATGATCCGCACAAAAATGCGGTTAATGTTAAAAAAGAAAGGATAGAATACTGGCAGTCTAAAGGCGCGGAGTTTTCTCCGACGGTTAATAATTTATTAGTCGGCAAGGATATAATAAAGGGAGAAAAAGTCCAGGTTTGGAAAGCTAAGAAGAAAAAGGCGGAAGCCACTGCTTCTCCGAAAAAAGAAGAAGTTAAAACGGAAACAAAAGCAGAGGAAAAACCGGAAGAAAAAAAGACTGAATCAGAAGCTGTAGCTGTAGTCAGTGAGACGGCACCAGTTTGACAGTTCGGTCTTTTAATGATAAGATAGACACATAGTAATAATGCCACTCGGAGAGAAAGAGCTGGCGGTCGAAAGAAATAGTTTTAATCAGTTAGTTATAGATTATGGCTAAAGATCAAGACAAAGAGTTCGTGGAGTTCATTGTCAAAGCGATTGTCAACAAGCCGGACGATGTTTCAGTCACAAGGCAGGTTGACGAGATGGGAGTCTTGCTTTCGGTCAAGGTTGACCCTGAAGATATGGGTCTGCTGATCGGCCGACAAGGTTCTACCGCTAAAGCAATAAGAACTCTTGCCAGAATTATTGGCATGAGAAACAATGCCAGAGTAAATCTGCGCATTGAAGAGCCGGAGGGCGGACGAGGTCCGGCCGCTGGAGGCGCCAAGACCAAGAATGTTGAAGACGTGATGAGCGACCTCGGAGAGATGTAACTTTTTCTTAACAAAAGTCCCCGCAGATGCGGGGACTTTTGGTTTTAGAAAACAGTTATCCCGAACATTCTGATGGAGGGATTTTCTTCTTTGGTTATTAAAAAACAGCCAAAGTCGAGCTGTTTTATTTGACTATCTTAACTTGAGTTCTCTGACTGACCAGAGGGTAAAGCTTCAACATGTCTTGAACAGTCATTCCGATACAACCATTTGAGATAGCCTTTCCGACAGTCTCGCTGCAAGTGGTTGAGTGGATGCTATAGCGGTCGGTATTTTTAATTCTTATACCCAGGGCTCTCATTTTTGAGTGATTGACTTTTTTGAGGCCGTCGCCGCATTCGGCGTAATTAACAACTTGTCCTTGCTGTGGTCCCGGGTCAACATACCTGAAAACCGGCCTGTCTCTTTTTTCATAAATATAACCCATGCCCAGCGGTGTCGGAGTTTCGTCACTGCCAACTCTCACTTTACTTTCAAAAACAAGTTTGTCTTGACTATAAAGTTTTAAAGTTCTGGTGGTTAAGTTTATCAAAATAAGTTGCTGTTGTTGCGGCGGGAAAGTATTTTGGTGTGATGCGGTCTTGGCGGCAGACCGGCTTGTCAGAAGCAAGGCTAACGTCAAAAGTTTTCCAAGCATGAGACACCTCTTTTTAAAAAGAACTGTAATATGTTACATTAGAACACAAACTTAAATATGACTCAATTTGACGTAGTCACGATCTTCCCTGACATTTTTAAAGGCTTCGTAAGCGAGTCGCTTTTGGCGCGAGGGCAAAAAAAGAAGATTATTAAAATTAGTTTACATAATTTAAGAAAGTGGACGACAGACAAACACAAAACCGTGGATGACAAACCTTATGGCGGGGGACCGGGAATGCTTTTAAAAGTTGAACCGATTTTTAGGGCGGTTCAAGAGATAAAAAAACAAGGTTCGACCTTTTTAAAGATCCAAGATCGAACCTTTAAGAAAACGAGGGTGATTTTGTTTTCTCCACGAGGTAAAAAACTTACGCAAGAGTTGGCAAAA
>CAYZNJ010000021.1:7482-11560 GCA_964479745.1 uncultured Candidatus Saccharibacteria bacterium
CGAAAAACGAAAAGCGAAAAATAAAAGTTATTTTATTTTCTCCGCGAGGTAAAAAATTTACACAGGAGATGGCAAAAAAATGGGCCAAGCTTGACCAGTTAATTTTTATCTGCGGGCGTTACGAAGGAGTTGATGAAAGAGTTGCCGACTATATTGCTGACGAAGTAATTTCGGTGGGCGATTATGTGCTGAATGGCGGTGAAGTGGCGGCGATGGCGGTGATTGAGTCGGTTTCCAGAATGGTCCCCGGTTTTATCGCTAAAAAAGAATCCGCCCGAAAAGCGGATCATGCGCAATATACCCGTCCCGAAGTTTTTAAAATAGGCAGAAAGAATTTAAAAGTTCCTAAGATTTTACTTTCCGGAGATCACAAGAAAATTGAGGAGTGGCGACGACGAAATACTGAGTAGAGTACTACGAATGTATTAAGGAATGGCGGGAGAAAGCGTAACGGCTTGACACTCTTGTCAACTTAATATACCATCTGGAAACTAAAGCATCTTTGACAACAAGGAGAAGTAATGCTGAAAAGGAGTTTTCTCTTCTGTCTTATTCTTGTAGTTTTTAACATTTTTGCTTTTGGCGGCACCAATTACCGCATCTCCGAGTTGGATGCTCTGCGGCGTTTACCCTTTGAAGTAAAAGAAAAGAGTAAAAATACGATTGTGCCGGAGTTTGACTCCAGGTCAGCAGAATATGTCGTTGTTGTTTCTTCTGTGCCGGAAGAGTTACAGGAATTAAGAAAAACCGGCGCTGAAACCGGCAACTCGTGGAAACTGGCGGTAGCCGTCAACGACAACGGAAAAGAAAAAATAGTTTTGGAGACTCTTGCTTCAACGCTTCATTACTTTGACAGACAATCAAGGCAAACTAATTCTTTTGTTCTTGTGGGAGAACAGAAATTGGTTGCTTTGATTACGAAGTCGGAGGATGTCGCAAAATTGGCAAAGTATAAAGAAAAAAGATTCTTTCTTTTATGCCACGACGGCCATTTTATTTTCTATCCAAGGGTAAACCTTGGAATGGCTTGGGAACCGAGAGAAATCAACAATGTGGATCAGGAGAAGTTTCAGCCCAAGGGGGCGGTGTTTAAGGACGGAGAAAATGGCGTCAGATATGTAAATAAAAATTCAGAAACAGATAAGAAGATTGAGAAGCTGATTTATTTAGTTGCAAATTCTTCGGAACTCGGCTACAAAGGGACTGTTTTAACTAAGGAAGGCTACGACAAAGCGGAGGTAACCTTTTTTGAGAAAACAGGCGGTAAGTTAAAAAAAGAACTTATTAACTCTATCCCTTTTGTCAGTATGGGCCTGCGTTATGGCAATCTGGTTATTTCCAATTTTATTATGTCCAGCAGTTTGAATGTTGCTTCAACCTTTGTGGGAAGGGGGAATCAACAGCAAACGACCGGGCTTAATATTTATTGTGACAACCAAATTGCTCAAGAAGTTTTTTACCGCAATATTGTTGATTTAAGAAAATCTAATTTGGCGGTTGCTCGGGAAATATCGGCCTTAAAACAAGCAACCGTAAACCAGTCTGATCAACTGGCGCAAAAACAAAAAAAGATAGAAGAACTTGAAGCGCAAATTATCCTGATAGGCTCCGCTTTGGCGGAACAACAAAGACAAAGTCAGGAGAGAGAATTTGCGTTAACACAGGTATTTCGTGCCACAAGGGAAGACGCCGAAAAAATTCAGAAAGAAAATGGCCAGCTTAAGGGTCAAATTGCGGCGGAATCAGCCAGAGTAACAAGTCTGCGGAAAAGAGAGGCTTTTCAATCGGCCGAATTGGCGAGTCTAAAAAAAACATACTCCGAAGTTAAAAATTCAACTGCTTTTTTTGAAGCAAGGTTAGTCGGTTTGGAACAAAGAAAGGAAACAAAGAACAACCCGCAGATTGTAAGTTTAGAAAAGGAGAAGCGGGGAGAAGAAATTAAAAAAGCGGGATTAGTTGGTTTAGTAAATTTTGGGCAAATTTTGTCAGCATCGATTTTGGGCATTTTTCTTTTCGGGATGTTTGCCGGTAATTATAGTTACAAGACAGGAAAAATCAGCCGGCCGGTCCGGCGGGAACCAAGAACAAGAAAACCAAACAAAAAACAACCAAAAACAAAAAAGGAGAAAAAAATGAGAAAAAATCTTTCTACGGCATTCGTGTTAATTTTTGCTTTTATCTTCAGTTTTTCAACTTTGCCTTTGGCTACGGCGCAGGCAACTAACATTACGAGTAAGGTTGAGATTTATACACCCAAAGATAACCCAGAACTTTTTAACCGTTTGGCGAAACAGCATCCTGAATTGCATGTTGAAATTTTAGAAAATCCCAGACAGGTTGTTATGGAAGAGGGCGGTATTTTCAAACCTCGCATTTTAGCGCCGGGCGTGAAGATTTTGGCCGATAAAGACGGAAAAATCAAATATGCGCAATGCGGCAACCCGGTAATTGACCCGGGCAGCGGCAAAAGCGAAACGAAAGAACCCGAAGAAAAAATTAATCTGAAACAAGAAGTGATGGTCTTGGTTAAAGACGAAAAAGAAAGCAAAGACCACTTTGTTGATCGTTACCTTGACCAAATGGCGGATTACCAGAAGAAACAACAGGAACTTCAGGAAAAGCAAATTGAACAGCAGGGAAAATTTTTGGAATTTTTGGCTCTTAGCCAAAAAACAAGTCAGCAGAATGTAGAAAATTCGGTTAATCTGCAAAAGCCTAGAAGCGATGGTTTCACAAAGCTGGACCGGTTTGTTTTGTACTCCACCGGTATCACCAGTTCGGTGTTCAGCGGCATTGCGGCTTTTCGCGGCCATGGTAGCGGCAGTAACTTAGACGGAACAGTTCTTAATATTACACAAACTTTGACAAGCAATCCGGCTCTTAGCAACACCAATAATGCCAATGTCAGCAACAACCCTGTAATAGATGTCGTCTCTAGTTTACAAGGAGGCAATAACACCGCAAACAATACCGCCAGCAACACTTCCAACTCCAACGCGAGTAACAGCAATTCAAACTCAAGCAATGCAACAAACAATAACACCAGTTCAAATTCGAACAACAATACGAGCAACAGCAACAGCAATGCAAGCAACAACAATTCAAATAGTAATGCTAACAACAACCAAAACAATAATCCCGTAAATGTTTCAAACAACAGTACAAACAATAACAGCAACACCGGCACAAATAGCAATAATAACAGTAACGAGCAGAATCAAACAGCAACTAACAACGGCAACGTAAATGGCAACGGGTCCCCACAACCTGTTCCGCCACCAATATTGCCACCACCGCCAGTACCACCGGGGCCAACACTGCCGCCGATAATACCGCCGCCGGTACCACCACCTTGTCCTCCGAATGTTAAGCCTACTCCGGAAAACCCTTGTATTTGTGACACCCCGCCACCTGTTAAAAGGTAGCGGTAGGTCGGTAAGTAGTGGCAACGGGTCCCCACAACCTGTTCTACTGCTTCCGCTACAGACTGAATTAAATAGAAATTACAGAGGCACTTCTTGTGCCTCTTTTTGTTGTCTCTTGACTCGATTTTTGTTTTTGATACTATGATGTAAATGAATTGAAAACACAATTTGGTCTGATGTGGATAACCACGATTGATTCTTGATAGGGTCAGTCGTGGTTGCCTTTTAAGAGCAAAGCAGAAAAGAAAGCATATTGAGAATTAAATAGAGTAATTGTTATTTATTACAGTTAACTAGACTTACTAACCAGTTAGGTTTTGCTTTTGTAAAACTTAGCGGGTTATTTATGAGAGTTTGATCCTAGCTCAGGATGAACGCTGGCGGCGTGGATGATGCATGCAAGTCGAACGTGCTTCGTAGCAATACGGAGTGTCGTGGCGAACGAGTTAGTAACACATTGGTACGTACCTCGAAGCCGGGCATAACACCGCGAAAGCGGTGCTAATTCCCGATGGTCCCGCAAGGGTAAAGTCGAGCCATACACTCAGTATATTTTTTCTATTTAGCGGAGTGAATTTAAAACAAATTCGCGACGCGAGGACGAAATTGTAGTTATTACTACATTGAGGACGAGCAACAAAGAAGTTGTTTTA
>CAYZNJ010000022.1:0-9887 GCA_964479745.1 uncultured Candidatus Saccharibacteria bacterium
TTGCGGGATCGTCTAGTGGTAGGACGTCGCTCTCTGAAAGCGAAAACCTTGGTTCAACCCCAAGTCCCGCAGCCAATGAAAATTTTTGTTAAGGCGAAGCCAAACTCTAAAGAGGCTTACGTCAAAAAAGTAGATGAGTCTAATTTTATTGTGGCCGTGCGCGAACCGCCGGTTCAGGGCAAAGCCAACTCCGCGATTGTGAAAGCGCTTGCGGATTATTTTAATATCTCTCCCTCTAGAGTAAAAATATCATCCGGTTGGGCTTCCCGTGAGAAGGTAGTAGAGATTTTATAAAAAAATAGGGGCACTTTCGTGCCCCTTTAGGGTAGTCTGACTAGCTGGCCTTGAGCTTTTTGAGCTCGGCCAGGGTGTCGATGCGGCTTTGGGCCGCAGACGACGCTAGTTGGAGTTCGGAAATACTGGCTTGAATCTCCGAAATCTCCTCTTGAAGTCCGACCGTCCGCTCGGCATTTTGCCGAATTGCGAATGTCTTCTTGGCGATTGCCTCTTCGGCCTCGGGGACCACGCGGTCCTCAAAGCCAAGAAGCCCGACCGCCAAGCCAGTGCCGGCTTGAGTCACCACGTTTAGGGTGACCGGGTTAGTTTTTGCCGTTTCGGGGATTGCTCCCACGAAATTCTCAAATTCCGAGAGCCCAAAAATCTTGGGTGCCGGAGGTGCCGGCGCCGGAGCCGTCTTTCGGCCATGCATACCGAACATGGCGCCGACAAAGAAAAAAACCGCCGCTATTACTATAAAACTTCCTAAACTTGTCATGATCTTTCTCCTTTTCTTCCGCGCTGATCAGACGCGGAGACGTTTTTTTGTTGGAACTGCGCAGTACCGATACTGCATATATATCTTAACATTTTTGACCCACCCTTGTCAACTTTCTGACCTGCGAGGTCAGAAAGTTGGTTTTTTTGGAGAGGAATTAGCCTTTTAGTAGCAGCAATGTTAAAATAAAACCATGGTGGCTAAAAAGACCTTAAAAAACAATAAATCTAAGTATTTTGTTGAAGCCGTTTATGTGGCTGAATCAACGGATCTCAAGAAGGCGCAGGAGGGGATTAAACAATATGCTTTTTTAAACAGAGACCACCCTCTAGTTTTGCGTGTTTTGAAGGACCAGTATTTGGTTTTGACTAAGTTCGGCGTGGCGATTTTTTGGAATATTGCCGAAAAGTTAAGAAGACAGCTTCTGCAGGAATTAAATCCTTTTACCAAGAATAAAAAGGAGTCCTACCCCTATCGGGAACAGCTTAAGATAACTGTCGGCGGCGCCACTGATACGGTACTTTTTAACAAAGTTAATTTGTCGGATCTTAATGTGGAAAAAATCAAAATTATTTCTTATGTCCTTGCCCAATCGGTCGCTTTGGACCGTTACGAAGACGACATTGAAACGAATCTTGCCAACCTGGAAACTTTTATGGGCGGTCTTAAGAACAAAGGCCGGATACAGCTCAAAGAAAAACAACTGCTGACCCAGATCGGCGACATTTTTTCGGTAAAACAGACGGCGGTGGCGCATCTCTCTTTGTTTGACAAGCCGGACGAAGTTTGGGAATCGCCGGAATTGGAAAATTTATATCACCGTTTGCATCTTGAGTTTGAACTTCAAGACCGGTTTGATGTGCTTGACGAAAAAATTGATTTTTTGTCCGAGAATACAAAAATGCTGATGGATTTTATAAATCAAAAACGCGGAACTTTTCTGGAAATGGTTGTAATTTTTCTGATTATCGTAGAAATCGCTTTGTTTGTGATAGATATTTTTCCTAAAATTTTAAGACCATGACTGAAAAGTTGGAATTTCCTAAAAATTTTTTGTGGGGCAGCGCGACGTCTTCCTATCAGGTTGAAGGGGGGATTGAAAACACTGACTGGACTGAAGCCGGTAGGCAAGGGAAAGTGCCTTTGGCTAACCGTGCTTGTGACCACTACAATCTTTATGAAAAAGATTTTGATTTGATAAAAGAGTTGGGGCAAAATGCCAATCGTTTTTCTATTGAATGGGCGAGAATTGAACCGGAGGAAGGAAAGTTTGACGAAAAAGAAGTTGAACATTATCGAAAAGTCCTGCAGGCCCTGCGTGACAGGGGAATAGAGCCTTTCGTGACTTTGTGGCATTTTACTTTGCCGTTATGGTTTGCCAAAAAAGGCGGATTTGAAAATCCCAAAGCGCCGGAAATTTTTGCCAGATACTGCGGATATGTAGTTGAGAGGCTGGCCGCCTCTGCTAAAGCTTCGGCGAGCCAAGGGGGGATAGGAGCAAAATTTTGGATGACTATAAATGAACCCATGGTTTATGCCAGCGGTAGTTACCTTAAAGGCAATTGGCCGCCGTTTAAAAAGAATTTTTTTACTTTTAAAAAAGTTATAAAAACCTTAATATCCTCTCACCTTGCGTCGCACATTATTATTAAGAAAATAAATCCTGACTTGCAAATTGGCATTGCTAAAAACAATATTTACTTTGAGAATATTCCATTTATAGATAGATTTTGGAACTTTTACTTTTTAAATAAAATTAAAAATCATTTAGATTTCATTGGCCTTAATTATTATTTTCACCGCCGATTTCCCAAAAATAAAAACAAGGAGGTTTCTGACATGGGCTGGGAAATATATCCAAAAGGCATTTATCATGTCTTGAAAGAATTAAGACACTACAGCTTACCAGTTTACATCACCGAAAACGGTTTGGCTGATTCTAAAGACACAAAAAGAGCTAAGTTTATAAAAGATCACTTGTTCTGGGCGCACAAAGCTATGCAGGAAGGGGTTGATTTGAGAGGCTATTTCCACTGGTCTTTGACGGACAACTTTGAGTGGGCGCACGGCTTTGGTCCAAGGTTTGGTTTAGTTGAAATTGATTATGAAACTATGGAAAGAAAAATCCGCCCTTCGGCTTGGGAGTATAAAAAAATTTGCGAGACAAATTCTTTAACTTTATAATTTTACAAGGTCCGACCTTAAATCTGCAAAAAGGTCGGACCTTGGGTTTTAAATTTTTATGCTTTATCTTTTTCTTGCTCTAATTGCCCAAGTTTTGAATGCTCTGGTGGTTTTGCTGGACAAATATTTGATTAGCTCCAAAGCCGTACCCAAGCCCAGAGTTTACGCTTTCTATATCTCAATTCTTTCCGGAGTGGTTATTTTGATTTTGCCCTTCGGGGTTGTTTCGGCGCCGACAGTCGGAGTTGTCTGTCTTTCGTTGGCGATTGCTTTTACTTATGCTTTTTCAATCCTATTTCTTTATGAAGCCTTGGCGCTTTCTGATGCCTCCGATGTGGCGCCGACGGTCGGAGCAACTGCCGCCCTTTCAACTTTATTTTTTAGCTTTCTGATTTTGAAAAACAGTTTAACCCAGAATTTTTTGTTTGGTTTTATTTTTTTGGTTTTGGGCACGGCCCTGATGTCTTACTTCAGATTTAGCCGCAAAGCCCTCTTTTATGTTATCTGTTCGGGAATTCTTTTCGCTTTGTCTTCGGTGTTGGCCAAAATGATTTTTTCCGAAACAACTTTTTGGAACGGCTTTTTCTGGTCGCGGATGGGCAATGTTGCCGCCGGTCTGTCATTTTTCTTCTGGCCGGGAACGCGCAAACTTATTTTTGAGAATATTAAGAATTCGGCAATTCACACCAAGATTTTAATTTTGGGCAACAAGTTTTTAGCCGGACTTGCTTTTTTGCTTTTGCTTTTGGCCATCAAGCTTGGCAATGTTTCCATTGTTAATGCCGTCAGTGGTATGCAATTTGTGATTTTGGTGATCTTTGCCCTAATCTTTACCAAAAAATTTCCCAATTATTTTTATGAGTCGGTGCATCATATTCATACGGTGGTCCAAAAAGTCGCCGCCGCCTTAATTATCAGTCTTGGCTACTTCATGCTTTTCAGATGAAAAATAAAATAAAATTTAGCAAAATTCTGGTTATTATTCTTGTGGCTATTCTGGTTGTCTTTGCGCTTTCTTTCAGAAAGATTCCAGAAAAAATTACTTACGGAGTTTCTTTCAGCAAGTTTCACAGCGACGAATTAAAACTTGATTGGAAAGAAACTTACTTGGCGATTTTAGATGACTTGAAAGTCAAGCATTTAAGATTTTCCGCCCATTGGCCCAATACCGAACCGGAAAAAGGAAAATATAATTTTTCCGAGTTGGATTTTCAGATGGCGGAAGCGGAGGCTCGCGGAGCGGATGTTATATTAGCAGTCGGCCGGCGTCTTCCGGGCTGGCCGGAATGCCATGAACCAGACTGGGCGAAAAAACTGTCTGTTGAAAAAAAGCAGGAAGAACTGCTTAAATATATTGAGACTGTTGTCGGGCGCTATAAAGAACTGAAGAGCTTAAAATATTGGCAAGTGGAAAACGAGCCGTTTCTTGGTTTTTTCAGTCGATCAAGTTGCGGGGCTTTAGACGAAGCTTTTTTGGACAAAGAAATTACTTTGGTTAAAAAACTGGATCCGGTTCATCCGGTTTTGCTGACCGACAGCGGAGAATTCGGGACTTGGCTTAGCGCTTACCGCAAGGGCGATATTTTTGGCACCAGCTTGTACTTGTACATCTGGAACAGAAAATTTAACTTGCCTTTTCGCTACCCTATTCTGCCGGCCTTTTTTAGATTCAAACAAAATTTGGTTAATTTGGTTTTGGAACGCAAGCCGTCTTTGATTATTGAGTTGTCGGCTGAACCTTGGCTGTTACAGCCGATTACCGATACGCCGATAAAAACTTTGCAGGAAAGAATGGGATTGGATAAATTTAATGAGATGATAAATTTTGCCAGACAAACAGGTTTTGACACTCAATATCTTTGGGGCGCGGAATGGTGGTACTGGATGAAAAAGCAGAATTATCCCGAACACTGGCAGAGAGCCAAAAAATTGTTTGGCGAATAAAAAACTCCGCGGGTGCGGAGCTATTCATTGTCTATAGCAGATCTCGAAAAACGGGAAGAAGCTTTGACGCCTTCTTTGCGCCGTTTTTCATTTTTTTCCACGGCGCATTTTTGTTTTTTTCTGAAATTTTCCTGGACCTCATCTTTTTTAACGACTCTCATATTTTTTAACCTTTTGCTAGAAATGTTGGTTGTCTGGTTTAGCGTAAGCCCTAAGTTTAATTTCATCTTCATCAAGCCTTAGCAGCGTTCCGCAATGAGGGCAGGGAAATCTAAACTTATATCCTTGAACGATACCGTATGCGTCAGAGTCAGAAATAATCCCATAGTCAATCCTAGCTTCTTTAAGTCTTGGTTCTCTAAATGTTTCAGTTGCAAATACAAAATCAAGATAAAAATTGGACCCGCAGTACCGGCATTGGATAGAAGCGTATGTCGCTAGATTTTGCAACATCTTAGCATATCTTTTTGCAAGAATTTTATTAACTTTTTTCAAAGGGCTAAGGGCTTTTTTTGCCGTGGGCATCATTTTTCTCCCCCAAATTCGCACTTGTAGAATTTAAGATATAGCAAATAAATTATCTTGTCAACTTTTGATTTTGGCAGTCTGGGGTTATAATAAAAAGATGGACACACTACTTTTTTATTATCATATACTCTCCTCGGGCATTTATGCCGATTGGGGGCAGTTGCTTTTGCGGGTCGGTGTCGGTGTAATTTTCATAGTCCACGGCTGGCCGAAGTTTAAGAGTCCTAAAAACTTTGCCGGTTGGCTTGCTACGCTAAACATCCGCCCGGCCATCTTTTGGGCGCTTGTCGTGGCGGTGGTTGAATTTCTGGGAGGCGTCGCTTTGATACTCGGTTTTTGGGTGTCGGTTGTCGCTTTGCTTTTGGCTATAAATATGGTGGTGGCAATTGTGTTGGTCAAGCGCAAATTTGTCGGCGGGTGGGAGTTTGATTTTATTCTTTTGTTGACAGCTTTGACTTTAGTGTTATTATAACGCTGTTTTTATATGTTTAGATTTGTAAGGGATTTTAACTTTCATTTTAAGAAAAACGGCCATTACGACTGGTCTGTTTTCATATTTTTGAATGTTGTTATTTCAGCTGTGGTCGGCGCTTTTTTTGGCTATTACGGCTCTTCCCTTGTTGGCTCTTCACTGCAAACGGGAGATACTTTTATCCGTCGAATC
The DNA here is from genome assembly GCA_964479745.1 of uncultured Candidatus Saccharibacteria bacterium. Taxonomy (GTDB): domain Bacteria; phylum Patescibacteriota; class Minisyncoccia; order 2-02-FULL-40-12; family IGHO2-12-FULL-4; genus JACPNK01. The sequence continues at coordinate 6,096 of CAYZNJ010000022.1, forward strand.
AGCCAAAATCAGGTTTTTAACGAAGAATCTGTGGTGATTGATGTAGCCAAGAAGTCCTCGCCGGCAGTAGTCAGCATAATAGCCACCAAAGACTTAGTTATTCTTCAGCAAAATCGTGGCAGTGTTTTCAACAACTTTTGCAACGATCCTTTTTTCCGGCAGTTTTTTGGCCCTTCCGAGTGCGCGACTCCGCAGCCCCAGCCCGCTCCCAAAACGCAAAGACAGGAGGTTGCAGCCGGCTCCGGATTTATTGTTAATTCGGACGGTTTGATAGTTACCAACAAACATGTGGTTGACATTGATAAAGCGGACTTTACGGTTATAACCAGCAACGGCAAAAAATATCCGGCGAAAGTTTTAGCCAAAGATCCGAACCACGACCTAGCCGTATTGAAAATCTCAGGCTCTAATTTGCCGACTTTGAAATTAGGTAATTCCGATGAACTTCAAATCGGCCAGTCGGTGATTGCCATCGGCAACACTTTGGGCGAATTCAGCAATACTGTTTCGCGGGGCGTGGTCTCCGGTTTGTCCCGTTCTATAATTGCTTCTTCTCAAAACAGTTCTGAAAAACTTGAACAGCTTATCCAAACCGATGCCGCAATCAATCCCGGCAATTCCGGCGGTCCGCTTTTGAACTTGCGCGGTGAAGTCATCGGCATCAACACAGCGATTGCCCAAGGAGCGCAGAATGTCGGTTTTGCTATTCCAATCAATCAGATCAAAAAGGCGGTAAACGACACAATACAACTGGGAAGAATAGTTTATCCGTTTCTCGGGGTCAGGTACACAGTGATAACGCCGGAATTGAAAGATGAGAAAAAGCTCTCGGTGGACTACGGCGTTTTGGTTGCTTCAAGTCCAAACAACCCGGCGGTAGTTGCCGGTTCACCAGCGGATAAAGCGGGCTTAAAAGAAGGAGACATAATTTTAGAAGTTAACGGCAAGAAATTAAACGCAGATAACGATTTGGCTAAAATAATTCAATCTTTGAGCGTCGGCAGCAAAATCAATTTAAAGATTTTGCGTGATGGCGAAATCAAAGTTGTAACCGCGACATTAGAGGAAAAAAAGTAAAAACTTGTCTGGTTCAAGCCTATGAAAAGTTTTATAAAAATTTTAATTGCCGGAGGGTTGGGCGGAGCTTTTTTTGTATTGGCGATATTACCGCTGACTTACAGGATGAATTTTTTCGGTTCAGCCCGCCTAATTGACCAAATACTGCCGGCCAGAGAAGTTAAAAAAGTTGAAAAAGAAGTCATTACTTTTATTTCCGAGGAAAAAGAAGCCGAGGAAGCAATCGGCAAAAGCCAAGACAGTATCGTGGCGATTAAGTCTTATCAGGGCGGTTCTTTGGCGCGTTTTGGCAGCGGCATAGTTATAACCCAAGACGGCTTGATATTGACTGTTAATCAGGTGGTGCCTCAAGGCGCTACCGATTATCAGGTTTTTAACGGCGATAAAATTTTAAAAGCGACGGTAGTTTTAAGGAGTACTGTGAGAAACCTGGCTTTGCTTAAAGTTTCAGACGAAAATTTAAAACCGGCATCCTTTAACGAGGAAAATCTTAAGCTTGGCAATGGCGTCTTTATAATCGGCAAGTTAGCCGCTCTTCAGAAGGTTGAACCTTTTGTTAACAAAGCGTTTGTAAGTTTTGTCGACTCTCAAAACAGGAAAATAATTTTGGACGGCAGATACGAAAACTATCTCAGCGGCGCCGGCTTGGTATCCGGCAACGGTTCTTTCCGCGGTCTTGCTTATATTGACGGCGAAAGGATAATCGCGTTACCATCTAGCTTTGTAAAGGAATTTATTGACGGATACCTAAAATAGGGTAATGCGCAAAAATTTTTTTGTTTCTTTTTTCTGCCTGGTCTGGCTATCTTCTGATATCCAGGACAAGTTTCTGCGGATGAAGTTGATAGGCAAAATCAACAGGTTTTTTGATTTGTTTTTGGTTTTAAATAAAACCGGCGGGGAAGGGGAAGCTAATGTCGCACAATATAAGAGGGATTTTTTAAATTCTATTGAAGAACTGTTTGAGTTTTTGGATTTGTTATCTTATTTAAAGTCCGCTTCCGTCTCCCCCATTCTGAAAGCCCAAAAAGCCCTTCTATCTTTGAAGTCTGAAATTTTAGAGATTACTGTTTTGGCTAAACCAAACCAGCCTTTGGCGGAGAACCCCGATTCTCAAAAAGAGCTAAAAGGAGTAGCCACAAAAAATCAAAATAACTCAAACGGAAAGGCGGTAAAAAATTTAATCGTTGAGTTCATAGAAAATAATCAGGGCCACACCCCGAAAGCTATTTTTAAATCTCTTAAAGGCAAGTTTTCTAAAAGGACCTTCCAAAGACACTTGGCGGAACTTTCCAAATCGGGAGATATTGTAAAAAAATTTGAAGACGGCTCTCCCAAATATTACACCTCCTAACTTTCTGACCTGCGAGGTCAGAAAGTGTGCTACACTGTATAAATAACCAAACCATGGAATTATGTCATACTCTAAATCGCGGAGTAGAAAAACGCATTATCTTTTTAGATGATAGCGACAGATTTCGTTTTGTTCACAATTTGTTTGAATTTAATAATCAAGATAGGGTGGAAGCTAGAAATATTTTTAATAAATCTGCCAAATCCGGCTTTTCTGACCTCGCAGGTCAGAAAGATCAGAAAAGCTATCGACCGAGAAAGCTGCTTGTTGATGTGCATGCTTTTTGCCTTATGCCAAACCATTATCATTTGCTACTTAGTGCGAAAATTCAGGATGGCATCTCTCTTTTTATGAATAAACTAAATGCCGGTTATGCTAAATATTTTAATTTTAAATATAAGCGTACGGGCACGTTGTTTGAAAGTAGGTATAAGTCTGTGGCTGTAACAAGGGACACACACTTGCTTTATTTGCCGTATTATATACACTTGAATCCTCTGGATTTGGTTGCGCCAACTTGGCGTGTACGCAAGATTGACAACACGGAAAAAGCCATTGGATTTTTAGAGAGCTATCGATGGAGCAGTTTTTTGGACTATGTTGGAAAAAAGAATTTTCCTTCAGTTATTAACAAAGAATTTTTGAGCGGAATTATCGGGTCAGTTGACAATTACAAGAGAGAAACATTAGAATGGTTAAATAGTATGGAGACGGCATCTATTAAGGATATTATTTTAGAATAAGTTAACTCTATTGACCTACGCGGTCGATAGGATTGTGGAAATGGAAATTACTGAAAACAGGGAAGAAAAAAAAAGTTTTTTTAAGGGGTGGGCGGGAGTTTTGGTTTTGCTTGTCGCGGCTGTTTTGGTGGTGGTTGCCCTTTTGAATTTCAGCGAAATTTTTAACGCCGTTCAGGGCAGGCTGGAGGCTTGGAAATATCAGAGGCTGGTTGATAAAATGACGGCGCCGTATAAGAACGACAAGTACGGCGGCAAGACTCCGGAAGAAACTTTTGACTTGTTTTTAGACGCGTTAAGGAGGGAAGATGTTGACTTGGCGAGTAAGTATTTTGTTATAAAGAAACAAGAGGGGTGGAAGAAATCGTTCGGAAAACTGAAGGAAGCAAATTTGTACAGAAACATGTTGTCAGAGTTGGAGTATGCAAGACTTAATTGGAAAGGCAAAACCGAAGAAAACGAAGCAAAATTTTCATACTCCGTTGATGTAAAAGAGAAACAAACCTTGACACTTCCAGACGGAAGTAAGAGCGAATTTTTGCCCGGAAAATATGGAGCAGAAATTATTTTTGAAAAATACCCAAGCGGTGTTTGGAAAATAAGTGAATTATGAGTAAAAAA
>CAYZNJ010000023.1:0-9806 GCA_964479745.1 uncultured Candidatus Saccharibacteria bacterium
AGAAGGGTTTCTCGCTAGAACCCGATAAGCCTGCCAATTCAGATTCTAAAATTAAAAAAATAGAAAATGCTGGCGACGTTGAAAAGTTAATCGCGGAAGCTAGAAAAGTAAAAACCTTGTATCTGCACTGGACCGATGAGACACTTTTTGTCTTACTGCCTTTAGAAACTGCTAAGATATTTTCAATTTCTAAAAAACTGGTAGCAAGCCTAAAGCCATTGCTCGAAGATTCGCAAGTCGCCAAAAGGGGCCACGACTTGAAACAGCTGATAAAAATTCTTCTTGAAAGTAATATCCATTTAAAAAATGTTGAATTTGACACAGCTACGGCCGCCTATCTTTTAAAACCGGACTTGAGAGACTACAGCTTTGATAAAATATATTTTCTGGAATTCGGGCAATCTTTGACCGACGAGATTGAGAGTGAGATTTTGTCAATGCCAAAACTGGCGCAAGCTTTACGGGAAAAGTTGAAAAGCAAAGATTTGACCAGAGTTTTTGAGGAAATAGAAATGCCGCTGATTCCCGTTTTGGCCGAAATGGAAAGAAACGGCATTAAAATAAACCTGACCGGTTTGAAAAGCTTGTCAGAAAAAGTGAACAGCGAGGTTTTGAAGCTGGAAAAGAATATTTACCGGCTGGCCGGTTCAGAATTTAATATCAACTCGCCCCAGCAGTTAGGAGAAGTTTTGTTTGACAAATTGCTTTTAAAAACCAAGGTTAGAAAAACCAGCGGGGGAGCGAGGTCCACCGCTATTACCGAACTGGAAAAACTTATAGACGAGCACCCGATCATTGAACTTGTCATCCAATACCGTGAACTGCAAAAATTAAAAACAACCTACATAGATCCTTTCCCTTCTCTGGTCAGCACATCCGATCAAAGACTGCACACTACTTACAACCAAACGGGTACGGTCACCGGCCGCTTATCCAGCCAGAACCCAAATTTGCAGAATATTCCCATTCGCACCGAACTCGGCCAGGAATTCAGAAAGGCTTTTGTGTCCGAAAAGGGCTACGATTTGGTGTCTCTGGACTACTCGCAGATAGAATTGCGTGTCGCCGCTTATTTGTCAGACGATAAAAAAATGCTGGAGGCTTTCAACAATAAAGAAGATATCCATACCCGCACTGCCGCTGAAGTCTTTGATGTTGACCCAAAGAATGTTACTCCGGAGATGAGGCGAGAGGCGAAAGCTTTGAATTTCGGTGTTCTTTTCGGCATGGGGCCGATGGGTTTTGCCCGCTCGGCGGGCATAGACAAAATGCGAGCCAGAGAGTTTATCACAAAGTATCTGAATAAATTTTCCGGCATGGCCGCTTATATGGAGAAAATTAAAAACGAAGCTCGGGAAAAAGGATTTGTAAAAACTTACTTCGGACGGCGCCGAGAGTTGCCTGAAATAAATTCCGGTCTGCCTCAATTGGTGTCTCAAGCGGAGAGGATGGCGATTAACGCTCCGATTCAAGGAACAGAAGCCGACATAATGAAGCTGGCCATGATTAAAATTTACGATTACATACACGCAAAAAATCTGGAAGAAGAAGTCAGGATTTTACTGCAAGTCCACGATGAGTTATTATGCGAGGTAAAAGAGAGCCAGACTGACCAAGTGGCCGGGAGATTCAAGGAACTCATGGAAAGCGTTTGGCAAGTCGGGATACCAATAGTTGTGGATGTAAAAGTTGGCAAGAACTGGGCAGAGATAAAATAAAAATCAAAATGAAAAACTACAGTTTAAAATTTAAAACAGTTTTGTTATTGACGCTGGCAGCTGTATTGGCGTTAATTTGGCTGGTTTTTTTGCGCGGTAACGAAATCAACATTAAAAAAGGCCAGGCAGAAATAACGGGTATGAACTTTCCCGAGTCGGCTTTATCGGGGGTCAACTGCGAAAAAGCCAAAGCCAGACCGCTGGCCGTTATGCTGGCCGGAGATAAGGAGGCTAGACCACTTTCTGGCATAAGCGACGCCGACTTGGTTTTTGAAATGCCGGTTACGGATAGCGGCGCCACAAGAATGATGGCCGTTTTTCAATGCAATTGGCCGAAAGAAATAGGTTCGGTAAGGTCTTCGCGTCTTGATTTTATTCCCTTGGCTCAAGGCTTGAATGCCATATACGCTCATTGGGGTGGAGAAAAAGAAGCTCTTAAACAACTGGACAGTAAGGTCATAGACAACATTAATGCGATGAAATACGACGGGACAATTTTTTACAGGAAAAAAGGGATTAAGCCTCCTCACAACGGTTTTACAAGTTCCGAACTGATCAGCCAAGCGATAAAAGACTTGGGCTACAGTTTGAATAAAACTGCGATCTCTTATCCTCACGAAAAATCAAAAAGCATGGGTGGGGTTGAGCCGTCCATTTTCTATAAAGGTGAGTTTGAAATAGGCTGGAAGTATGACATCGGAAGCAATTCTTATTTGCGTTTTCGGGAAGGACAGGCTGAAGTTGACGAAAACTTGGGCGAACAGGTTGAAGCAAAGAATGTTATTTTGATGAAAACAACCTGGTCTCCGATAAACAAAGACTACATTAGAGTTAAAACCGTCGGTTCTGGCGAGGCGATCATTTATAAAAACGGGGAAGAAACTAACGGCAGTTGGGAGAAAAAAACAGCTATCGATAAATTATATTTTTACGACGGTCAGCGCCAAGAGATCAAATTTGCTCCCGGACCGATCTGGGTTGAGATAGTCATATGATTACCTTTTTTTACGGACAGGAGTTTTTTCCGGTTAAAGAAGCCGTCCAAAAAGAAACGGCGGCTTTTTTAACTTCCAATAAAAACGCATTAGTCCAGAGACTCAATCTGGAGGACGGAACTCATTTAGAAGATTTCGCGAACACGCTGAAAAGCAAATCGTTTTTTGCAGAAAAAAAACTTATCATTGCGGCTAATATTTTTTTTAACAGTGAGGTTTCCGGAAAAGCTTTTAATGAAATCAAAAAATATCTGTCAAATTCCGACCAAGACTTGAGTTTTATTTTTTACGATCAAGGTTCAGCTGTTGAGTTGCAAAAAAGAGACAGACAGCTCTTTGATTTTTTAATTAAATATGCGCAAAAACATAAAGAAGTGGCTACTCTCAAAGGCGTCCAACTGGGAAAATGGCTGATTGAAAAGTTCAAAAACGCCGGACTTAAAATAAAAACTTCTGTTGCGAAGAAATTAACTTCATCCGTCTCGTCCCAAGAGAGGCTTAGTCAGGAAATTGACAAACTCATTGCTTATAAAAGTTTTGGCAAGACGAAGGAGGCAGAAATCGGCAACGAAGATGTGGAGAAACTGGTAGTTTCAGATAATATTTTTAATAACTTTTCTTTGACCGACGCTTTGGCTGAAAGAAATAAAGCCAAAGCCATCTGCTTTCTTAATCAGTATCTGTCCGACGGGGGAGATGCCGCCGCAGTTCTGGGACTTTTGGCTTATCAGTTGCGGGTTTTGCTGAAGGTCAAGTCTTTGCTTAAAGAGTCGGTGGCTTATGCCAATCTTGCGGGTTTGACCAAGCTTCATCCTTTTGTAGCAAAGAAAGCCTACGAAAATTCCAGAAAATTTGAGTTAGAAGAACTTAAGCGTATGCATCAAGAGTTGTTCAAGTTAGATAAAGATTTTAAAGACGGCAGTAGCGACTTGGCAAGCGGACTTTTTTGTCTTCTGCTCAAGAGTTGCTAATTTTTGGTAAAATAAATCCGCTTCTGTAAAGCGGATTTTAGTTATCATTTTTCTGTTTTGTGTTTGTGGCCGTCGAAAGTATGTATCACCTGTGCGTCTTTTTCTACCGTTTCCAGAAAAATTTTTCTATTCCATAGGTAAAATATGTTTCTCAAAGTGCCTTCTCTGTGCTGCGGGTCTAACTCCAAGCCGTCAAAATCATGTTTTAGGTACAATTGTTGCTGATTGTTGTGGTCTGCGTTCTGAACTCTGATCGGCATCATCCCGTATAGGGTGAAAGCGTGTTTTAAAAGCGCTCTTATTATTTCAGGATTTTTTTCTATGATTTCGTAAGTCACTTCCCCGGTGGTTTTATCCACCTCAGCCTCGTAAAGGTATAAGCGTGTTTTTCTGACAAAATCATCAGTAAAAAATTCTTCAATGATCATTCTATCGCTATAAAAAGACGCGACCTGGAATATTTTTTCTTGGCCTTTCATAGTTCCGGTATTCCAGTAGGCTTTTTGCGTAGGATTCTCGCATTGCTCGTAGTCTTTGCCGAAACAACCCCTGTCCCATCTTTCTTTTATGTCTTCAAAGAGAGCGGAACCGACGCGGTACCAGTTAAAGTCAACCTTGTTTTCTCTCGTAACCGCAGAGTGAAAGTCGTTGAACACCCCGTGCTCCTCTGCTGTCAGAAGTTTTTCTTCAAATAGTTTGCGCATAATTTGCACATGCCAATATGTGGCCCAGCCTTCATCAGCCATTTTTGTCCGGCCCATGGGCGCTAAAGCTCGGGCTTGATTTCTGACAACGCTCAAAACATCCCTCTGCCATGGCTTAAGAGAAGGTGAATATCTTATGATATAGCCCAACAAGTCATATATTGGCCTGGGAGGACTGAGTTGAGACAAATGTCTTAGGCTCTTCTCAATTTCAGCTTTTTCCTCCTTGGTTAGCGGTTCTTTAAATTCAGAGTCCATACTGTCATTTCTTTTTAATTTAGCGCGGACAGTTTCTATTAGCCTTTCTCTGGCCAGCTCGTTGTCCAGCTCTTCTTCAAGGAAGGGGTCGGTATGCTGCTGCCATTGGATTGACATACCGGCGTCAATTGTTTTTTCAACTTCATCGGCGCCGTACTTTTCTTCATATTTTTTAAAGCGCTCTGCCGCGTCACGGGCCTCCTGTGCAATATCGGCAAAAGATCGTCCATGCTGTACAAACCTGTTTCTTAAAAAGTAGTCAACGTGGCCGAAAACATGGGCAATAACCAAAACTTTCAAAGCGAAGGGATTGGATTCAACAATCAAAGCTTTTGGCCTCTCAAAATTCCACACCTGTTCATAAGGAATTCCCTGTCCGGTATGTTCAAAAATAGTCCGATTTCTATCGTAATCTCGGCCGAAAGACCAGTGGGAAAAGTTCTTGGGAAAGTTATAAGCCATGCCCTCAAGGACTCTTTGAGAGGAGACGATCTCAAAATCTATTTCTGTAGTCAAAAGTCCAAACTCCTGGACAATTTCAGCAATTCTTTTTTCTAGGAAAACAAGTCTTTCTAGTTCTTTTTTATCCATTTGACCACCTGTCTTTTTTCAAGAATTCCTTAAGCGCCGGTAAAAGCTGTTCTTTTGTTTGTATGACAACCCCCAGAAGCGGTTCTGTTTTTCCGCTAATCATGGTGATTTCCGCCGTGTTAACCTGCTGTATAGAAAAGCTCTCTTTCACCGCCTTCATTAAGTCGGAGTCTGGCAAATTTCTGTCATATTTTTCCGTTGGTTCAATTTCTCCATAACCAAGCATGTTTATTTTTTTGGCAAAAAGTCTTTTAATTTCTTCCACGGTCCGGCTGGTGTCGTAATCTTCACCATCGGAAAAATGCCAGACATAAACATTGTATTGGCTGGTTGGGTATTCCGCTTCAACTAAACCGTTGGCTAACTCATAAGCCGTATAGCAAAAAGTGCCGCCGCTTTCTTGGGTTTTAAAGAAAGTGTCTTCGTCAACAATTTTTGCAAGAGCGTGGTGTATGATGAAGCGTATTTCTACGTGTTCGTAAATCTTCTCAAGAAATCTTACCAACCAAAACAGCATTGACCTAGCCAAATAGGTTTTGTCGGTGGTCATTGAGCCTGAAACGTCTCTCATGGCAATAATTACCGCTTGTGACTGATAGCTTATGTCCGGTTCTACTTTTCTAAAACGCAAACTATCATCGCTGTAAACCGGAAATGGCTCAACTTTTTCCGCTGTCGGCTGGAAAGATGTATCGCGCAAAAGCTCTAATGCGTCACCGTAATCTCCATTTGTTTTTTTAAGAGCGTCAAAACAAGCCAGTTCAGACCGGCCGGTTTCCTGGCTTAGCGATTTTAAGAAAAAGTAAAATCTTTTAAGCCCTTCTTTTCCTGTAGCTTTTGTGTCCAGAAATGTCCAGGGGCCGCTTCTGCTGATTCCAGTCATCTCATAGCCAAGTTCCACAAGGATTGATTTGAGTTCTTTTTCTTCAAGTTTAGGCAAACCTAGGTCTTCAAACATTAGTTCAATCAGTTCTTCAAGTTCAATTTCGGTTTCAATGATGTCTTGGCCGGGTTCTGAGCCAGGTTCCGAATCTGTTTGGCCGGGTTCACTGCCAATTATGTCTCCCGGTTCGCCTTCGCCTTGGCCGATCCCGACTCCGTCACCGGATTTTCCGGGCTTGAATCTGGGTATTTCCAAGCTTTTAATCGGTATCTTTACAATTTTATTTCTCTTGCCGGTTATGATGTTTTCATTAGCAATAATGTGTGGCAGGTTTTCTTTTATGACTTCCTTCTGCTTGTCGCGGTGGCGTTTAGCGTCAGATTTGCCTTGTTCAGAAACTATGTCAGGCGCAGTTATCGGCATGTTTATTCTCCTTTCTAGTTTTTAAGATACAGTATTAACGGCCTTAACTCTAAAAATAAAAATCTCCTTTGTCAACACAAAGGAGATTGGTATTTTCAAAACCCTATTCGCTAAGGAATTCTCTTGCTCTTTCAACTGCTTCGGCGGCGCAGAATTTACAATGTTTATCTTCTTCCTTGCCGGAAGGCGGATTAGTCAAGGCTGTAAATAAATCGTCAATTCTTCTTTTGTCGCCTTCTTCTTTGGGTTTATCTGTGGCTAAAACGGTAGTAAGATGAGACTTACTGTCGGCTAAAAGTTTTTTCTCTACCGCTTTGGCCAACGGAGGATAAGAATCATAGCCAAAATTAGGATTCGCAGATTTAAAGATAATAATTTCACCTCGAAAAGTTTCAGCCTCCGATTCGCCGATTGGTATGTGGGCTTCAATAGACTTTAGAAACTTAATGTCTGGCTCTTTAGGCTTGCCGGAAATTTTGTCTCGCGGCACTTCAAAAAGCTGGCCTTTTATTATCTTACTCTTCTGACTTCTTTCAAACTGGGCCTCCTGTATATATTTATCAAATAGATCTCTGGCCAGATCATCATAAGCGGCGAGAAAGGCTCGACTGACTGTTTTAACAATAAAGTCTTTGTATTCGCTGGGCACACCCTTGGCTTCGCCCGCAGAAAGCAAAAGCTTAAAACGCTGTAAATCTTCCGGCGCATAGCCCATGCGATGCTCAAAACCGCGGCGCAAGGCATATATAGCTCTAAGAGGCGTGAGACAGCCATTTTGACCAGCTTCTTCAACAAGAGCGGTATTTAATGCGGCCAAGACGTCACGCGAGCCTACGCCAAACATTCCTTCTCGTTTTGCCATATCTTCAGAGTTCTGCCCTTCTTCTAAAAGATGGCGAATGTCAATCGGCACCTTTTCTTTGTTTTCCAGTTCAGTCAGAACTTTATCGCCGTTGTAAATTTTAAGTTTAGTCAGATTATCAAGACCTGTTTGAGAAGGGCTAAGGCGCGTAAGGATTGCAAAGGTAGCGGCCAGCTCAAGGGTGCCGGGAGCGATGTGAATGTGTTTTAATTTGGCGAAGTCGCTTTCCTGCCGGATCAGTTTTTGGTAAACTTTAACCTCGTCCTTCACTCTTAGAGGATAAGGAAAGGGGATAACGTAAAAACGGCTATGCAGTCCTTCTTTACCCGGACCGCCCTTTTTAAATTCGTTAAAGCTGGCAAGATTGGTGTGGCCGATGACGACCTCGTCAACGGAAATATGGGGAAAATTTGAACCTTCAATCTTGATTTCTTTTTCTTCGGCAACGCTGAAAAAAACAGCTAGTTGTTCCTTTTTGGCGTTAGTCAGCTCTCTGCCTTCAACTAAACCTCGATTAGCTTTAGGCAATTCGCCGGAAAGGGTGAATGCCAGATAGTGGTCGTAGCCTTTTTCCGGATTGGAAGTGACGCCGATGTTTTCGTGTCCAACCAGTTTGGCAATGTCGGAAGCAATGTCATCTGTAGCTTCAAAAGAACTGATTCCTCTTGTGCCTTGGATTGAAAAAGTGAAGGTCTCGACCGGAATGTCAAGCCAGCGCACCTCCCCGGTGTCTTTGTTTGTATATTCCTGCAAAAGATGGCGGCAAACTGGACAAAGGTCGCCCTCAACTTTAACACCCAGCTCACTTTCAAATTGCTTTCTAAGATATCTGGGCAGAAGCAGCAAGGGTTCTTGATGCATCGGACAGCCTTTTATCGCAAAGACGGGCCGGGTGTTGTAATCTTCCAAAGCCGTCTTTAATATCTTAACAAAGCTGGATTTGCCCGAAGCCGGCGGACCGACCAAAAGCAAAATCTGTTTGCCTGTGGATAAGCGGGCGGCTCCAGTTTCTAAAAAAGAGACAAACTGAGCTGTCGGCCTTTCTACACCAAAAAGTTTTTCGGCAAATAAGTTGTAGCGTTTTTTTACGCCTAACCATCTTTCTCTTTCCGGTATTTCTTCTGTGCTTGCCGCTAAACAGATTTCCAGCAAACGCGACGGTGAGTTTTGGGCAATTGAGGAATCTTTGGTAACTAAACCGATATAATCCCTCAAAGTAAGCTCCATATGCTGAGACTTTTTGGCTCTTTTTCTGGCAACATCTTCTTCGTAAATCTTGTTTAAATCCAGACGCTCTGTCATTTTTGACCTCTTTATTTTTCAAAGTTCAATAAGTTTGCACTAAAGTTAAAATATTTTAGAGTACTTGGCAACATTGACTACATAAGTATATTGTTTTATTGTTTTTAAAGTTAGCCTTCAACAAGTTATGGACTATGGCAAATTGAGCAAATATTCCGATCTTTCTTTGAAAAAAGAGAGGTGTTTATATCGTTTTTTTGAGATACTGCCTGGTTTTTTGGCTTGGGTAACCTTAATTTTAATAATTTTGTTTTCATTTATAGCGCCGGCTTTTATAGCGATTTTCATTATACTCTTTGATATATACTGGCTTATCAAAACTGTCTACTTGTCGCTTCATTTGCGTCAGGCTTTTAAGAAAATGCGTCGCAACTTAGATGTAAATTGGCTTGAAGAACTTTCTGGGCTAGAAACTATAAGCTATAAACTAAAAACTATTAAGAGTTGGCAAGATATTTATCATTTGGTCATTTTGCCCAGATACAAAGAGGGGAGAGAGTTGGTTGCGGCGACTTTGGAAAGTTTGCTGCGTTCCGAATATCCTAAAACAAAAATGATTGTGGTGTTGGCTCAAGAAGAAAGAGCCGGACAAGAAACTAATCAGCTTGGATACGAACTGGAAAAAGAATATGGCAATAAATTTTTTCAATTCTTGGTGACTGAACATCCGGCTGATGTTGCCGGAGAACTTACGGGTAAGGGCTCGAATGCCTCTTTTGCCGGCAGAGAAGCGAAAGAAAAAATTGTTGATGCTCTGAAAATACACCATGATCATGTTATTGTTTCTAACTTAGATATTGACACTGTTGTTTCATCGAACTATTTTTCCTTGCTGACATACCTTTATCTGACCACGCAAGATCCGCTCCACTCTTCCTATCAGCCGGTGCCTCTTTATACCAATAATATTTGGGAAGCGCCGGCGTTGGCTCGGGTTGTCGCTTTTTCGGCAACTTTTTGGCACACGATTCAGCAAGAACGGCCGGAAAGGCTGACTACCTTTTCAAGCCACTCAATGCCGTTTCAAGCTTTAGTTGATGTAGACTTTTGGCAGACCAATATGGTTTCCGAAGATTCCCGCATTTTTTGGCAGTGTTTT
>CAYZNJ010000024.1:0-241 GCA_964479745.1 uncultured Candidatus Saccharibacteria bacterium
CATTCCGCCTTCTTCGTAGATATTGCCTACCTTAAGCATGCCCTCAACTTTTTCAATTCCCTTTTCGGTTATGCTTACCGCTTTCAGCTTTTCGTCAACATTGTAATCTTCATTTTCTTTAAGATTCGGAACTACTTTGGAAAATGTTTCGTAAAGTTTGGTAGAGTCGCTGTCCGGAGCTGAAATAATCAAAGGGGTGCCGGCTTCATCAATCAAAATTGAATCAACTTCGTCAACGATC
>CAYZNJ010000024.1:251-9640 GCA_964479745.1 uncultured Candidatus Saccharibacteria bacterium
GCAGGACGTAAAAACTCGTGGACAACCTTAAAACTTCCCAACTGATCTCGGGTTTTGTCTAAATCTTTTTCTTCTTCTTTGTTAACATGGTCCGAATCATAGATGTAACTAGCTTCGTGATTCAAGCAAGCAACACTTAATCCGAGCAAGTCGTAAATCTGTCCCATCCAAGCAGTATCTCTGCGGGATAAATAGTCGTTAACAGTAACCACATGCACTCCTTTGCCGCTCAAAGCATTAAGATACACAGCCAAAGTTGCCGTCAAAGTCTTTCCTTCCCCGGTTTTCATTTCCGCAATTTTTCCTTGATGCAAAACAACACCGCCAACCAGCTGAACATCGTAAGGCCTCTGCTGAATTGTTCTTCTGGCCGCTTCCCTGACTAAAGCAAAAGCTTCCGGCAAAATTTTATCCAAAGCTTCTGCTTCGCCTAATCTTTTCTTAAACTCTAAAGTTTTAGATTTGATTTTAAGATTACCAAAACTTTCAAATTCTTTTTCAAATTTGTTAACGTCGTCAACTAAGAATTGAGCGCCTTTCAAATAGCGCTCATTCGCGTCGCCAAAGATTTTAGACAGAAAAGACATTTTACGTTAAGGTTTTTCTTTGCATTAATTTGCTTTTGTATTTTTCGACTTGCCTTTCTATTTCTCTGAAGGCTTCGTTAATAGCAAAGTTTAAGTCCAAGTGGTTAGCTTCCGCCCTTAATAACCGCCCCGGCAGTTTTAGGTTTATTTCAGCATAAAAAACAAAACCCGAACGGTGATGCTTGGAAGGTTTACCCACTTCTATTCTGGCTTCTAAAACCTCCTGGTCAAAACGTGAGGCCAGTTTTTCCAACACCCTCACCTTCCCGCCAACAAAAGACTCTAACGCCCCAGTTAACTCAATATTTTTGCCCTGTAAATTATACTTCATAATAACAAAAATAGTAGCATAAAAGCATAAAAAAACAACCCAGCTCTTTCAAAAGTTCAACAGTTCTAGAAATTTCAAAGACTAATTAAATCTATAAAATTTTCTATCTTGTCGAGCTCTAGAAAGAGCTGGGTTGTGAGAGGTTAGATTCTCTTCTTTTTCTTGCCCTTTTTTTTCTTGGCCATTAGTTTTTTAGGACTGCACTCAATATTTAAATTTTAATTTTTTATTTCTAAATTTTAAATTTAAGTGCTATCCCTCCTTGTTCAGCCACCGCAGCAGCTGAATTTTTTGCAACGGACGACCAAACCGCTGCGATTCTACAAAATAATTTTTTTAAATTATTTTTCTGATTTAATTTTACAACAAAAAAAATTTTTCTCCTAGGAAAATTGTTGATAACTTTAAAAAAATTATTTTGGTAAATTTTTTAAATCTTGCCCCAAAAGATATGCGTTTTGTTCGCGAGTGTTAAAAATAAAAACAGATTTAAAATTTCCACCTTGACTTGCAAAATCATTTCCGGAAATATCCAAATGATGCAAAACAGCTTCATCTTCGCCCGTCTGTTCCAGAAAATAAACTTTGCCGTCATTTGTTTCTCCATTGCTGAAGTACCACGATGTTTTGAAAGCGTCGCGAACAGAAGGTGGAACAATTTTTACCGCCGAAAAACAGCCTCGGGCGCCGAGATGCCCGTATTGCAAACAAATCTTAGGACTCAAAACCAGTCTTTTGTAGCCAAAGTCGTTGACAATATAAATATCGTTGTCGCCTTCAGCTCTTATAAAGTCCCCTTCTTTCAGGCCAAAATCTGAGGGTTTTGCAAAAGTTTGGGCAAAAAGAATCGGTAAAGGTGTTGGAGAAGGGGAAACCGTTGTTTGCACTTCGGCAATTCTTCTAAAATCCATATTCAAAGTTGAAAGCTCCTGCAAGCCGTTAAAGTTGCCAGTTTTCTCGGTTTTTACCGGAATAAAAATTATTTTATCAACATCTATCTGCTCTGGGTTTATCTGCGAAGACAGTTTGAAAAATAAATTGGTGTTAGCAGACGGATCTGACAGGTCAAAAAACTCGACCTCTTTTTCTCCATTTTGACGAAAAATAATCGCCGCCGCTTTAAAAAAGTTTTTTTTGGCGCCTGACAAGCTTGCTTGCAAAACGTTTTTTTGCCCAGGTTGAAATCCACTTATCCAAAACCATTTTGCCTGCCAATCTTTGAAGTCGTGGGAGATGATGACATCGGAATCGTCGTTAAGATAGGTTATAGTTTGAGTAGGCGGCGCTTTTATTTCCTGTCTTAGCCCGCTGTTGAAATACCCCAAAGTGGTGTCAAAAGAGATGTCATTTATCGCGTTGGCGACTTCCCATCTCAAAAAAACATCAGCAAAGTTGAAATTAAATCTGTTGTTGGCCAAAGCCTCACTCAAAGAATCTATGCCGCTTTTTACGCTGTGCAAAGAGTCGCTCAAAACGACCGAGCCAAAATGTTCCACCAAATATTCCCCAAAGACCTCAACTTGACCGTAATCGGCCGCTTCGTTGGACCATTCGGTCAGACTGTCGGTCGGATTATCCAAAAAGGCGGCAATTCTTCTTTTCAGGTTAGAGCCTTCGTAGGGTTCGTTATAACCAAGCAGGCTGGGAGAATATTCTGAACGAGTCTCGTTCAACCAGATATCATCGTCCGAATTCCTCAAAATAGTTTTTTGGTTAAAAGAAATCAGGTGCTGGAATTCATGCGCCAAAAAAGAATTGGTTTTTCTTTCGCTGCTGTTTGAAAGCGCCCTGACGTTTAAAAAAATCATGTCTTTCTCGTTTGACTCCGGTACCCTGTTTTTGGGATATTGGTTGCTTGTGTCGTAAAAACCGCCGGCTGTGTCAATCAAGTTTGTTAAAACAACAACTACGCGAGGGTCGTTATCAATGCCCGGATTGGACTCTGAACCCCAAAAAGAAGTCTCTATGGGATAAATGCGGTTATCAAACTCGTCGGACAATCTCCCGGCCTTTTGAAGAAGGCTACCTTGCTGGGAAGGGTTTAAAGTGTTCCAGAAAGCATCTTCAAAAAAATACTGGGCTTTTTGGCCAACCAGACGCAAGGTGGCAGAAATATTTTTCCGGCCGCTAAAATCAAATTTGTCGCTAGTGCTAAAAGATAAGTCCTCGCCAATGTTAAAAGCCAAGACGGAAGCAGGCAGAACAAAAAACGGTATTGCAATAAATACCGTTAAAACTAACAAATAAAATTGTCTGCGATTTTCACTCATTCTTCAATAACATCATATCAAAAATGGGCTAAACAACAATATCTTTTTCATGTTTTGAAATATCAACGATGGTTTTGTCTTGCTGTTTTAAAAGTTCAACGTTGTAGTCCCAAATGTCCTCAAGTATTCTGACCTGTTTTTCAAGAAGGGTTTTTAAAGATGAAAACCCAAGGCTGTTAACGTGAAATTTAACAGCCTGGAGATGAGCGCTCATGTCCTTAGGAAAACAAAAGCCCCCAGCGCCGCGATAACCGCCATGGTTCACCGGCCCAAGCCACGCCTCGTTAATTCTTTGGTCAGCGGCTATGGCTTTTCTGACATTTTCATACGAAACGTCCACTCCAAAATTTTGTTCAATAGCCCGGCAGTAATCATAGAACATATTGCCAAAAATAACCTTGCAAAATCCAAAAACGTTAGAGGCATATTTTACAACTTCCGCCTCCGTTGCCGTCATTTCAAATTTCCAGTAGTCCATATGCATTGGGCTTTGAAAGTTGGCCTGCGGCAAAAGATTTAAAACAAGAGTTGAATACTTTTTACTTTGAGGCGTAAACCCGATAATTTGCCTGGCAGGATGTAAAAAATCAGACCATGATTGTGACTCTGTCAAATACTCCCCGTTAAACATCAGGGCTTTGTCTAAATTTTTAGACTGAAGCAGTTGTGTCGTGCCGGGTGTAACAGTAGATTTGATAACAATAATTTTGCCGCTTCTTATGGTTTCTACGGCACTGGCAACAATTTTCGTATTGCAACTGCCGTCAGGATCCGGCGGAGTCGGAGCACAAATAAATATTACTTCTGCATAATTTATATCGTCAAAGTATCCTTTTTTGGGATCCGTATCATACAAGAACAAGTTGTCGCATCTTTTGTGACCGCGAATCTCTTTAAACCACCTATGCAAAGGTTCGCCAACCATTCCCAAGCCAACTATGCCTACGGGAATTTTTTCTTTTGACATTTTTTACACCTTGATAGTTTTTCAAAAAACTTGGCTAAGTTATATCATTAATAAAAACCCGTTGCAAGCAAGAATACGCTCACTTGCAAAAACACTGCTTATTATGACTTACGGCCTACAAATATACACAGGAATTAGACAAAAACCAGAAAATAGCGTATTATAAGTTGAAACTCATGAATCCCGTACGAACCAACTTAACCTTATTAAACCATGTTATCCAAAATAAAAAGTACAAACTATCTATATAAATTATTAAACATATAACCTCCACGGGTGTGATTTTAGTTAAAATCACACCCTGGTTCGTACGGGATGAAAAAGTTTATTCTCTTACTAACCGATATTATAGGACTTTATTTAGCCCTCTGGATCACCCTGCTGGTCAGATATGGCTTAAATTTTGAAGAACAGATGGATTTTCACTTTTTACCGTTTTCTGTTCTGTTTATAATCTGGCTTTTTGTATTCTACATTGTCAATCTTTACGACACGCAATTTCTAAAAAACGGGCCTGAATTTTACGCCACATTTTTTAAGACTATACTTTTCAACACTCTGGCCGGCATTGCCTTTTTTTACTTGCTTCCTTTTTTCAGGATCGCTCCAAGAAGAAACCTCTTTCTCTTTGTTGTTTTCTTTTCTGTTTTAGATTTTGCCTTGCGGATATCCTTCAATAAAATAATTTCCTCACAAAAGTTAAAAAAACCGACAATAATAGTCGGCCTGAACAATCAATCGCTGCAACTGGCAAAATTTTTAAAAGATAACCCTCAATTAGGTTACCGTCTGGAGCATGTCTTAGACGTAACTGAAAACAAAACAGAGCAGGAACCTTTTGAATTTGATGTTATCAGAGACATGGGTCAGCTCAAAGAAAAAGTTGAAGAAAAACAAATCAACACTATAATAATAAGCCCGGAAGCATACAAAATCCCGCGAATGACTGAGGTTTTCTATCAGTTGATCCACAGAAAGATAAACTTTTACACGCTGTCCGGCTTTTATGAAAAAACGAGCAACAAGATACTTCTTGACAACATAGACCAGATTTGGTTTTTGGAAAATTTGTCTGAAGGCAGCAAAAAATTATATGAAATCGCCAAAAGGCTGTTGGATATTGTTTTCACGGCAACATTCGGCACCATAACCTTAGTTTTAACGCCGCTTATTGCTCTATCCATAAAGTTAAGCTCGCCAGGACCGATATTTTTCAAACAAATAAGAGTCGGCCAGCTAGGCAAAGAGTTCTCCATCATAAAGTTCCGGACAATGATTTCTGATTCCAAAGACGGCAGCGCTGAAGCCAAAACAGGCGCAGTTTGGGCGCAGGAAAATGACCCCAGAGTAACAAAAGTAGGAAGATTTTTGCGCCAAACAAGGCTAGATGAACTGCCGCAGTTATGGAACATTCTTAGGGGCGAGATGTCCTTTGTGGGACCGAGAGCTGAAAGGCCGGAGTTTCATGAAGAACTTAAGAAAAATGTTCCTTTCTACGAGGAGCGGTATCTGGTAAAGCCGGGCCTGACCGGCTGGGCGCAAACACACTATCACTACGGCGCTTCAATAAAAGATGCGGCCGAAAAACTTCAGTATGACCTCTTCTACATAAAGCATCGCTCTCTTGCTTTGGACTTTTCAATTGCTTTAAAAACCGCCAATACCGTGATTAGACAAGCCGGCAGATAATTGTTAGCATACCTCAAACTTAAAAGGCTCTTTAAAAACAAACTGGGGGTCGTTGTGAAAAAGTTGGATGCATCTATAAAACCTCCAGCTGCAACCCGGATGGAGGAATTTTTAGGAAGATATGTTGTGGGACAGCCCGAACCTATCAAGGCGGTAGCCCGAGCCTACAGCCGGCTGGAATCAGGTTTCAAAGACTTTAGCGAAAGATACAAAGACCGGCCGATTGGTTGCTTTCTTCTTCTAGGACCTTCTGGTGTAGGCAAAACGGAACTGGCAAAGAGATTGGCGCAATTTTTTTATGGAATCCGTTCTGCATTCACTTTAGTTGAATGCGTAACTTACAAAGACAAACACGAAGTAGCCAAACTTATCGGCGCTCCGCCCGGCTACATAGGCCACGATAAGCCGCCCAGGTTATCCAAGAACATGCTTTACTCAAAAATACCCGGCTACAGCAAAAAGGTAGAAACAAAAAGCAGACACGAAAAAGTAGAAGAACCGGAAGAAGAAACAGTGGAAAGTTTTGAAGACATACTTCTTAAAAACAACCGTCTTTTCAAAAATTTTATCCAAGAACTGGCGCTAATAAAAGAAAAAATATCCGATATTGATGCGGAGCTTCAAAACATTCAGAACTTAGAAGGACGAGTTGAAAACTTGCCTCCGAAAATAAAAGGACGAAAAGACTTTTTGATGTTATCTAAACGGCTAATGATAGCGCGTCGAAACGCAGTCCTCAATAATTATCACATGCTTGTTTTAAAAGTTGAGAGCGGACAAACCGAGGACAATCAAGACCAAGATTCAACAGAACAAGAAGAACCCGCAAATGATGGAGAAGGAGAGCCAAAGGAAATTAAGGCTGAAGAAACCGTTCCGACAGAACCGGCGCCAGTAAAAGCAAAAGAACCCGTTTTGATTATTCTTTTTGACGAAATTGAAAAGGCTGACCCTTCGCTTTACGACTTTCTTTTGCAGGTTATGGAAGAGGGCAAAACCACTCTCGGCAACGGCGAAGAAATTGATTTAAGAAATGCCTTTATTTTGATGACATCAAATGCCGGCAGTGAAAAAATTTCAGACATGATACACGGCAAAAGAAACCAGATCGGATTTACCGCCGGAAACAGAAAAAAAGATATTTACGAAGCAGGCATGGTCGAACTTAGAAAAAGATTCAGCAACGAGTTCTTGGGCCGGCTGGACGAGGTTTTGATGTTTAACGAACTGACTCCCGAAGACTACGGTAAAATTTTTGACATGTTGCTGGAAGAACTGCGGTTTAGCTTGACCAGAAAATTCATAAAACTTGTCATCACCAAGGGTAAAAACGGTGAAAGCATCAAACAACTTCTGCTTAAAGAATCGGCCAACAAACCAAATCAAGCCCGTTTTCTGCAAGACCTTTTCAGAAAAAGAATTATAGACCCCATTGAAAATCTCGTGACAACCAGACAGCTAAACAACGAGGAAGTTTTAATTATAACAGCAAAAGGAGAAGAACTTATTTTTATAAATTACAGCAGAAATCCGGATAAAAAACCGTCATAATTGACGGTTTTGTGTTTTTTACCTATACTCACCTAAGAATTTTGAAAAATGGAGCAAAATAGTGGCAAAAAGAGCTTTAATCACCGGCATAACCGGTCAAGACGGATCTTATCTGGCAGAACTTCTTTTAAACAACGGATATGAAGTTCACGGTTTAGTCCGGCGGATTGCTTCAGAAGATCAGGAACAAAGATTTTCGCGCATAAGCCATTTAGTTGGAAGGTTAAGGCTGCATTATGGAGATATCACTACCCAGCCACGGGTATCCCAGTTGATTCAAGAAATCCAGCCACATGAAATTTATCATCTGGCCGCTCAAAGCCAGGTAGCAATATCTTTTGAAGATAGTTTTGGAGCATTCGAGATAAACCAAAAAGGCACCCATTATCTGCTTGAGGCAACAAAAACTTTTGCCCCTTGGTGCCGCTTTTATTTCGCTGGTACAAGCGAGATGTTTGGTTCAGTTGGAACAACGCCTCAAAGTGAGGCGACAAAATTTCAGCCAGTTTCGCCTTATGGCATTTCTAAGGTTGGCGGTTTTTACTTAACCCGAATGTACCGGGAAGCTTATGGCCTCCATGCTTCGGCCGGCATACTTTTTAACCATGAGAGCGAGAGACGCGGTTGTGAATTCGTAACCAGAAAAATCAGTCAAGCAGCAGCCAGAATTAAAGTGGGCCTCCAAGAAAATTTGAGGTTGGGCAACATTGAAACTAAAAGAGACTGGGGTCACGCTCAGGACTACGTCAAAGCAATGTGGTTGATGCTACAACAAGAGAAACCCGACGACTATGTTATCGGAACAGGAGAAAGCCACTCAATTAAAGAATTCCTAGATATTGTCTTTGGTTATGTCGGCCTAGACTGGCAAAAATATGTCATTATCGACAAAAGCCTAACAAGACCCCTGGACATTCGTGAATTGCGCGCTGATCCGTCAAAAGCAAAAACAAAGCTGGGCTGGCAGCCAGAAATATCATTTTTTGAACTGGCTAGAAAAATGATTGACTATGATTTGCAAACACTTGGAAAAAGATGTTTTAAAATGTTGTGAAAATTCCGCATACCACCAAAACCCCGCTACAGCGGGGTTTTAATATTATTCAGTCAAAATAAGAATTACCTGAAACGCAACTTCCAAGGCAGCCATATTGATTCCCAAATTACACCCGGGGACATTTTTGACTTTCCTTCCCTGCGCTCCAAAAAAATTATGGGGTATTCGCTCAAACGCAGACCAGCTTTAGAAACTTTATATTTCAGTTCCACCAAGAAAGCGTAACCGTCGGAAGAAATTGATTCCAAATCAATATTTCTCAACACGCTTTTTTTGAAACAGTTAAAACCGGCTGTCATATCGGCCACACCGACACCCAAGATAAACCCGACGTAAAAATTAGCAAAACGGCTTAGCAGTTTCCGGCGTAAACTCCAATTCTCAACTCCCCCGCCGGCAACATACCTCGACCCAACTATCCAAGGGCATCCCTTGTACAACTTTTCCAGCATCGGGCCGATTTCTTTGGGGTTGTGGGAAAAATCAGCATCCATGGTAACTATATTTTCGTAACGCTGGTCGCCGGCAACCATTCTGAAACCATCCAGATAAGAACGACCCAAACCGCGCCGGCCGGAACGCCGAATAAGAAAAAGGTTCGGAAATGAGCCTTGCATAGAGAGTACTTCTTCGGCGGTACCGTCCAAAGAACTGTCGTCAATGACTAAAATAGAAATATCCGGATACAAACCAAAAATTTCACGGACCAACGGCCCGATATTTTCTTTTTCGTTAAAAGTCGGAATTAAAACTATTGTTTTGACAAAACTGTCTGTCATTTATTGCCGGTTATTTTGCTTTAGCTTGCGAATCAAATATATGAAAGAGATAAGGTGTGAAACCGTAAACCACACCGTAACCATTATAACGGAGCCCCACGAACCGTAGTTTTTTATAAGCCACAAGCCCAGCGGAATGCCGCCGGCCAAAATAAGCG
>CAYZNJ010000025.1:0-9232 GCA_964479745.1 uncultured Candidatus Saccharibacteria bacterium
GCAACGCTTCAATCACCGGCAACACAACTCTGGGCGACGCCACTGGCGACACCGTCACTTCCAATGCCGATGCTTGGACCTTTGCCAACGACACCAACCTAACCTTAACCGGGGGAGTTAACGGATTCTCTTTTGACACCAACACCCTCTCCATAGATGCTACCAACAACCGTGTCGGCATTTTAACTACTGTTCCCTCCACTGTCTTTGAAATCCAAGGCACGGCCAGCGCCTCTTACCTCCTGACCGGCAATACGTTGCAAGTCGGAGGATATGCCAGTGCGGCCTATTCAAGATTTGGCACCTCTACCACCGGCCACTCAAATTACATATCTACCACCAACGATTTGTTGATTTCCGGCGATCTTGAAACCCGAGGCACGGCTTCCTTCGGCGGAGTGGCCTCTGTTTCAGGCAACTTCTTTACCTATGGCACTAATACTTTCTCTAACACCGGCTCATCAAGTTTTGCCGGCTCATTGGATATATCCAAAGGCTTGAGAGCAGCCCAAGCCGACTTTGACAACATTTTAGTTACTACCTCCGGTGGAGGTTTAACCTTCAACGGTGGCGGCACCAACATCATCCAGTCCATCAACTCCGGCACCCTGCAGTTAAACGCCTTCACTCTGGGCGGAGACATTACCGGCAACTCCAAGAATATCTCCGGCGTTAACCAGTTCGGTTTCACCAGCGCTTCCGGCTCCGACTCTTTTGAGTTGACTTCAGCCAACTCCAGGTTAGGCGTTAACTCTGGCAATACCACTGACACCATGTTTGAAGTCGGCGGCACCGCTTCCATCTCATCCACTCTCACCTTAGGCGGAGCCATAACTTCAAACTTCACTGCCTCCAACTCTTTCTCTGGCGGTTTGGAAGTAACCAAGGGAGTGCACGCCACCACCGGTTTGTCTTCGGGCGGCAACCTTTCTGTGGCTGGCAGCACCATCTTAACTGGCATACTGACAGGCAATTCGACTGCCTCCAACTCTTTCCTCGGCTCGCTGGAAGTAACCAAAGGTTTCCGCTTCGGTAATCTTTCACAGACTGGTTCTAACGTGAACTACTTTGCCGGCAATGTCGGAATTGGCTCTGTCAGTCCTTCTGCTCCCCTAGATATTGTGGGTAATATTTCTGGCAACTCCACCAGCGCGCTATTCAGAGTTGCTTCTGCCAGCGAGTTATTCCGAGTCCAAGAGAACGGCAATGTCGGCATCGGCGGCACTTCTCCTGAACAAAAATTAACCATAGACACTGGGGCTAACGGTGTAGTGCTTGCCTCCGGTTCCAGCAACGTGGACATTACTCTAAAATCCACTTCAGCTACCGGTGATGCGGCTGAAGGCCAGTTTACCATTCGTTCGGCTGGTTCTAGTGAAAGGTTGGATATTCTCAACAACACTTCAGCATTGGTAACTGTTTCTTCCATTGGTTATGTTGGTATTGGAACTACGGCGCCTACCCACAAACTTAGTATCGGCGGGGCTGGTAATATATTTCTGGGTGACGCCAATGATAATTCTGGCGGGGTTATCGCTATCAAACGCGGCCCGGTATCGCCGAGCGTTTCTTTTCTTGATGGCAATTCTTACTCTGGTCTGTACCGCGAACATAATGGTAGTATTTCTGGAACCGCCGAAGCGCTGGTTATCGTTGGCAACGGCGACATCCGTATCAGAAACACCACAACTGCCGCCGATATCATGACCCTGTTGTCAGGCACCGGTAATGTCGGCATCAACACCACCACTCCTACCACCAAGTTTGAAGTCCAAGGCACCGCCTCTGCCTCCTACCTTCTGACGGGCAACACTATCCAAGTCGGTGGCTTTGCCAGCGCCGCCTACAACAGATTCGGCACTTTAACCACGGGTCACTCCAACTACATCTCAACCACCAATGACCTGCTCATCTCGGGTGATCTTGAAGTCAGAGGCACGGCTTCCTTCGGCGGCAACGCTTCCATCTCCGGCACTTTCACTTCAATCAACACAGGATCCAACAGTTTCTCCGGCTCTTTGTCTGTAGCCAAAGGATTTGTTGCCGGCGCCAACAACGCTTTAGTAGTTAACGCTAATGCGTCAGCTAACACATTAAATATTGTTGGTGGCAATGTGGGGATTGGGACGACGACGCCCAGCCAGGTACTAAATGTTGTTGGCAACTGGTTTATCGGTCAAAGCGTTACGGCGGATACTACAACTAAAACCTTTAGATTTGGGGTTGCAAATTACAATAATGCTAATATCCCATCTACTATACTTCAGGATACTTCTGACCCAACAAACAATACACTGAACATTGGTGGGGGAAGTTCCCTCGGTTATGCACAAACTGTGATCAAGTTTTATACGGCTGCGGACAATGTAACAGTGGCCGGTACAGAAAGGATGCGCATAGACAACAACGGCAATGTTGGAATCGGCACCACTGCGCCTAGTGTCCGTTTTGATGTCGTCGGCGGCGCTGGCAAGTTTGGTGATGAGCTGATTGTAACTAACGCCTTGCAAGTCGGCGGTACCGCCACAGTGGCTTACTCCAGATTTGGCACCTCTGCCACCGGCCACTCCAACTACATCTCAACTTCTAATGATGTACTAGTGTCGGGCGATTTGGAAGTCAAAGGCACTGTCTCGTTTGGCGGCAACGCTTCCATCTCCGGCACTTTCACTTCAATCAACACAGGATCCAACAGTTTCTCCGGCTCTTTGTCTGTAGCCAAAGGATTTGTTGCCGGCGCCAACAACGCTTTAGTAGTTAACGCTAATGCGTCAGCTAACACATTAAATATTGTGGGGGGCAATGTGGGGATTGGGACGACGACGCCGGACGACAAGCTTGCTCTGTCAGTAGGGTCGGGACAGGGGATAATAATATACGATTTCGCCGACTCCAATCCGGCCGGTTCCATAAATAATTATTCCGCACGAGGAAGTGCTGGTGCGGCGACAACCGTAGCGAACGGGGACAACATCGGACAATGGATTGCCCGGGGATATGACGGAACGAACTACCAGGTAGCCGCGCAGATAAAAGCCAATATTGACGGGACGCCTGGCACTGGAGATATGCCGGGAAGTTTGACTTTCATGACTACCCTTGACGGGGCAAGCAGCGCAACAGCAAGGATGACTATAAAAAACGACGGCAATATCGGCATCGGTAGCACCAGTCCTGGCGGCACTCTAGACGTTGTAGGCAATCCTGGTTCATCTACGGCAGTACTTTTCCGGGTTGCTTCAAGTTCAGAACGTTTCCGTATTCAAGAAAATGGCAATATTGGCATCGGGGGGATAACGGCCCCCAATTCCGTTCTTCATGTTATTGGTTCAACTACGAGTGGCATCAAGATCGGTAGCGATACTACAGATACTACTAGTAATTGGGGCAATATCTACTACAACCGTGCTGGTGCTACCACGCTCTCTATTGATGAAAACAACAGCGGCGGTACAAACCTTGGAACAGTACGAATCGGCACGGGTGGAGTCTTCCCATTTTCTGTAACCAACGGCCGAGTCAGTATTGGTGACCCCGGCCCTTCCATATTGGTTCATATTTCCAGTACTTCTTTTGACGGCAATGTCCTTCGTCTGCAGGATTCTGACGGCACTTGCGACCAGAACCCAGAGTCTACTGCTATCACTACTTCTTGTTCTTCTGACGCCCGTTTGAAGAGCAATATAGTTTTGGCGCCAAATCAGTTGGGCTATCTGTCTGGTATTCCCCTTCACCAATTTACCATCAACGCTTCTGGAGAAACCAAAATCGGTACGATAGCTCAAGAACTGCTGACTCTGCCTGCTTACGCCGATCTTGTCTCTTCCGGTTCAGACGGCTACTACAAGGTGGCGGAAATCTCGTCTTGGAGGATAATCAAAGGGATACAGGAACTGGATGCCAAGCAAAGTTCGCTTTCTTTGGCTTTTGAAGAGTTGAACAAAAAACTATTCGGCAATATTGTCTCAAACTCAACGCCGGCTGAAGGCGATATCAAGGCAGGTGGAACAACTTTTGATGTTGAGTTAATGACTAATGCGCTATTGGCACGATTGAAAAAGTATTACGACATAGTGATAGAAAAAGGCCTGCTGAAGGTGGCTGAAATTGTAACTGACAAAATCATTGCTAAAGAAATTTGTTTGGAAGAAGTATGTGTGACCAAAGATCAACTGAAACAGCTGTTGCAAAATAACGGGGTGACTGTCCCGACAACTCTAACTCCAACTCCAACGACTTCACCTTCTGGGACTCCGGAACCTTCAGCGAGTCCGACTCCTGAATTATCGGCGTCTCCCAGTCCTTCGGAGATACCTACAACTCCTTCGCCTGATGGCTCAGGATCCCATTCGTCATCGGATTCCTCAGGATCTTCGACTTCGGCTTCACAGCCTACGACCACACCCACGCCAAGCGAAACCCCAGCTCCGAGTTTAGAACCCTCGCCCAGCCCTTCAGAAACACCCGTTCCTTCAGAAACTCCGGTTCCAACCCCAGTCCCAACGGAAACGTCTACTAATTAATATCTTCCTGTTGTAAAATTAAGTTACCTTTTGATTAAAAAGTTTATGCCAGAGAAAATGAAAAATTACCAAGCCATTTTTGACATTAAGCCGGTGGACCAGACGGGCCGAGTTGATTTGGCAAAATTTGAAAATCTGGCGGCGGAAATTAACTTAAGAAAAAACAAAGTTAATGTTGTGACATCGGAAGTCCTTCGGACTTCCGATGTCAGGAACTCAAGAGAAATTCCGGAAAGTTTAATTCCGAATCTTGTTTTTGAGCCGTTTTTCCCGGAGCCAAAAACCAAGGAACAGCTGGCTCAAGAGCTGGAAGAGGAGTTAAAAAAACAAGGCGATTTGAAAGCGGTGCTGGCAAGCGTGGGCGGTGAAGTAACTGAAGGCGCAAAACTGAAAGCGCAAAATGAAAAACCATTCAGCAGACAAATTATTTCAAAACAGAGAAAAAAACCAGAGTTTGCGGAAATTTTGGAATTTAACAAACCCGACAGATTTTATGGAGTTAACAGAAGCGGGATTCAACGGCGGCAAATTCCAAAAGAAACGGAAGTCAAGGCAAAAATAGTCTCGGCGCCGGCGCGTGAAGTAGAACTATGGCTGAAGAAGCAAGGCCGGAATGTTGAGACACCAGATGTCCTTCGGACATCTGGTGTCAGGAAATTTTGGTTTTTCACTTTTTTGTTTTTAGCCTTGGTTTCAGGCGGGTTTTTTCTTAAACAAAGCGGTCTTGGCATCAAAAAAAATGTGACGGACAAAGGCAACCAAGCAGTCGCAAACTTAGAACAGGCAAAAAATGATGTTGAAAAATTTGATTTTGCTTCAGCGGCCGGCCACTTTAGTTTGGCTTATGATAATTTCTCTGACGCTTCTTCGCGTTTGAATCTTTTGGGCAACTCTCTGACTTCTTTTTTGGGCGATGTGCCCGGGCTGGGCAAGCTGAAGTCAGCCCAGAACTTGGTTAAAGCCGGCGAGAACATCGCTGAAGCCGGCAAAACAGTTTCTCTGGCGGTAAATGGTTTCTATCAGACAAATCCGGTTTCGGGTTTTGGTTTGAATGGCGGGCAGAAGAAGTCGCTTTCTGAATTTATCGGGCTCTTTCGGGACTCTCTGATTTCAGCCCAAGAAAAAGTCAAAACTGCCGGCCGTCTTTTGGCCGGCATAGACGAGGGCGCGATTCCCGAAGAAAAAAAGAAAGCCTTTATTGATTTTCAGTCCCAGCTGCCATTGCTGGAGAAGTTCATAGGAAGCTCTGTTGACTATGCCAACTTTCTTTCGGAGGCGGTGGGCAGTTCTGGCCCGAAAAAATATCTGATTCTATTTGAAAACAACACTGAACTGCGGCCGGCCGGCGGATTCCCCGGGACTTATGCGCTGGTTGACTTTAACAGAGGGTTTTTGAGAGAGTTCAAGGTTGACGATATTTACAACATTGACGGACAGAACAGGAAAAAAATTATTCCGCCGCTGGAGCTTCAGCACATCACCCCGACTTGGGGCGCGAGAGACGCCAACTGGTTTGCGAATTTTCCCGATTCCGCCAAAAAGGTGATGCAGTTTTATACTGGAAACGACGGCGGTCCGGCAGTGGATGGAGTGATTGCCCTGACGCCGGCCGTGATTTCCAGAATTCTAGACATTATCGGGCCGGTTGAACTGTCTGACTACGGCCGTACGATTGAGAGCACCAACTTTTTGTCTCAAATCCAGGAAGAGGTTGAATACGGAGATAATCGGACAAAGCCGAAACAAGTTTTGGTTGACTTTGCGCCCAAGTTTCTGGAGAAGTTAAGCCAGCAGAGCAAGGAAAGTTGGCTGGCGATTTTTAAGGTTCTGGCTGAAGGGATAGAACAAAAGCAAATTCTGGCGTATTTTAAAAATTCAGATTTGGAAAGAATAGTTTTGGAAAATAACTTTGCGGGGGAGGTCAAAAAAACAGAAGGTGACTATCTGATGATTGCGCATAGCAACATCAAAGGTTCAAAAACCGACGCGGTGATTGACAACTCTTACAGTTTAGATTCAAAGGCGGACGACGGCGGAATGATTGAGCATGCTCTGAAAATCAGCAGGACTCATAACGGCGGCCAGAGCAAGTTCGGTTTCTACAATCGGACCAATATGGATTTTGTAAGAGTTTTGGTGCCGGAAGGGTCAGAGCTATTGTCAATCAGCGGCAACTCAAAAGTTGATTTTAAGCCTTTGGTGAATTACAAAAGTATAGGGGGATATGAGGAGGACGAAGACCTAAAAAATTACGAAAGCAATTCCGAAGAACTTTTTCCCGGAGTGAAAAAGTTTTCGGAAGCCGGCAAGACGGTTTTCGGTTTTTGGCTGAAACTGGAACCGGGTCAAGAAAAGGAAGTAACTTTGCGTTACAAAATACCGCTTGATTTAAACAAAAAAGAATATACTTTGCTGGTTCAAAAACAGGCTGGCACGATTGACGATAAGTTTAGTTTCAACTTGGAACTGCCGGCAGGCGAGGCGGTTATCTACAAATACCCGGACTTGTCGGCGGATGGCAATTTGGTAGAGTTTCAGGGAAATCTGGTTAAAGATTTTATGCTGGGACTGAAGTTAAGGTAGTTTCATGCTCAAGTTTTTCAACAAATTTGGGACGATTGGCAAAGCGAGCATACTGCTCGCTGTTTTTCAGTTGCTGTCGCGGCTGGTCGGGCTTTTGCGGGACAGAGTTTTGGCTTCGCATTTCGGCGCCTCCGATATTTTGGATGTTTACTATGTTTCTTTTAATATCCCTGACTTTGTTTTTAATTTGCTGGTGGCGGGGGCGGTTTCGGCGGCTTTTATTCCAGTTTTTATACAGCAGAATCAAGGTTCGACCTTAAATCTCAAAAAAGGTCGAACCTTAGGAGAAGAGATTTCAGAGTCAGGACAGTCGTTGGCTTCTAATTTTTTAAATTTTCTTTTTGTGGCGGTTTCGGCGGTGAGCGCCCTTTTGTATTTTTTAGTGCCGGCGATTATTGGTGTTGCCGCTCCCGGTTTTAGTCCCGAAAAAAAAGATTTGGCAATTTTGTTTACCCGAATGATGCTTTTGAGTCCGGTGATTTTTTCCGTCAGCGTGGTGGTCGGCTCGCTTCTGCAGGTTTTTCATAAGTTTTTCGCGTTTGCGTTGGCGCCGATTATGTATAATCTGGGAATTATTTTCGGCGCTCTGGTTTTAGAGCCGAAATTCGGACCGCTGGGTCTGGCAGAAGGCGTAGTTTTAGGAGCTCTTTTGCATTTGCTGGTGCAGCTGCCTTCGGCTTGGCGGGTTGGTTTTAGGTGGCAGAGTATCTTGAACTGGGGCGACAAAGGCATGAAAAAAATTTTTCTGCTGACTATTCCTCGAGCGATTGGTCTGGCCGGCGCCCAAATTTACGCGATTATTGAAGACGCTTTAGCGACTATGGTCGGCGTAGGCACGGTGGCGGTTTTTAACTTGGCCAGCAACTTACAGTATTTGCCGATTGCTCTGACTGGTATTTCCGTGGCGGTAGCTTCTTTTCCGACTCTCTCTCGAGAGGCTTTGCAGGAAGAAAAAAAAGAGTTTGTCAGTCACATTGGTCGGCGCTTGAGGCAGGTTTTGTTTCTGGTGATTCCTTTTTCTTTTTTGTTTTTCTTTTTGCGGCAGGAGGTAGTCAGAATAATTTTGCAGGCGGGCATATTTTCTTCCGGCAACGCCATTTTGACGGCGAAAATTTTGGCTTTTTTTATGCTGGGTGTTTCGGCTCAAAGTATCATACCGGTTTTGTCCCGCTCTTTTTATGCTTTGCAAAATACCAAAACGCCGCTTTTAGTCAGCCTGGTTTCTATTTTATTAAATTTGTTTTCGGCGCTTTACTTTGTAAGGGTGCTTCACTTGGGCGGTTCGGGGCTGGCTTTGGCTTTCAGTTTGGCGGGTATTTTGAACGCGCTTTTGCTTTTGATTTTTTTGAAAAGAGTTGTTGCTGATTTTGATTTGGCTAGCGTGATGGCTTATCTGGCAAAACTTCTACTCGCTTCACTTGTTATGTTTCTGGTTTTAAGTTTTGTTTCCAGTCTTGGTTTTTTGGCGGTTGCCGGTTTGGCCGGTGACTTCCTAAGAGTTATTTTTTACGGAGTTCTAGCACTCTTGACATTTCTGCTTTTTTCGTGTATCCTCAAAGTTAGTTTTTCAGGTAAAGAACTTTGAAAAAGGAGTTGGAAATTGGATAAAGTTAAAGGTGTTGAGCTTACAAAAGTTGACGAAAATAGTTTTGCGGGGGAAAAAAGTGAAAATTCTTTGCTTTGCCCACATTGCGGCGAGAGTCTAAGTCGGGAATTTATAGAAGATGCAGGGGTAGAGTTAGAATTGAGGGAGCAAGAGGAAAACGAGCAGTTATCTGAAGAATTTAAGAAAAGTCAAGAGTATGAACCGATAAGAAAAGTTAATACTTTTTTTAATAGGGTTGGTTCTGAATATTTGGTGTTGATTCTGTCTAGTCTATTGGTTGTTGCAGGTTTTTTGTATTTATTTAAACCATGGACAGTTTTTACTGTAGTTTTTTGTTTAATCACCATCTCTCTTTATGCGGGCACGCTTATTTTCGGACTGATAATGATGTTTAGAGAAGAGCAACTTTTAAGAAAATTTAGAATAAAACGCATTTTGGAAGATTTAAGGGAAAACTTAAAAGTTTGAGCAGACAATCCAAGGGTAAATTTTGGACTTAAAAGCGATCGCAAGGTCGTTT
>CAYZNJ010000026.1:0-9025 GCA_964479745.1 uncultured Candidatus Saccharibacteria bacterium
AGAACCTCTGTCTTATCAGGACAGCGTTCTACCATTGAACTACACGCGCGTCAAGGTGTGTTGTGTTTATAAAACTGTTTACAAATTATAAAAAGTTTGATACAATCACATTAGCCGAAAAATGGATAAAAATCAACTACTAAAAGACTTAAATAAAAGAATCAACGCCAAGTTCAAATCAAGAACTCTGCTTTTCGGCAGAGGCAATTTAAATGCACCTATAATGCTGGTTAGCGAATACCCGCACCCAGACGATATAAAAAAAGACAAACCGCTTGCACACACAGAACACGGAAAAATTTTTGATCCTTTGCTGAAAAACTTAGGTCTTTCAAGAAGGAATCTTTATATCACCAATGCTGTAAAAGCCACGCAAGAAAATCAGGAAACTCCCAATCCCAAGGAAATAAAACAGTTCTCTCAATTCTTAAGGGAAGAAATAAAAATTATGGAACCTAAGTTAATCGTCGCTTTAGGCAGTATCGCTCTGCGCGGCTTGAGTGTTAAACTGCCATTGTTTAATATCCGGGGCAGGCTTATCCGATTCGGCCCTAACTCGCTTTTTGCTACCCATCACCCATCAACAGTAATCCAAAATCCAAGCCTGCGGCTTGAACTGGAAAAAGACTTCAAGCAACTTATAGAAGTAATAAAAAGTCTCGCATAAAATAAATCGGCTGACTAGCCGATTTATTTTATGCTCAAAAGACTTTGAATCAGAGAGACGAAACCTTTGCCGATTAGAAGCACCGCCAAACCAATTGCCGCATACTTTAAGCCGTTGGTGCCTTTTTGATAAACCGCCGGCCTGCCGGCAGAAACCAGATACAAAATTCCCGAATAAATAATAATAATCACCGCCACCGGCACACCCAGCTGAAAAATAAAGTTGGCCAATATTGCCAGCAGGTCCATTACATTGTCGGCCTTGCCCTTAAGCGGATTGTCTATTTTAAATTTAAAAGTATTGGCTTTGAAGCTGGCACTGCATTTTGAGCCTTCGGGCGGAATGCACTCGTCAAAACCTTTTCCTGCCACTTTGGTACAGGTTTCGTTTTTGCATTCCAGGTGGGTGCCGCATTGGTTGTTGCAGGTTGGAACATTGTAAGGCCCATTCGCATCCACAACACATTCTCCGGTTGCTCGGTTACAGGAAAAACGTCCACCCCCGGCATAGCCAACTCGCAGTTGGTTAGCCGACTTAATGTCATTTTTGTCCGCCACAACCCTAAAGCCATAAAGATTATTTTCAGTCGGTTTCCACGACACTGTTGCCTTGTTTCCGGAAAAAGTTGCTTTCAGTCCTCTCTGGACATAGGCAACGCTCGGCTC
Source organism: uncultured Candidatus Saccharibacteria bacterium (assembly GCA_964479745.1). Taxonomy (GTDB): domain Bacteria; phylum Patescibacteriota; class Minisyncoccia; order 2-02-FULL-40-12; family IGHO2-12-FULL-4; genus JACPNK01. Next base: position 1,333 of record CAYZNJ010000026.1, read on the forward strand.
TATTTTGTTTACGTCAAAAATAGCTTCTTTGCCGTTGCAATTTGTACCCACCGCAACCAAATTTACCGAGTCATTAACATTTGCTTCTGTCTTGCTCCATTTGGTGTTCAAGGTGTCCAAAACACAGCCAGTCGCTGATTTGACTTCAATTCGATTAGATTGACCTTGGGCCTGGCCGATTGAGGCTTTAACTATAAAGTTACCGGCCTGGTCCGGCGACCAGGAAGCGTTGGCTATTCCGTTGCTTATGGCCGGCTTGTCAGATAAGTTTTTAATAAGCTTATCGGATGTTGCGCCGGAAGGTTGTCCCCAAACAGCCAAAGATACGCTGCTGCCGTTGCAATTTGTAGCCTGAATTTTAATGCTGACATTTCCGCCGATTACCGCCGGATCAGGACTTAAAGCAACGTTGGAAATACTGCATTCACTTTTCACTACAGTCAGAGCCGACGAAGTTACAGGCACTCCCTCGGCGCCGATACCTAATTCTTTTGCCGTAAATTTATAAACACCCGGATTTGTGGGGGTCCAGTCGTATTTAACTGAACCGGAGTTGAACTTAAGCACTTGATCAACTAGCCTGCTGCCGGCGGTCGTCTCAATAAAAAACCTGACCTCCTTTCCCTCGCAAACAGAGTTGCCGCCGGCTTGAGCGGTAACTTTAGTACCCAAATTTATAGTACCGGACGGACTCCATGCCGGATTGTTCAGTTGGCACGCTTCGACTCCAAGAGCTCTTTCGTGAGTAACCAAAAAACTGGCCAAAACAAACAACATCAGCAACACAAAGGCTGATTTTATTTTTTTATTACCCATAAATTATTCCTGAAACCTTACTCAAAAATTAATGTCCGAAGTTAGCATAGAGTTTGTCCAGTGCGCTGGTCACGTCAGACAATGTGCCAACTGGAATGTAGTTGCGATAAGTGTAGTTGCCGGCTGAAACTGGAGCAGGAAAAAAAGCGACATTCCATTTTGTAACGCTATAAAAGTTCCAGAGATTATAGCGTGCATCACTGTCGGGCGAGTAGATACCCATAGCGTATTGCCGATCAGAGGTAGAGATAATTACCGGGATGCGAGTATTATTATCCTGAACGGCGCTAGGCGATACTTGAGTCAGATTTTTAGTTTTGGGATTGTAAGTCCAAAAAGTATTGAAATCCCTGGGCATATACCCGGTCAGAGCTTCGAAACCCGCACTGTTGTAACTTTGCGGCACAATATAAGTAACGATATCTTCAATTATATTACTAATTCCCCCAAAGCCAATTGTTACCTTCTTCTCCAGAATATGATTAGACAAAGCAGTCGTGTTCTGGGCCACACCACCCGGAGCACTACCGCAGGAATTCTGGGTAGTGTGCTGTCCCGGAACAAACCAAAAAGCCATCTGCGTTCTGCTTCTTAGGCTATTGCCGCTAGCGGTAAGCGAAAGCACCCGGCTGGTACTAGTCTGTCCTGAACCGTCAGCCGCCGAGCCGGCTTCAGTCGGGTTATAACACTCGCCCCAGTTGTTGAAACTAGAAGCGGATTGTAGCTCGCGACCGTGGTCAGAGGAATCAATAAATTCTTTTCCTCCCCAAGTAACTGAATAAATAGCTCCTGCCATACTCTGACTAGTGCTGATTCTCAGCAACCTTCCACTGGCCTCAGCAGATATCGAAGCATCGCCTAAAAATCCGACGGGAGCCTGCGTTGTGGTCGTAGTTGGAGGCAAGGTTGGGGGCAAGGAACCGCCTCTTCCGCCTTTTGACCATAACCAGTCAGGTAAAAGTTGCCATGTGGTTGTCGGTATTGTGTTGTTGTAATCCGGTGTTGTTGCCGGTACAAAATCTCCCCTCCCTTTGTAAAGATCCCGGGGATTTAAGCCTAAATCTTTTGCGTAGTCCGTATTAAAACTGACGCTTACTTGGCGCAGACCCTTTATAGTCAGAAGGGCAATCAAAACCAGTAAAACGATCAAACCGATAATGTGTATTTGTTTTTTCATATAACTTATCATAAAACTATTTTTACTTTCTTGCTAAAACTTTATGCACAGCTTTTTTGATTGATCCGATTCCCATACCAAAGCGTTCAATAAGTTCATCGGCTTTGCCAGACTCGCCAAAACGATTAGGCATACCAATAAATTCTTGAGGCACCGGATAATTTCTAGCTAAAAATTCAGCTATCGCCGAACCCAAACCGCCGTCAATTTGATGCTCCTCAACGCTCACTGCCGCGCCGGTTTTTTTAACTGAAGCTAAAATCGTTTGACCATCCAACGGCTTGACCGTATGAGAATTTATAACTTCGCATTCAATCCCCCCTTCGGAAAGTTCCTCGGCGGCTATAAGAGCATTATACAACAACATGCCACAGCCAACGATTGACACGTCTTTGCCTTCTCTGAAAACTTCTGCCCGGCCGATTTCAAAAGGAGTTTTTTCAGTTGTGAAAACTGGAGACTTTTCACGGCCAAATCTTAAGTAAGTCGGCTGGCCGTTGGAAGCTGCCGCGACAGTCGCCTTTTGCCCTTCAATGGCATCGCAGGGAACAACCACAATCATTCTTGGCTGAACCCGCATAAGTGCAATATCTTCCAGTTGCTGGTGAGTCGCGCCGTCGGGACCGACAGAAACCCCAGCGTGCATACCGCCAATTTTTACCGGCAGATTGTTCAGGGAAATAGTGGTACGGATTTGCTCCCAGTTTCTGCCCGGCGAGAAAGCGGCATAAGAAGAAATAAAAGGAATTTTGCCGTAGTTAGCCATACCGGCGGCAACAGTCGCCATGTTTTGTTCGGCCACGCCCAATTCAACAAATCTTTCCGGAAATTTTTCTTTAAACCAATGGGAATGGGTTGATTCAGTTAAGTCAGCGCACAAAACCACGACTCTTTCATCTTTTTCTCCCGCTTCAACCAAGCCTTTGCCATAGCCGACACGAGTGGCCGACATTTCTAATTTTGATTTATTAAGCAAATCCTGAACTAGATGAACTTTTTTGTTAGTCATATTTTTGTAGTGTAAAAATAAAAACGAAAAATGCAAAACAACAGCGTAAAATTAAAAATATTTTTAAAATTTAAACTGTTGTTTTACGCTTTGCGCTTTAAGTCTTTAACTTACTTACAACGGTCGCAGTCTCCGCAACCGCAACCCATTTCATGCTTGCACATACCACCCATATCGTTATTCCCCATTCCGCCCATCATCTTGCCTTTATGGCAGCAACCGCAAAAAACTGAACCGAAAATTAACAAGCTAAGCACCACCACATGCTCAAAATAAGTCTGCGCGTCAAACCCCCAAACCAACGTCTCTTTCCAGCTAGTCCAGAAAAATAGCACCGCCGCAACCCAAGCTAAAACACCAAGTATTTTGGTTATCCAATGATGCGGACATTTACAGTTTCCGTGCATATGACACCCCCCTCCTAGATTAGTTGCTAGTTTCTAGTGACTAGTTGCTAGTTAAAGATCGGATCTTAAAAACTAGAAGCTAGAAACTGAAAACTAGAAACTATTTTTATTACTGATGCTCACTTTCTATCTTACCCTGCAATGTTCTTAATTCATGTAAAAATTTTTTCGCCTCTTCCGGTTTGGGCGGTATGCCATGCCATCTGTAATCAAACTCAATTTCCGGAATGCCTTTGCCGGGAATGTTGTGTGAAATTATCACCGTCGGTTTTTCATAAATTGCTTTGGCTTCCTCAACAGCATTTACAATTTCTTCAAAATTATGGCCGTCAATTTCTAGAACATGCCAATTGAACGCTTCGTATTTTGCTCTTAAATTTTCCAGAGGCATAATGTCTTCGGTCATGCCGTCAATCTGGATATTGTTGCGATCAATTAGACCGGTTAAGTTGCTAAGTTTGTTTTTGCCGGCAAACATAGCCGATTCCCACAAGTTGCCGGCATCATGTTCGCCGTCAGACATGAAACAATAAGTACGGAACCTAGCGCCATCCATCCGAGATGCATAAGCAACTCCGCAAGCTTGGCCTAGACCGGAACCAAGCGGACCGGAGGTTGTCTCCACTCCCGGCAATCTTTCTCTTTCCGGATGACCCTGCAAACGAGTGCCAAGTTTTCTCAAAGTTTTTAACTCCTTAATCGGAAAGTAACCGGAATGGGCCATGGCCGCATAGCGTACCGGGCAAATATGGCCGTTTGATAAAATCAATCTGTCCCGCTCCGGCCAGTCCGGCTCACTGGGACGATGGTTTAAAACATGAAAATAAAAAGCGGTAAAAACATCGGCCATGCCCAAAGGCCCGGCCGTATGCCCGCTCCCCGCTTCAACTAGCATCTCAATAATTGATTCCCTGATAGCGTTGGCTTTTAGTTCTAGCTCTTTAATTTTATCTTCGTGAAGGTGACTGCTCATTTCGTGGCAATTCTTAAAATTATCGCAAAAGCAATGACAAAACCAATGATGGCAAAAAGCAGACTGATAATCGGCCAAAAACGGGCTCGCCCTCTAGAAACCAGAACAAACCGATTTTCAAAGTTGCTTATAAAACTCTCCACCTTGCGGTCTAGGACTTCCGGTCTGTCCATCTCCGCCTTATTGCTTAAATCTTGATCAGCAAAAAATCTTACCAAATCAAAACGGCTAAGTACGCCGGCTAGTTTTTTATCCTGATCAACGACTATAATCGGATTAACCCGGTGGTGGCTGGCAAACTGCTCAGCGACAATCTGAATCGGCGCATCTTGATCTACGGTAAGCGGCTCGGGATTCATAATGTCTCTGACTTTAAGAATAAGAAGCCTCTTTATGTCTTCGCTGATTAAACTGTTGTCTTTGCGATAGACATCCAAGTTGCTCAAAAGATTAATCAAAGTCGGCAAATGCAAAGCTTCGCCACGGGAAACCAAATCATATTCGGTAACAATGCCCACAACTTGATTCTGTTCGTTAACCACCGGCAAGCCGTTAAAATTTTTTTCAAATAAAAGACCGGCGGCAAAAGTCACCAAATCATCCGGCTTTACCGAAACCGGCTCACTGCTCATTATGTCTTTAACAAAAAGTCTCTGCTTAGTATCCATCTTGTTCCTCTAATTTTATATTAACTTAGCTATTGGAGCAAATGACCTTCTGTGTATAGAGCAAGGTCCCAACTTTGCCAGCTGGATTTGGTGTTCTTTCGTGCCATAGCCTTTGTGTCTTTCAAAACCGTAACCGGGAAATTTTTTGGCATAACGAACCATCATTTTATCTCTAAAAACTTTGGCTAAAATTGAGGCACAGGCAATTGCAAACACCTTTCTGTCCCCTTTTACAACCGCCAGCTGCTCCAAGGGCATCCCTTGTATTTTGGTTTTGCCGTCAACCAAAACTACGACTTTAGACAAATCGGTAAGTTTTGTAACCGCTCTTTTCATCGCTCTTCTTGCCGCTTGATAGATATTTATTTTATCAATCGTTTTGGGATAGCAGTATGAAATTTGATACTGAAAGTTTTTTTCTTTCAAAAGTTCGGCAGCAAATTTTTCACGCTGGTGAGGCAAGAGTTGTTTTGAATCTCTCAACCACTGAAGTTTTTTGTGCGATTTTTTAAAAAAGTCCTTATTGAAAGATGCGGCGCAAACCACAACCGGCCCGGCCAAGGCCCCCATACCGACTTCATCCACACCAATAACCCACCCATAGCCATCGGCAAAAAGTTTGTGTTCAAGTGTTTTACTTGGTAATTTCATCCCGCACGAAGTAGCCCGCCCAAGGTCCTGCGGACCGCGCGACTAGCGCGTGGGCGAGACTTCGTACGGGATTCATTCAACCGATACAGTGCCACGCCGGCAGCCACTGATACATTAAGCGATTCCTTTTTGCCCCGCATCGGAATTTCAATAACTTTATCGCAATATTTTAAAACTTTTTTGCTTAAACCTTTAACTTCGTTTCCCAAGATTAAAGCAAGCGGAAACTTAGCTTTAAATTTTCTGTAATCAACCGACTTTTTAGACTGTTCTAGAGCAATAATTTTTACTTTTTGTTCTTTTAACTTTTCTAAAAGACGCCAAGTTTGTGGCCAATGCTCCCAAGGTATATTTTTTTCCGCTCCCAAGGCTGTTTTTTCAATCTTGCCATTTTCCAGCAAATCAGATATACGCCCACTCGAAAATTCCCGAGCGAAAAGTCGAGGGTCGAGAGTGGGTCGTATGGCTGATTTGCTTATTCTTGGTGTCGGAGTAATCCCACACAAATAAATTTTGCTAACTCCGACTCCGTCAGCCGTACGGAAAATTGAGCCAACATTGTAGGCGCTTCTTATGTTGTGGAGAATCAGGATTACCTCTTTCTTATTCATTATGATAAGATATATCATATGGGCAATTTAAATAAAAATCTTTTTCTTTGGGTCGCTACAGTTTTACTAGCCAGTTTAGTGGTTTTTGTTGGAGTAAGTATTAACCAAGAACTAAATACGGCTACAACCGCTAACACAATTTCTTTTAACGGCGAAGGCAAAGTTTCAGCTAAACCAGACATCGCTATGGTGAATTTTGCCATAGTCACCGAAGCAGCCAATTCCAAAGCCGCTCAAGACCTTAACTCTCCAAAATCAAAATCTGTCACCGATCTTCTGAAAAAACTGGGGGTTGATGAAAAAGATCTTAAAACTACTTCCTATAATATTTATCCGCAATACAACTATCCCCGCTCCGGTATGCCGGAAATTAAAGGCTACCAAGTCAGCCAAGGGTTTGAAGTAAAAGTGAGAGATTTAACAAAAGTCGGCAGTATCTTAGATGGCTTAGTTTCCGCCGGAGCTAACAATATTAATAATCTGGGACTCTCAATTGATAATCCGGATAAGCTAAAAACCGAAGCCCGCGCTAAAGCTGTTGCTGACGCCAAACAAAAGGCCGGTGAATTGGAGAGCCAGATCGGAATCAAGCTTGGAAAAATTGTAAGCTTCAGCGAGAATATCAATGGTTTTCCCGGACCGATGTTTTTCGCTAAATCTGCTGAAGTCGGCTTAGGCGGAGGCGGGCCAAGCATACCTACCGGCGAAAATGAAATCACAGTTGATGTTACTTTGACTTATCAGATAAAATAGCCTGAGTTTAAAAAAATAGAAAGGAGGAAAATTATGAAACTTGAAATGTCTGCGGTTGAACAGTTTAACAAGGACGAAGAAGTAGCCCAGCTAGAGGCTGAAAAAAAAGAACTAGAAACGAAGCTAGCTCAACTAGAAATAAGGTTGGTTGAGCAAACAAAGGGACTCGTTACTATCTATGGCACCAAAGAAAATATTGAGTTGGTCAGACAAATTGACGCCTTGAAATACAAAATCGAGGTGCTTGAGCGTAAGCTTAAGCAACAAGGAACCTAGTACAAACTAAAAAATCCCAAACGGGATTTTTTAGTTTGTGTTTATTATCTATTACAGTCAACCAGACTGGTGCAATTTTTGTTCTAGCGCCATTGAACCAAGAATCACAAAGATTCCCGCCCCGTTAGAGGTAGGTTATCTTTAGATAACCGAAAGCTCTAATGGGGTCCGATTTAGCCTTCGGACCAGGCTGGAACCAAAAGAGCGGTTCCAATCGACACCTCTATTTATTTTTATTTTGTTTCCGTCTAATCCTCAACTGAAAGCTGAAAACTAGAACCTAGAAACTAATATATAAATAGAAAGGAGGTGATCCAAGAGCAGCTTCCGCTACCCTTGCCTTGTTACGACT
>CAYZNJ010000027.1:0-303 GCA_964479745.1 uncultured Candidatus Saccharibacteria bacterium
TTGTCTGACTTCTATGACCATACAACCTAAGCTTTCAATATCGGGAATAAAGAGGCCATCTTATTCCACGAACTACTTTGTCGGTCCGCCTGGACTCGAACCAGGAACCCTGCGTGTATAAGACGCATGCTCTAACCATTGAGCTACGGACCGTCAGGCCCAGTACAAGGTGGTACAAGGTGGAACCTTGTACTGGCAGCTTTAGTTTTACGCTTTCAGCAAAGCGTAAAACTCTTTCTGTTCCAGAGTTTCTTTTTTGATAAGTTCTTGAGCAACTTTGTGAAGTATATCAATTTTTTTGGT
>CAYZNJ010000027.1:313-8941 GCA_964479745.1 uncultured Candidatus Saccharibacteria bacterium
GCATGAAAGGCCCGATACATTATGGCATGACCATCGATCACAATTAGCCTATTCATTGGTATATTTTAAACTTTTAGTTTCACAGGGGCAATTGCAGGTTTCGGGTGAGCCATGAGTTTTTCGAATTCATCGCCTTCAAGAGTTTCTTTTTTGATAAGTTCTTGAGCCACTTTGTGAAGTATATCAATTTTTTTGGTTAAAATCTTTTTGGCCAGCGTTAATGCTTGCGAGATAAATTTTTTCACTTCTCTGTCAATCTGCAAAGCGATATTTTCGGAATAGTTTTTTTGAGTTGATATTTCCTTGCCCAGAAAAACCATTTCTTCTTTCTCGCCGAAAGTTATAGGGCCCAAAATGTCAGACATGCCGAATTGGGTCGCCATTTTTCTGGCAATTTCCGAAGCGACTCTCAAGTCGTTGGAAGCGCCGGTGGTGGTTTCCTTAAAAATTATTTTCTCGGCCGCATAACCGCCAAGCAGAACACCTAACTCGGCTTCAAACTCTGGTTTGGATCTCAAGTGTTTGTCTTCGCTGGGCAGTTTTAGAGTGTAGCCGCCGGCCCGGCCTCGGGAGACGATGGAAACTTTATGTACTGGGTCGGATTTGGGCAGTGAAGCGGCAATCAAAGCGTGGCCGGCTTCGTGGTAGGCGGTGATTTCCTTTTCTTTTTTGGAAAGTGCGTGGCTTTTTCTTTCGGGACCAAGCATGACTTTTTCTATTGACTGGAGCAGGTTGTCTTGAGTTATTTCAGTTTGGTTTTTGCGAACTGCCAAAATTGCCGCTTCATTTACTAGGTTAGCCAAATCAGCTCCGGAAAAACCGGAAGTTCTTTCGGCGACAACTTTCAGTTGCAAATTGCGGGCGACCGGTTTGCCTTGAAGATGTATTTTTAAAATATCTTCTCTGTCTTTCAGCGACGGTTCGTCCAAAATTATCCTGCGATCAAATCTGCCCGGCCGCAGAAGAGCCGGATCTAAAATGTCGGGGCGGTTGGTGGCAGCCAAAACTATTACTGCATCTTCAGTATCAAAGCCATCCATCTCAACCAGGATTTGGTTTAAGGTCTGTTCTCTTTCATCGTGTCCGCCGCCAAGTCCGGCGCCGCGCTGGCGGCCGACGGCGTCAATTTCGTCAACAAAAACTATAGAAGGCGCAGTGCGTTTGGCCAATTCAAAAGTATCTCTGACTCGATTAGCTCCCACTCCGACAAACATTTCTACGAATTCAGAACCGGAGACGAAATAAAAGGGGACACTAGCTTCGTTGGCGACGGCTTTGGCCAGCATGGTTTTACCTGTGCCGGGAGCGCCGACAAGCAAAATGCCTCTTGGAATTCTAGCGCCTAGCTTGTGGAATTTTGCCGGGTTTTTCAGAAAATCAACAACTTCTTCAATTTCCTGTTTGACTTCTTGAAGTCCGGCGATATCTTTGAAAGTTATTTTCTTTTTGCCATTGGGAGTCGCCAGCTTAGCCTTTGATTTGCCGAAGCTGAAAGCCTGCATTGAACCGGCTTTTGCTTGGCGGAACATAAACCATAAAATCAGAGCGACCAGGAGAAACGGCAAAAGAAATGGAATAATATTTGCCATAACAAACAAGAGACCGCTCTCGTCTTTGGCGGAAATATTCACGGCCGCTAATTTGGTTTTGTCAGCTCCCAAGTTAACCAAAGTTTCAACCGCCGAAACGCCAGTTTCTTTTTTGGATTTGAATGTCTTATCCCCAACCTTCATTTCCAAGGTGTCACCTTGGATAAGGATTTCTTTGGCTTCGCCGTTATTAATTTTTTCCACGACTTGAGAAAGTGAAATTTCACCGCTTTGAGACGGGGATGTTTGAAAAAAAGCAACTAGGCCGGAAAGACCTAAAAGAATAACAAAAACAATAAGGATGTATTTTAGGATGGATTTCATGTTATTTAAGGTAAATTAGCATATAAACCTTGTTTGGGCAAGAGGTCTGATTTGACACGCCTATATCAAATATGTTACTATATAAACAGTACAAAACCCACTCTGGACTTAACCGGAGTGGACAACAATAACCCGTAAACTTTCCCTAACCTAAAGTGGGGAGAGGAGGAAGGATGTCGAAGAAGCAAAAGGCAAACGACCCCTTGAAGGGGCTGGTCGCGGTAGTCAGGTCAGTTGGTAACGGCGGTAAAACCGCCATGGTCACTATTGCCAAATCGGCGGGAAAGAAGTTTTCTATAACCCGCCACCTCCGACGGCAAACGGATGGCAACTACTCCGACCGAGAAGGTCGGGTGTACCTTGTCGATATGGAACGCGGAAAGAAGGTTGTTGCCAAGGTTGGAAACACCCTCTTGGTCTGCGAGCTTCCCACCAAGGTCAAGAAAGAGAAGACGGTGGTGGCGGCGGAATCGGAAGAGTAGTTCTGCCTTCCGCCCATCACACCCGGACCCGCATACGTGCGGGTCCTTTTTTTGTTTTTATAACCCCTGTCCCTGTTGACCTTGACTGATACATAGTTAGTATGTTACAATTAAACCAATTTAGACCTTTGAAAAAGCTGTGTCTAGCTACTTGGATGTTTTGAAAACAAAGCTTTTAAATAGCTAGATATAGCTAAAAATTTTCCGAAAAAAGGAGCGGACGTGAAATGAATTCTAGGGTTATTAGAATTGATGTTTTAGGAGGTGTCGGTGTCGGAGAGTCTTCGGCTTTAGTTGAAACTGTTGACCGAACCGGTACGCGCTGTTTTATAATGGTAGACTGTGGGACAGGATTTTCAAAAGACAATAACAGTCCCGTGCCATTGCCCCTAAGGCCGAGAATGCGGCCGGATATTATTCTTATAACCCATGAGCACACCGACCATAGTATTCTGGCCCCGAGATATTTTGCTGACTACAAGTGTCCTATCTGGATGACCGGACCGGCTTACTATATTCTTGATTTTTTGTTAGAGGACCACATAAAGGTTGCTCATAACAGAAAGGTAAAACCTCTTTTTTCCGAGTCGGAACTTAGAAATTTCCACCTCTCTGAATCAGTGGAAGCGATTTATCACTCCGACTGGATTGAAGTTTTTCCGGGAGTGGAAATCAAGTTCTATCCCAACGGTCATATCCGCGGTTCGGCAAGCATACTTTTGAAGACCGATGAGAAAAAAATAATGTTCAGCGGAGATATATCAAAAAATGATACGCCGACAGTGAAAGGGATTACTCCGCCATCGGATTTTCAGCCGGATGTCCTTTTTCTGGAGTCTACCAATGGCATCTCGCCTCTGCCGGACAGAGAGCGGGAAGTTGAAAGACTTATAGAAACGGCCAAAAGGTTTCGGAGAGTACTGATTCCGGCGTTCGGAGTAGGCAGAAGTCCTGACGTGGCTGTAGATTTAGCGTTAAGAAATTTTCCTGTTTATCTGGATGGCATGGGCAAGAAAATTCTTATTGGCTGTGCTCAAGACGAGAAATTTTTCTGGTGCGAGAACGATCAGCCGGTTTCAAGAGAAATTCTGCGCCGGATAAAATTTGTCAAAGGCCAAGGGATGCGCGGGACTGTTGCCCGTGACCCGTATCCAAAAGCGGTAGTAACCACTGGCGGGATGATGAACGGGCCAGCTCTTTCCTATGCCGAGAGATGGCTGGAAGACCCAAACTCGGCCGTGCTGGATGTCGGCTATGTTGCCGACGGAACTCCAGGATTCAGGTTGCTGAAGAGCGTGGAAACGGGGATGCCGTTTGAGCTTGAGTCGGGCCGAACAGTGAAAGTTTCGGCTCATGTGGAGAGGTTTTTCCTCTCGGCCCATATCAGCGGGCCGCAAAATGTTGAGGTGGCGAAAGTGTTGAAACCCGGAAAAATTTATCTGGGTCATGGAGAAAAAGAGTCCAGAATCGCCCTTGCGAGGGTGTTGAGTAGAGAAGGCCTGAACGCCGAACCCTTGCAGGAGAAGGGCCAAATAATTTTATTTTGATTTTTGAGGTATTTCAGGGCTAATCTGGAGAAGATTGGCCCTTTTAAATTACCCTATTGACACACATATATACAAAATGATATAATTAAAATATAATAAAAGAGTTCTTTTAATATATATAAACAAACGGATTTTGCGGGAGTAAGCAGTTTGGTCCGCAATCCAAGGGGTCCCCTTGGATTGGAGCTGGACTGCTTACTCTCGCATGCGACGGATATGTTTCCGAGCCGTGTGCGGAGTTAAGTGATCACTTAACTTGTGTTGTGTGTAGTAATCGTCGGGGCGGGGTACGCAGTGCCCCATGCCCTAAGGAGGCAAAATGTCAAAGAAGTATGAAACAAAGTTTTTAGGGGAAACCTTTTCGTTTTCGGATAAGAAAACGCTCGAACTTTTTGACCGAGTGAAGAACTCCATTGGTCGAGGGAAGTTGATCTCGGCTAAGAACGAGAAGGGAACGCTCTCCAGCGAGGACCTGAACGGTCTCGTCGAGGCCAGCAAGCCAAAAGATACTCGTTTGAACGTCCGAGAGGATGGTGAATTCCGGTGTGTATTTTTTCACGCTGGGAACGGAGGTCAGATAAAAGCGCAGGCTTGGACGCTGACCAAAAGAGACAGCGGCGAAGTCGTTACCGACCGCGACGGAAATCCCGTCATTGCCGGACCCTTCTTTGTCCGGTCCACGGAGAGGCTTTCCGCTTTGCCCGAAGTTCTGGGAAAGATGGAGAAGCTCACCGGGGAAATCACAGGCCAGCCGGTCAAGGACCGCAAGGCTCTTATCGGTTGTGTTTGCGGTTTCCATCGTAGTAAAGCCGGTGATGAATACCGAGAACTGATTGGCAGGACGACGGGCAAGGTTGAAGCCGTTGCCGCCCTGGAGAGGTTGGAGTCTTTCATCGGCGGTATGGCCGAGTCCAATTCGGCTCGTGACGCCGAGCGGAACGCTTTGAAAGCGGCCAAGGACGCCAAGTTTGCCAAGGGCAAGCATGGCGACCGTGGTGGCAATTCAGAGAAAAAGTTCCAGTTTGAGGTCTCCTTCGGCTCGGTGACCTTCGGCGCCAGGACAGAAGGGGAGGCGCGCTTGTACAAACAACTCGCCGACGAGTTTCGCGGTCGTGAGCTGGAGTTCAGTAAACTCACGATTGATGAGCTTGTTCGCCGGGGCGTCTCCGAAGGAGCTGCGCCAGCTCTGCTTCGCCGAGTGAAGCAGTCCGTCACCTCCGCCGCCACTCTTGGCGAACGTGCCGCCGCCAACGAGGAGCAGGAGCGTCGGGAAAAGGCGCAGAGGCGGGATCGGCGGGAAAAAGTCCAAAAGACCCGCAAGTCCCGAGTCCGTTTCGAGGGAGAAGACGAAGAGTAGTTCGTCAACTCCCTCTGGTCCCTGCAAAACAAAGTATCGTTTTGCAGGGGCTTTTTTTATTTTTTCTTATTGTTTTATTAGCAAAATTAAGGCTGGGGTGAAATTAATTAAAATCCCCCTCACCACTTTATTAGAACATAAAGTGGTGAGGGGGTTATTTTTTTACACGGCTATGGGAGCTACTGTAATAGCCTTAAGATTGTTTGTTTTTTCTTCAGTATCCACAGCCAAATAACTGACTGGTTGCCCGGCTTCCAGATGAGCAAATCCTTCAGATTCTTCTGTGGCTATCTCTGACCAGTGGACGGACAGGGGTCCCTGGTCGGATTCTATAAACCCTTTTCCGTTTGCCAGATTGAAAAATAAGACGCGCCCTGTGTTTGATTTAAACACCTCCTTTTTGGGGGCCGTCTCAATCTTCTTTACAGGCTTGGGATAAAGATCTTCGGCTGTCACCCAGCCGGTTAGATGTCTCTGAAGAGACTTCCATTTCTTATATCCGGAAAAACCAGGCATCTCAATTGCGCCTTTTCCGGAACGGAACATTTTGGAAGAATATACCAGTTGAACGGTTAGAAAATACTGAGAGATATTCTTGCTTTCGTCTATTCTGGTGACAATAGCAACCTCCCACATTTCAAAAGAGTTACCTTCAATCCGGAAAATGCGCACGTTGTTATCAACGTACTTAGTGGTGTACATACTCTCAAGCTTGAGTGGCTTAGTTGCCACTCTGCGCTTGTAAACCAGAGTATTTTCTTCGGGCTTGCCGGAAAGCGGAACAATCTTTTTTCCTTCTCCCGGCTCAATTATAGCCGGAACCACTTTCTGGCCGTTTTTTTCTATTACCGAAATCTTAATAGTAAATTTGGCTGGCCGGTTGGTGGGAAAAGAAATTAAATGGCCGTCTGGTGTTGTGTCCAGTTCAAAGCCCTCGTAAGTTTCGCTCTCGCCCAGTGTAGAGAGGACAGAAACTGCAACACCTTTTTTTGCCAAACGAGACAGTTCTTTGTGGCAGTTATACATTACTCTACACCTCCTCGGGATGAATTTCGCAGAGCTTATTCCAAAAAAAGATATGATTGGAGCAAAACTTGCCGGTCATTATCAAATCGTCAATTTCTGTTGCCGTTCTCCATCTTAAACTGCCCGGCACAATTTCAATTCCGGCAACCAGTTTACCCGAAGCATTTTTCACAAAGACGGCCTTCATAAAGTAGGGCTTGCCGCTACGAGCAACATTCAACTCGGCGAACGGCGGATAAACTTTTTCCGCCTTAATATCCAAACCGCTTTCTTCTTTTGTTTCTCTGACAGCGGCTTCAATTTCTGTTTCGCCTTCATTGATGCCGCCGGTAACAAAACCGAGTTTTCCGTCCTTTGCCACGTCTTCCAAGGTGAGGAATTTTCCATTTTTCTTTATAGCGACAAGCACTGTTGCTTCACTTGTCTTTTCGTTGTTGGCACCAGCGGTGGTGTTACTTTCGTTGCCGGCAGACAGAGCCTGAATTTCTTCAAATTGGTTGAGCGCAAACTCAACCTTGGGATCTCTGTTCTGGCGGAACCTGTAATTTCGCTGGCGGCGTTGCTGTCGCCGCAAAGCCATACGGTGTTTCTCCCGCTCCCGTTGTTTTTTGGAAAGGAAAAACGAGTGCCTTTTTAGGGCTTTTTTTGTTCTGTTGGTGATACCCTGAAACTTCTTCAGGGCAATTTCTAAGGCGCCTTCGCCTTCTCCAACCTCAACGAAGTTGGAGAGCGGAGGGCGGATGTAGCCTTCACCAGCCTCTTTTCTTATTTGCATTTGCACTTTTCAAAGTCCTCCTTTCGTAGGATACAGTGATTATATCAGCTTAATTAGTATATGTCAAATTTAAAACCCAGCTCTTTTACGGAAAGAGCTGGGTTATTTTTTTGTTTAGTCTTACTAATGAAGGCGGATATACCTGTTTCGCAGTTCGACGGCGACGAGTCCGGCGCAAGAAACAGGTATATCCGCCGTAATCTATCTGGAGAATTTTAAAATTTCTCTTACTTCTTTTTTAGCTTTCTGGCGGTTATAATCTTTTTCGCTCTTGTGCGTTCCGCCTTTTCCCATAATTGCGTAAATCGGCGCGCGCGGTTTAATTAAAACTTTTTTACTCTTTTTTTGTTTCTTCATTCGCTTTCTCCTCCCCGAATAATCCAAGGTCGGACCTTTTTGGGGATTCAAGATCCGACCTTGAACTAACAGTCAAAAGCATTTTATGTTCTTTCGGTTCAATGCTGACAACTGCCACGCCGACTTTTTCGCCGGTTTTGGGTGACCAGTCTTTGCGGTTGTTTACTTCGGCGGCGGGAATCAGACCCATGATTTGGTCGCTTACTTTTACCAGCAAGCCGTAACTGGTAACCCTGACAATTTCTCCTTCAACTGTCTGGCCGACCTTAAACTGTTCCTCAACTTTTTCCCACGGATCTTCTTTTAAGGCTTTTAGCGACAAAGAGATTCGGCCGTTGTCTATGCTTACAATTTTAGCGTTGATTTGGTCGCCGACTTTCATGTAGTCTCTTGGGTTTTCAACAATTTTCCAATCTATTTCTGAAATGTGGATAAGACCTTCTATGTTTTCTGTGATTTTAATAAAAGCGCCGAAGTCGGTTATGTCGGCAACCGTGCCTTCAACCACATCTCCAATTTTAAATTTGGAAATCTCTTCTTTAAGCCGGTCGCTTATGATGGCTTTTTCAGAAACAATGAGCTTGTTTTCCGTTTCGGAAAAGTCAAGAATTTTTACATTAAAAATCTGCCCGCGGAATTTTTGAAGAGTCTGCACGATTCTTGTCGTGTCGCCGCCCTCAATCTTGGGATAATGTTCCGGCGCTAATTGGGAAAGGGGGAGGAATCCTTGGATGCCGTTTATTTCAACGATGAGACCGCCTTTGTTTATATTTAAAATCGAAGTCGGAATTACTTCGCCTTTTTCTTTTTTTTCTTTTATGTCATCCCAGGCGGTGGTCAGCTGGGCTTGCTTTAAGGAAAGTTCGCGATAACCCTCGTCATTTTCCAGCTCAAGCAAAACAACAGAAATTTTGTCTCCGCTTTTTAAGGACTTGTGCAGATTAGGATTATCGTAAAATTCGGAAGGATAAATAATGCCGGTGCCCAAAGAGCCGAGATCCACCAAGATGCTGTTTTTGGCGGAAGAAATAACTTCGCCAACCAAAACATCGCCTCTCTTTGGCAGGCCGAGTTCGTATTTGGCCAAGATGTCTTTCATCCCGTACGAAGTAGCCTCGCCGAGGTCCTTCGGACTCGCGACCTTGTCGCGAGCGAGACTTCGTACGGGATT
>CAYZNJ010000028.1:0-8635 GCA_964479745.1 uncultured Candidatus Saccharibacteria bacterium
TACCCTTCATCCGCAGATAGCGCGACAAAATATCCGGCACGGCAAAAGCGTACCAGTGGCCGATGTGCAGATTGCCGGAAGGATAAGGAAACTCCGTAAGCAGCATAAAATTTTCCTTGCCTTTAACAGCGTCCTTGGTATTAAAAGATTTCGTCCATTTTTTCTGCCACTTTTTCTCTATTTTTTGAGGACTATATTTGAGCATTTTGTTTAGTACTTTCTAACTTAACTCCAAACAAATTACAAGCGTTTTTTGTGGTTTGTTCCGCTATTTTCTCCACAGTTTCCCCTTTTATTTTAGCAATTTTTTCAGCAATAAATTTTAAATAAACAGACTCATTTCTCTTGCCGCGATATGGCACCGGCGCGAGATAAGGCGCGTCGGTTTCCAAAAGAAGTTTATCCAAAGGAATACTTTTGATTAGTTCATTGTGCTGGTCCGTGAAAGTTATGATGCCATTTAGGCCAATCAAAAAACCCTGCTCAAGGAACTTTTGAGCAACCCCCCAAGTAGATGTAAAGGAATGGACAACTCCCTTAAGACTAGCACCGCCAAAAAGAGTTTCGGCTGAACTTAGCATTTCCAGCATGTCGGTGTAAGCATCACGGCAATGCAAAATCATAGGTTTTTTAGTTTCTCTGGCCAGTTCCAAAAATTTAATAAAACGGTCTTTTTGTTTGGCAATCATGTCTTCGCCTGTAGTCCGATAGTAATCAAGGCCTATCTCGCCTATTGCAATGACTTCCTTTTCTTTAAGCAGTTCTCGATATTTTTCAATAACGACTTCTTCGTGAAGATTGTCGTTAGGGTGCAAACCTATAGTGGCCCAAATGCCGTCGTATCTTTTTGCCAACTCAACCGCTTTAGCCGACATCTCAAAATCAGTACCCACGCAAATCATTTTAATCCCGCCATCAAGGGTCCTTTTTATCATTTCTTCGCGGTCCTGATCGTATTGAGGAAATTGCGGATGGCAATGAGAATCAAACAAGGTTAGTTTATCAAGTTTCAAGTTCATAAAGTTATAAAGTTTTAATAAGTCCAGAAATTAATTTTGATATCTCAATGCAATACTCGTGTATTTTATCAAAATTTCTTTTATCAATGTAACCTAGTTTTAATGCGAGTTCAGTCATAGACCTCACTTCCCCACACGAACCCTTGGCCACATAAAGAAAGTGTCTAAATTCGTTGTTGCTTTTTCTCTCAAAACCTTCTGCAATATTGTTTCCTATACTTACCGCCGCTCTTTGTATTTGATCTCTAAAACTAAAATCTCTATTAACTTTGAATAACGTGTAAATTAAAATACTTAGTTCTTGAGCTTTTTGCCAAGAAATAATGTCTTCAAACTTTTCGATTTTCATTACTTTATAACTTTAAAAACTTGATGAACTTTTAACTTAACCTCGGGAACAAAACCTTGCCTTTTTTAATAACTAATTTTTGATGATTCAGTTGCTTTAAGTCTTTGCCCAAGTCCCAGCCAAAAGATTTTAATATTTTTCCCGCCGTTTCTGGCAAAAAAGGATAAACCAAAAAAGAAACATTTAAAATCAAAAAGACAAGGTTAGTCATTACTTCCAAAAAGTGTTCCGGCTCTGTTTGAGCCGTTTCCCACGGACGATGTTCGTTTATATAGCCGTTGGTAAATCCGACTAAACTAAAAACATCCCCAAGCGCTTCGTGCAATTTAAAGTTGTTTATATTTTTTTCGTAAGATTCTTTTGTTTTTTTGATGAATTCTGCAATCTTTTTGTCTTCCAAATTTTCCCGGCAGTTTATCTCCCCAAGCAAACCATTTTCAATCAAAGTCAAAACTCTTTGTACAAGATTACCCAAACCGTTGGCCAAGTCTGCCTGATACCTCTCTTCCAGTTTTTGATAAGAAAAATCACCGTCTTCCCCTGAAGGAACCTCCCGCAAAAGAAAATACCTTACCGGATCAATTCCATACTTTTCAGTCAAAGCAAAAGGATCAACAACGTTGCCGATAGTCTTAGACATTTTTTCACCATCTACGGTAACAAAGCCGTGAACATAGATAGCTTTAGGCAAGGGCAAACCGGCCGACAAAAGCATCGCCGGCCAGATAATGGCGTGAAAACGCAAAATATCTTTGCCGATCAAATGCACATTTGCCGGCCAAAGTTTTTTGAACTGTTCGGTTTCGTCAAAATAGCCGATAGCGGAAATATAATTAGTTAAAGCATCCGCCCAAACATACATCGTTGAAGTTTCATCTCCCGGCACCGGAATACCCCATTGCAAATCTTTTCTCGGCCTTGAAAAACTGACATCTTCAGCGTCGTCAAGCAAATTTAAAACTTCTTTTTGCCTATGCTCGGGTAAAATTTTCATTTCTCCACTCTCAATAACTTTTTGAATCTGTTTTTTGTATTTGGTTAGTTTAAAAAACCAATTTTCCTCTTCAATAACTTCCGGCTTTTGCTTATGCAGAGGACAGGTCCCGTCAACCAACTCGCTTGGTTTCATAAAGGCTTCGTGGCCGACGCAATAAAGACCTTTGTATTTAGCTCTGTATAAGTCGCCGGATTCGTCCAGTTTTTTCCAAATCTTTTGAACCGCCGGCCAGTGGCGCTGACGGTCGCTAGTTCTTATAAAATCGTTGTTTGAAATATTAAAAGATGCTAATGTCAGTTTAAAGTTTTTAGCGATTTCGTCTACAAACTGCTGAGGTTCTTTGTTTACTGCCTCAGCCGCTCGAACGATTTTTGACCCATGTTCGTCAGTTCCCGTCAGAAAGAAAACATCACTGCCTGTGAGTCGCTGATAGCGAGCAATCACGTCAGCTTGGATAAACTCAAGAACATGACCAATGTGAGCTTTAGAGTTTAAATACGGTATGGAGGTTGTAATGTAGAATTTTGAATTCATAACTTTGAACTGCGTAACTTTATATTCTTGATTGCCATATTAAGATCATATCTGCGCTTACCATGCTTCAGGTATGGTTTTAGTAAATTAAAAACTTTTAAAAGATGTGTTTTGGTACTTATCGTAATTGATAAGACATCTTTATTGTGAAAAGCTCTGTTTGTTTTTTCTAAAAAGAACACACATGGAATATTGAAATAACTTTTAAGACAACGGGAGATGTCCCATAAAATACCATAATCGTACGAGGCAATTTTAAATCTTGCCCGAGGATAGCAACCGATATTTCCCTCGGCATCAGTATAACCAGCCAGAAAGTTAATAAAAGAAATTTTCGACTTACGAATCCACGTCGGTACGTTATTATACTTTTTCAACAAGAACTTAAAACTTTTGTTTAAATGGACTTCGGGATGCCATGCATCCCGTTTGTCCTTATTTCCAATATATACCTTACCATAGTTTTTAAATAGAGCGTTAAAAACTTCCAATTGGTCTTTTTTAGTTGTGCCACCACCGACTCTAATCAAGCCATTACTTTTTCTAACGTGTAAGTCGCCTAGCCGAAATCCTATGAGATAAGCTTTAGTTGCAACATCTCCGATAAAATTACGTCTGTTAGTATAGTATCTGCTCGATTCGGATGAATTTCTAAGTGGAAGTTTAAGTTTTCTGAAAATTCTTAACAGCCCTGACGGCGTGCAATTTAATAAATCTCCGATCTGGCTTAAACTTAATCTTTTGTCATAGTAAAGGTGTTTTAACTTACTTTTCGATACTTTTATTAAATGCTTTTTTCTAATTGTAAATCTACATATCTTAAGCCAGTTTCTAATAGTATTTGGGCTACAGCCATATTGATTAGCAATCTTGTACGGTGAAAGTCTTTGGGTAATATACAGTTCATAAAGAAACTTTTTATCTAGTTTAAGCGGGCCGGTTGGATGACGTAACGGTATGTGGTATTCTCTGAGACGGTTCAAAATGGCGGTTCTCTCGCAATTGTATATTTTTGCAATTTGCCCGCTCGAAAAGTTTTGATGTATATAGAGACTCCGAAGAGTATTTTTTGGAATTACTATTCTTAGGCTCACCAACTCATTATACTAGATCCGTTGATATATGCAATAGTAGTTGTATAAGTAAAACTTTTCCGACACAAAAACAGCTTCTAGGCTGTTTTTGGAATACATCAAAAATCCACGCCCTAAAATAAAAACCTACTCGGGAAATCCCTTTCGGCTCTATAAAGAAGCAGGCTATTCGCTAAAGTCAATGTGATGATAAACTTTGACTTTTTGTTGCCAGTCTAAATCTTTAAAAACTTTTACTAGCTTTTCGGTGGCAGACCTTATGTCCCACTGGGCAAACTGATAATGAAACTCGTTTTTTTCTCCAAAATCTTCAACCCATTCAAGAACTGAAATCTGAGTTCCGAAGCCAACTACCCGGCCGTTTATACTAAAGGGTTGAATATTTACAACCCCTTTTTCCACGCTTTCTCCAGCTGTTATCTGTCTGATTAGTTCAGAGACTGCATCCGGAGCCGTTTCCAAATTTATTTCTTTGAGCAAGACTCCGGCCCAAAGTATCCAGCAAGGTCGAGTGTCCATCCGAAACCTCATTCAACATCAGATTGTCTTTTAAACATTATATCTCTCTAGACCTTTTTGTTCAAGCCCTTTGCGCCAACCACCACCGTTAGTTCCCCTCTAGCAATTTCTTTTTCAAATTTTCCCAAAATTTCCGAGCCTATACCGCGATAAATTGTCTCAAATTTTTTGGTCATTTCTCTAGCGATAACCAACTGTCTATTTTTCAACTCTTCATGTTCCGACATCTCTTTCAAGGTTTTGGTTATGCGGTGAGGCGATTCGTAAAAAACAACGGTATATTCAGAATCGGCCACTTCCTGAAAAAAAGTTTTTCTGCCTTTTTTGTGAGGAGAAAAGCCTAAAAACAAAAATCTGTCGGCCGAAAAACCGGAAATGCTCAAAGCCGTAACCGCCGCATTGGGTCCGGGGATAGGAATGATTTCAACTTCTCCGTTTAAAACTTTTAACACTTCTCCAACAAGTTTGCCGCCGGGATCAGATATGCCCGGCGTGCCGGCATCGGTCGTTAAAGCAATATTTTTGCCCTCTCTCAGCAGACTTAAAATCTTCTCAACTTCTTTTTGAGAACTGTGGTGGTGGCAAGAAATGAGAGGTTTTTCTATCTGAAAGTGGGAAAGAAGTTTTTTGGTAACCCTCGTATCTTCAGCAACAACAAAGTCAACTTCTCTCAAAATCCTCAAAGCCCTTTGAGAAATATCCTCAAGGTTGCCTATGGGAGTAGCCAAAATAAAAAGTTTAGAGCCCATCGTTATAGACTTTGCCGGGCTCCTTCTTCAGAAGCAAGTTCGGGTATGTTCTGATGCTCGGCTTCTTCTTTGCCAAACTCATACAAAATTTCAACGATAATAGCCGCTACCGGCACAGAAAGAACCATCCCTAAAATGCCGGCGAGTTTGAATCCGATCAGCAAAGCCAGAATCACCACAACCGGATTAAGACCGACTGTTCTGCCTAAAACAATGGGCACCAAAACATGATTCTCAAGCTGTTGAATTATGACATAAGCCAAAATGACCCAAAGACCCAGTGTCGCCGACTGGTTAAACGCCAATACAACCGCTGGCACAGCAGACAAAACAGGCCCGACATTAGGCACCAGCTCCAAAACCATAGCAACAATGCCCAAAAGCAAAGCAAACCTGATTCCCATCAAAGAAAGGGTAACATAAACCGCCAGACCAACTACAAGGGCCAGTAAAAGCTGGCCTTGCAGCCAACGACCGACCTTTTTTTCAGAACGCCGCCAAACATTTGAAACTGACGCCTCGTATTCTGACGGCACGACTGAATGTATGAAACTCTCAATCCCGCCCCGCATCACTGAAAGATAAAAGGAAATTACGACTATCGCCAAAAAGGAAAAGAGTCCGCCAAAAACACTGACCACAAAACCAAAGGCGGAATGTGAAGAAGCCTGAAGGTAGCTTGAAAAAGTATCAAGAAGATTTAGTATTTCGTTGAAAAAGTCCACATAGCGGGAAGAACTCTCCTGGGCTTTTTCAAGTGAGACTGAAACCTTGTCTATAAAATTAGGTAGATCTTTTATCAGCTGGTTTATTTCTCCGGTAACAAAAGGCACCATCAGAGAAAGCAGGAACAGAATCAAAACAAAAAGCGACAAGTATAAAAGCAGAACCCCAAGCAGTCTGGGAAACTTTTTCTGGTCAAGCCAGTTGGCAAAAGGAGTTATCGCTGAAGCAATGACAACGGCAAAAAGCAGGATCATTATAATGTCCCGCAGAAGATAGAGGAAAAAGAAAAAAAGCAAAATCAAAACGACCTTAAACACGGTAAAGGTTTCAATGTCATGAAAAACTGTTTTTGGTTTTTCAGTTTCCATCGTTTTAATACTATATCACAACTTAAGCAGGTTGTAAATATCAGGGTCGTTTTCCTTAAACGGGCCAATGATTCCTAAATTAAGATTTTCTTCTCTAAATATGTCATTGGCTATTTCTATGATATCCCCGGCGGTAACTTTATTCAACTTTTCAAATTTCTCTTCTGGCGTTAAAATTTCTTTTTGCAGCAGTTCCTGGGAAGCGTAAAAAGAGGCTAAATCGTCGGAAGACTCAAAACTTATGGCCATCCGCCCTTTGACTGAATCTTTGGCTTTTTTAAGTTCTTTTTCCGAAACTTTCTCGTTTTTAAGTTTTTTAAACTCACTCAAAATAACTTCCAAAGCCGGTTTAAGTTTTTCCTGCTCCAGACCGGCAAAACTGGTGAAATCCCCCGTATCCATGTAAAAATCCGCATCCGCGCCGACATAGTAAGCCAAACCCCTTTTCTCCCTGACTTCGGTAAAAAGGCGGGAGCTCATGCCGCCGCCCAAAATTACGGCCATGATTTTTAAAATCTCTTTTTTGGGATTAAAAATATCATAGCCTCTCACACCCATAAAAACATGGGTCTGGTCGGTCTGCTTGTTAAAAATTTTCAGCTCTGGTTTAGTCTGGCCGATTTCCACTGGCGCCGGTTTCAGCAACTCATGCCCGCGCATATCGGCAAAATATTTTTCCACATGTCCTTTGGCCTTTTCTTGGGAAAAATTTCCGGCAATCGCCAGCACGGTATTTTTGGCGAAATAGTGGGAGTTAAAATACTCCCGGAATTTTTCCGTTTTCATTTTTAAGATATTTTCTTTGGGGCCGGCTATGGGCCAGCCCAAAGGCTGATCGCCGTAAAGCAGCTCTTCGTAAATATCGGCGATGTGGCGCATCGGATTGTCAAAGTTCATATTTATTTCCTGCACCACCACTCCTCTTTCTTTTTCAATTTCCGCCGAATCCAGCTTTGAGTTCAAGAATATGTCGGAAATAATTTCCAAAACAAAATCAAAATGCTCTGAAGCTGCTTTGGCATAATAGCCGGTATATTCTTTGGAGGTAAAGGCATTGTATTCAGCTCCTATGGCATCCAGTTCCAGTGAGATATCTAAAGCTTTGGGCCTCTTATCCGTACCCTTAAACATCATGTGCTCCAAAAAATGAGAAATGCCGCTTATATCTTTGGTTTCGTAACGCGAACCAGTGCCAACTAGAACCAAAACTGTGATAGTTTTGGTATGTTCCATTGGCACAGTAATAAGCCGCAGGCCGTTGGCAAAAGTATGAAAGTTAAAATGATTGTCCATCTCCTTTATTATATTATTTTCACAAAAAAACAAAACTACAGGGCGCCCCTGCAATTAAATCCGTCACACTACTTTTATTTTAGGAAGTCATAATCTTACTCTTTCGGCGCTATCTCTTTCCAGATAGGTACCGGTTTTACAACATTGACCGTATGGGAGTTGGAACAGGTGTAACTGTCCTGGTCGGTGGCAGAAAGACTTGCGTTGTAGTTGCCGGCGTTGGTATATGTATGCTTGGGCTTTTCTTTGTCGGAAGAACCGCCGTCGCCAAAAAGCCAAGACCAAGATTTGCCTTTGGCGGGACTGCTGAAATAGGCGGAGGCGTCGGTGAATTGGACAGACTGATTGGCATTGGGAGTAGTTGGACTCCAGGTAAAGTTAACCTGGGGATAAGCGTGCTTGGGAGTTTTCCAGGAATCAGACACATCCCAAGAAGAAACGGCGTTGTTGCTGTCCCAAACTCTTACTCGGGCTTTATAAGTTGTGTTGAATTGCAAGATGCCGGCGCCGATAGAGTAACTATTGCCCGAAGAAGTAATCTTGCCGGTATCAAGAGTGGGGTTGTCAAATGAACCTTGGTTGTCTATCTGAAGTTGATAAGCCGATTGCGGATCGCTGTTGGGATCGGAGTACTGCCAGATTGCGGTTGCGGTTACGCCGGAACAGTAATCTCCGGGAAAGACGCCGTAACTGCCCGGAGGAGGTCCGCCTCCACAGTTACTGACACAAACTGTCGGGTTGCCATTGGTAGCAGTAATAGTAACTCTGTTTTCAGCTGATGGAGCAGAGCCTCTTTCGGCAATTATTTTGGCGGTATAATTTCCGAATGGATAAGTATGAGGCACTGATGATTTAGGGTTGGTGGAGATGCCGTCGTACTTGTTGCCGTTAGCGTTGCCGGATGCGCCATCAGGGTCGCCGCATTGAGAAATTGCTGTGGCAACGCTGGTGCCGGTATAATTACAATTCCACCAGAAAGTATAGTTG
>CAYZNJ010000028.1:8645-8902 GCA_964479745.1 uncultured Candidatus Saccharibacteria bacterium
TCTGTTTTCAGCTGATGGAGCAGAGCCTCTTTCGGCAATTATTTTGGCGGTATACTTGCCGTCCGGGTCGCGATAAGGATATGAATGGGCCACAGACGATTTGGGGTTGTCATTGATTCCGTCATATTTGTTGCCGTTAGCGTTGCCGGATGTGCCGTCGGGGTCGCCGCATTGAGAAATGCCCGCAGCCACGCTTGTTCCCGTGTAATTGCAGTTCCACCAGAAAGTATAGTTGATGGTGCCGACAGCGGTGCCGG
>CAYZNJ010000029.1:0-8751 GCA_964479745.1 uncultured Candidatus Saccharibacteria bacterium
GTTTGCTTCCAGCGAGCAAACTTCGCTCGGTTCGGTCTGTGGATTCGGAAAGAGTGCAGAATAATTATACTCTTTCCGACCAGCTCATCACTTTTTCATCTTATTCGTCAAAGACGAATGGGCTGAAAAAGTGACTCGCGAGCAATCCACAGCCCGAAACGCCTACAAAAGGAATACCAAGGAAGGTTTGTTAAAGTAAGTTAAGGATATTATTGATTCGAGGGCAGTAAAAGTTGCGAGGGGCACGGTTTGTCAACGACCCAGCTCTTTCGCAGAAAGGGCTGGGCTCTTGACAAGACGAGCAACTTTTTCTGATGAAGAATCCTCGCTGGGGATTCTGAAGTCCCAAGAAGTAATAATATCCTTAACTTACATTTTGTAATTAACTAGTTTTTATAAATTCTTTTGAACATCTTCGGCTACTTTTTCAATCAGCTGTTCGCCATTGATTTTGATAATTTTATATCCCCGTTCTTGAAGATAACCCAAAATCGGATAAGTTCTATTCATATACTCCTGATAGCGGACTTTTATTACATCCGGTTTATCCAAGGCGCGAGTAATAAGCCTGGAGCCATCTTGAGGGCAAACTGCCAAATTTTTAAATTCAGGAAAATTAGGGATGGGATGGCGGTTTTTTTCACAAATCCTTCTGTTGCTATTGCGTTTGATAGATTCCGCTTCGCTAAGACTAATATGAAAGATGTAAAGATTTTCTTTGCCAAAAAGTTTTTCAACTTCGGGTATTTCTCTTTCGGCCTCAAAAAGAGTGCGTGGGGATGCGCTAAGGACTACTCCCTTGTCTTGATTGGCCAATTTTTCAATTTCCCGCAAAACTAACCCCGTCACCCATTCTGGGTCATTCAATAAACCAGAATCCCATTTTTCCTTTTCTTCAGCAAGTTTCTTGTCAGAAGCGTCAGCATTACTTTTAAAAGCCGCTTCCAGCATTTTTGAAGTTTCAAGGTGAATTAGTCCAAATTTTTCTGACAAAATATCAGCCTGCGTGCCTTTGCCGGAACCAATAGGTCCAATTAGAATAACCGCCTTTTTCATAAGTTCAATTATAACCTTAAGCCTTTAAAAAAACAAAACTCCCCTAAAAATTTCGCAGAAGTTTTTAGTATTCGTACATTGAGATCTGGGCATCTAGTTGTTTCATAACTTCTAGTACCACCGAGACGACAATCAGTATTGAGGTGCCGCCAACTTTAAAAGCAGTTATGCCAGTAAAGCCCTGGACAACGTTTGGCAGAATAGCAATAACGCCCAAAAATATCGCGCCGACCAGAGTAACCCGGTTTAAGAGATGATTCAAAAACTCCATTGTGGCCTGGCCGGGACGAATACCTGGAATATAGCCGCCTTGTTTTTGGATATTTTCAG
The DNA here is from genome assembly GCA_964479745.1 of uncultured Candidatus Saccharibacteria bacterium. Lineage (GTDB taxonomy): Bacteria > Patescibacteriota > Minisyncoccia > 2-02-FULL-40-12 > IGHO2-12-FULL-4 > JACPNK01. Next base: position 1,387 of record CAYZNJ010000029.1, read on the forward strand.
ATATGGATTTCGGATCAAAAGTAACAGCGGTATAAAAGTAAGTAAACAGAACAACTAAAATGAAATAGGCCGAACCGTAGAAAGTCTGGTTTTGAATAAAACTATTTAAAAAACCGGCAACATTGGCGATAAAACTGACGTTAGACGCAGCAAAAAAGTTAGCAATCATTCCCGGAAACAGCAAAAGAGACAGGGCAAAAATAATCGGCATTACCCCGGCGTTATTTACCCTCATCGGCAAATAGGTTGAAACTCCGCCATACATTTTGAAGCCCCTGACACGTTTGGCATAATTAATAGGTATATTTCTCTGGGCTTCAGTCAGGTAAACAACACCGGCAACAACAACTAACGCAATGACCGCAAAACCCAAGTAGGTGAACAGTTGGGCATAATCAAAAGTGGATAATGTCCTTTGAAAAGAAACAGGAAAGTTGGCCATAATGCCGGCAAAAATCAAAATTGAGGTTCCGTTGCCGATATTTTTTTCGTTAATTAATTCTCCCAGCCACATCAAAAACAAAGCCCCAGCCGCAACAATAGATAAAGAACTGACCCATTGAGAAAGACTCAACGGCAGTAAAACCCCCTGCCTTGAAAGCAAAAGCATAAAACCGTAACCCTGCAACAACGCCAGCGGAATAGTCAAAATTCTGGAATACTGGTTAAATTTTGCCCGGCCGGCTTCGCCGGAATATTTGTACATTTCCTCCAGAGAAGGAAAGATCATTGTCAAAAGCTGCATAATAATAGAAGCGGTAATGTAAGGACCCAGACCTAGCATTACTATTGAAAGGCTTGATAAGCCGCCGCCGGTAAAAACACTGATTAAACTGAAAAGCTGGTTTTGTTCAAAGAATTCCTTTAAGCGAACTGTGTTAATGCTGGGAATCGGTATGGCAGCGGCAATACGGAAAACAAGCAAGACAAAAAGAGCAAACAAAATCTTGTTCCTTACATCTTTAATTTTAAAAATTTTTATAAGTTTATCCATTACTTGATTTCGGAGCCTGACTTGAGAATTTTTTCTCTGGCTGATTTTGAAAAATACAATTTGGAAAAAATAAATTTTTTGCCGATTCCGCCGTCGGCCAAAACTTTAACTTGCCTTTTCAGCGAGTCTATCAACTTTTTCTCTCTTAGGGCTTCCGGGTTTATTAATTCGCCCTCTGTGAAAACTTTTTCCAAAGTTTTTAGATTGACGATAAACGGCTTATGTGATTTGACTTTAAAAGACCTGTGTTTTATTTCAGTTTTTTTGTTTGAACCCCTCTTTTTTGGAAATAACTTCCAAATAGGCGCGTTGCCGCCTCTAAAATCAGCTCCCAGCCTTGCGCCTCTGGCCAACTGGCCCTTGCTACCCCGACCGGAAAAAGTGCCCCTCTTGCCTCCGCGGCCGACTCTTTTTTTGCTCTTGCTTTTATGAAATTTTTTTAACTCGTGCAGTTGCATGTTTTTAACACTAGTCTACGGTTTTAGGTTTTAATTTTTCTAATGCTTTTATTGTCGCTCTGGCGATGTTTATCTTGTTGCCGGTTCGCGAAAGAAGCTTTGCGGTAATATTGTCAATACCGCTAAGCTTGGCAACAGCCCGCACCGGACCACCCGCCTTGACACCATTACCCAAACCCGCGGGCTTTAAAAGGACCACCGCGCTGTTATATTTGGCGGTAATAGAATGCAGGATCGTTCCGTTTTTTGTCACCACTTTTATAAGACCTTTTTTTGCTTGGTGAACCGCTTTCTGGATGGATTGGGAAACATCTTTTCCTTGAGCCACGCCTAAACCGACAGACCCTTTGCCGTCTCCAATTACAACCGTAGCCCTAAAACTAAAACGCTTGCCGCCCTTGGTTACCCTGGTAACTCTGGCGATATCCAAAACTTTCTGATCAAACTCTGACCTTAACTCAGCCCCACCGGGTCTGTCTTTTCTAAAATTGCGGTCTCTGCCGTTTTTTTCTTTTGTAAAGTCTTTATTGAACATGTTTTTATATTTTTATGCCAGCGCTTCTTAATCCCTCTGCCAACGCTTTAACCCGGCCGTGATATTTAAAACCACCCCTGTCAAAAAGCGCCTTTGTGATTCCCTCTTTTTTCATAAGCTCACCCAGCGCTTCTCCGACTTTAAGGGATTTTTTTGTTTTGTTTTTATCCTTGGTTTTCAAGTCGTTGGCAAAAAGAATCGTTTTGCCTTTAGTATCATCAACCGCCTGAACATAAATGTGGCTAGCGCTTTTGAACACGGCAACCCTCGGCATTTTGCTTGTGCCGCTTACTTTCGCCCTGACACGTTTGTGTCTCCTTTTTCTGCTTAAAATTTTGTGTTTTCTATTCATAAAATTAATTTTAGGTAGCGGCGACTGCTGCTTTTTTGCCGGCTTTTCTGGCAATAACTTCATTTTCATACTTAATCCCGCTGCCTTGGTATGGTTCTGGTTTCCTCTGATTTCTTATTTCAGCGGCAACCCGGCCGACAAGTTCTTTGTCTATGCCAGAAACCGTAATTTTATTTTTTTCAACTTTAAATAAAATCCCGCTGGGGCCTTTTATCGTAATTGGGTTGGTAAAACCAAGACTCAACTCCAAATCGCTGCCTTTAACTGACGCCCTGAAACCAACACCCTGAAAAGTCAAAGCTTTTTCAAAACCGACACTCACGCCCTTGACCATGTTTGCGATCAAAGAATGGTACAAACCCCAAAGCGGAGAAATCTCTTCCCGATTGCCGCTGTCGACAGGCCTGACAAAAATATTTTCGCCTTCTGTTTCTACTTTGACTTTAGGATCTAATTCTTTTTTCAAATCTCCCTTCGGCCCTTTTACCCAAACAAAGCCAGCCTCGACTTTTAAGTCAACCTCCTTGGGTAATAAAATTGGTTTTTTGCCTATACGACTCATAAATTTACTTTACCAAATTTCTGCTATCACCTCTCCGCCTAAGTTATTTTTTCTGGCATCTTGGCCGGTCATAATTCCTTTCGAAGTTGAAATGATGGAAATGCCGTAGCCGGAAACTACAGGCTTAATGTCTTTCTTTTTCAAATAAAAACGGCGCGACGGCTTGCTTACAACTTTTATGCCGGCGATTGCCGGTTGTTGGCTGTTCAAATTTATTTTAATTTCTAAAAAAGACTGCTCGGTTTTGCCGATTTTTTTCTTTTTTCTCTCAATGTCTTGGATAAAGTTTTTTTCCTTAAGAATTTTTGCAACTTCAAATTTTGACCTTGAAAAGGGAATTAAGACACGCTCTTTTTTAGCCGCTTGAGCGTTTTTTATTCTTATTAACATGTCGTTAACATTGTTCATTGCCATAAATTATAGGTAGTCACCAGCTGCTTTTTTTAATACCCGGCAAAAGACCTTCGCTGGCTAATTCTCTAAAATGAATCCTGCACATATCAAATTTTCTCATATAGCCGTATTTGCGGCCGCAGATAAAACAGCGCCTGACAATGCGGCTGGAAAACTTTGGTTTCTTTTTCGCTCTGGCTTTTGTTGATTCTTTAGCCATAAAGTTCAGTTGCTAGTTACTAGTTTTTAGTTTCTGGTTGTTTAAAATTCTAGAAACTAGAAACTAGACGCTAGAAGCTAGAAACTATTTCTTGATTGGAAAACCCATTAACTTTAACAATTCAATTGTTTCTTTTCTTTTGCTTGAATCGGTTACTACTGTGATTTCAAAACTGAAAACGTCTTTTAGGGACTCGTAGTGGATTTCCGGAAAAACACTATGCTCCAAAATGCCCAAATTTAAAGAATTTTTCTGATCAAAAGACTTTAAGTCTATGCCCCTAAAATCCTTGGTCCGAGGAAAAGCAATTGAAATTAACCTACTTATAAAATCATACATTCTCTTTCCGCGCAAGGTCACTTTGTAGCCGATTTTCATGCCAGCCCTTATTTTAAAGCCTGAAATGGAGTTTTTAGCAAAGGTTGGCACTGGTTTTTGGCCTGACAGCAAAGCTAAGTCTTTCTCAATATTAGCCAGCATTTTATCGTCTTTCAAATATTTGCCGACTCCAATATTCAAAACTGTCTTAACTACTTTTGGAACCGACATAACATTTTTGTAGCCAAACTTCGCCTGCATGGCAGGAATTACGTCTTTTCTGTATTTTTCCAATAAAGTTTTCATAAAATAACGCTTTTTACCTTAAATTACTGCGCCGCATTTTTTGCAAACCCTAGTTTTGTTTTCTCCCTCAATCTTGCGGCCTACTCTGGTTGGCTTGCCGCAACTGGGGCAAATCAACTGAACAGTCGAAACTCTAACCGGCCTTTCAATTGAAACGATCTGCCCTTTCTGACCTTGTTTTTTAGGTCGCTGGTGTCTTTTAAACATATTCAATCCTTCAACAACTACTTTTTTGTTTTCCCGGTCTTTGCCCAAAACAAAAGTCACCTTGCCGGTTTTGCCGCGGTCTTTTCCTGAAAGCATTTTTACTTTGTCGTTTTTTTTGATTTTCATAACTCGTTGTCTAACTTGTTACACCACCTCTTGCGCTAAACTTGCAATCGTATCATAGCCTCTTTCTTTTATTTCCCTGGGTATCGGCCCAAAAATACGTCCGCCTTTCGGTTCTTTGCCTTCCAATATCACAACGGCGTTGTCATCAAATTTTATGTAGCTGCCGTCAGTCCTGCGAAAAGGCTGCCTCTGTCTGACAACCAAAGCTTTGACTACATCTTTCTTTTTAATTTGTTTTCTCGGTTCGGCGCTTTTAACCGAAACCACAATTACATCTCCGATTTGCGCGTATCTTTTTCTGGTCCCGCCTAAAACCTTAATTAAGCCAACTTTTTTGGCACCGGTATTATCTGCCACATCAATTATTGAACGCATCTGTAACATATATTTGCTTTAAATCTTGCTGATAACTTTCCACCTTTTTTCTTTAGATAAAGGTCTGGTTTCTTGTATTAAAACTTTGTCGCCGACATGATATTCGCCTTTTTCGTCGTGAGCCTTGTATCTTTTAGTTATCTTAAAATATTTTTTGTACTTTGGATGTTTTCTAAGGCGGTTAATTTCAACAACAACGGTTTTAGTCATTTTGTCAGAAACAACCGCACCACGTAAAATTCTATTTTTTTGGTTTTTTGTTTCCATATTTAAGGTTTTAAATCTGATCCTTTAACTGTTTCTTCAGGGTCAAAATCCTTGCTATGTCTTTCTTGATCTTGGAAATCTGACTAACATTCTTAAGGCTGTTATTGCTCAAGTCAAATCTGAACTTGCCCAAGTTCACGCCAAATTCTTTAAGCATTTCTTGCAACTCAATTGAACTTTTATTTTTTATGTCTTTAAATTTAAGGCTCATTTTTTATCTTTTAATAAACTGCGTTTTAATTGGCAGTTTAAAACCTGCCAAACGGAAAGCTTCTTTTGCTACAGATTCCACAACACCGTCCATTTCAAACAAAATCCTGCCCGCAGAAACTGGAGCCACGAACTCTTTCAAGGCTCCGGCTCCGCCGCCCATGCCAACTTCCGGCGGCTTAGCGGTAACTGGCTTGTCCGGAAAAACTCTAATCCAAATTTTACCGCCTCTTTGGACAAACCTCGTCATAGTTCTTCTGGCCGACTCTATCTGCCTTGAGGTCAGCCAATCAGACTCCATCGCTTTTAAACCGTAACTGCCAAAGCTAAGACGAAAACCCCGCGTAGTTTTAGCGGACAGTTTTCCAGCATGAACTTTTCTATGTTTTATTCTCTTGGGTTGTAACATATTTATTCAAATCGTGTTCCCTTATACACCCAGACCTTTACTCCAATTGTCCCATATGTCGTGTACGCTGTTCTCTTGGCGTAATCAATATTGGCTCTTAAGGTCTGCAGCGGCAAACTTCCTTCTTCCAGATGTTCTGTTCTGGCAATTTCCGCCCCGTTCAGCCTGCCGGCAACTTCAATTTTTGCGCCTTTAACTTCTTTTTTGTTGGCGACAATTTTGCCGAGAGTCTGCTTTAAAACCCTCCGGAAAGGCAGCCTTCTTTCAATCTGTTCGACAACTGACTCTGCCATAATCGCCGCTGAAGTTTCCGGATTTTTATATTCCTGAATATCCATTTTTATGGCAGTTTTTCTTTTTACCAATCTCTGAATCTCTTTTTTAAGATCTTCCGCTCCAGTACCGCCTCGGCCAATAATCAGACCTGGTCTGGCCGTATGGATAATAATCGTTAAAACATCGGGACTGCGCTCAATTTCCACTTTGTCAACGCTCATATTTTTAACCTTCTTGGCCAAAAATTGCCTGATAGCGTAATCTTCCCTGAAAAACTCCGTGTATTTTTTGCCCAAGCCAAACCAACGCGAGAGCCACTCTTTATGAAAACTTATCCTGAATGATGTTGGTGAAATTTTTTGTCCCATGCGCTTCGCGCAAGTTTCAAGTTTTTAAAGTTATAAAGTTTGTAAAGTACTTTATGAACTTTATGAACTTGATAAACTTTTAACTAAACAGACTTTCTTCTAAACAACTTTCTTCCAATGTTTTTTACATCGCCAAAAACGCCTTTCTTGGATATTTCTTGTTTTGGTTCTGATTGTTTCGTTCCTTTCAATTTTTCTTTTTGCTTTTTTTCCTCAACTGTTTCTGCCGCTTTCGCTTCCACCTTAGGCTGTAGTTTGGGCGCTTTAAGACCTGCCACTTTCTCTGCTAAGACAACCTTTACGCGAGAGGTCCTTTTTTGAATTAAACCGGCCTGACCCATGGCTCTGGGCATAAATCTTTTTATTTTCACGCCTTCGTTGACAATCATATCTTTTATGAAAAGGTTTTCTTTGACTAAACCGAGATTGTTTTCAGCATTGGCTATGGCCGACTTTAAAAGTTTACCCAAAGGACCGGCGGATCTTTTTGTCAAAAAATTCAACTGCTGTTCCGCCCTGACGATATCCATGCCTTTGATCGCGCGGGCAACAAGCCTTACTTTTCTTGGCGCTATTCTTAAGTTGTTTAGTTGGGCTGTAGTTTGCATGTTATTTCTTTTCCGGCGCCGGCGCCACCGTCTCGGCTTTAGCCGCTTTAGCTGCATCTATTTCCTTTTGTTTGGCCGCGGCTTCCAGTTCTTTCTGCATTCTGCCGCCGTGCCTGACAAATTTTCTGGTCAGTGAAAACTCGCCCAATTTGTGGCCAACCATATCTTCGGTGACAAAAACAGGAATATGAATCTTGCCGTTATGAACGCCGAAAGTAAAGCCGATCATTTCCGGAGTAATCGTAGAAGCGCGGGACCAGGTTTTGATGATAGTCTTATCCCCAACCCTAAGTTTGCCTAATTTCTTAAGCAACTTCGGATGCACGAATATTCCTTTTTTGATGCTTCTACTCATAATTTACAAACCTATTTCTTTCTTCT
>CAYZNJ010000030.1:0-7920 GCA_964479745.1 uncultured Candidatus Saccharibacteria bacterium
TTTCCAACTTTCCCCTCTCAACTAAGACATCATAAAGCTGGTCAACTAAAACATCGTGGAAAGCATCCAAAAGAGCGGCGTTGTTGAGCTTTGAAACTTCTTTTACTGCTTCGCTCAAACCTTTTGTAAAGGCAATATTAACCAAGTCTTGAACTTTGGTCTTGAGTTCGTCGGACAAGTAGGAAGGCGGTTCGCTTGTTGGCGGAGGCAAAGCGTTATCTGTGGCTTGAGTTCCAGACTGTGCTGGCGCTATAGACGGCTGATAATCCGGCACAAGTTCTTGCGCCTTTTCGCTTACAACTTCATGCAAAATGTCGCGTTCTTGGACAGTCGGCTGTTCGCCTTGAGACTGCTGTAAAGCCGCTTTCTTTTCCGCCAGTCTTTTCTCAATATCAGCGATTTCCTGTTCCAAGTTAGTGGGTATTTCCATCCCGTACGAAGTTGCTGCTGCGCAGTCTGAAAGTTAACAGTTTCGGCGCAAGAGAAACTTTGTTATTTATTTTATACTTCATTCGCTTATCCCGTAAGGGCAACTTCGTACGGGATCCATGAACCAATTATAACACAGTCTTAAAGTAAACAAAAAACTTAGCAACTGTTGTTTTTGGAGGCTTTAAAAACCAATTTAAAAGCGTAAAGAAAGTTGTCTTTTTCGAAGGTCCGAAAGACAATGTTCTTTACGCTTCTAGGAGCTGAGACTACTTCTTGCTTCCTGCAACTTGAATTCATCTTCAATTTTCTGTATTTCCTGATCCACAATTTCATCGGCTACCGCCTCTTGTTTGGCCTCCAAGTCCTTCCAGTCTTTATCCTGTTGTTCCAAGAAAAGCTTAATGTCTAATGCAATTCTTTCTAGTTCAACTTTTTCCTTTTCCAAAGCATCCATCAAATCAAAAACATGATAATCAGGGATTTTGTCCAGATTATCAAGCAGGGCTTTTTTCAAGTCCTCCGCCAATGGTGAATCAGCCAAAAGCTTGGCCAGCTTTTCTTGTATTTCTTTTTCTATTTTTGCGTTCATATTATAAAGCCATTTTAATCATAGCTATTTTTTTGACAGCGCCGCCCAATTTAAGAAGGAAACCTTTCTGCAAAGCAATATCAACCCCTTTGGCCCCAGCTTTTGTTGCTTGCCAAATGACTTCGCCTGTAGATTTAGTTATAACTTTTACCCCGCTGTCTTTGGCTATCTCTGTTGCAACTTGTTGTATTTGAATGTTAGTCGGATTAGCGATGCCGTCTTTTATTAACATCCTCTTGGCTTCTCCCCAAATTGTATCTTTCAAACCAGTCTCGCCGCCAGATTCCACAGCTTTACCAGCTCCCTTAGCCGCAATTTTTTCAGCTCCGGCTACGGCTTTCCCGCCAAGGTACTTACCAACCACCCATTTCAACATCAATCCTGCCAAAACCGCATCCAAGCCGGTATAAATGTATCTGTGCCACCAGTTTTTATCTAAAGATTGCCTGGCAAGCTTAGTGAAGTCAACCAAATCTTTTTTAGATTGGCCCTTTCTTAATTCGCCAATTTTTTCTCTGACTTTTTCTTCAAGTTCGGCTGCTTTTTCTGGAGTTAAAGCTCTGCCGCCGTTAGCTGCTTTATACGCCTCAAACCACTCTTTGCCGCCAATTTTCTGCTCTAATTTTACCAGAGCCAAAGCAACTATTTTATCTTCAATTTTTTGATTGTATTCCTTCTTTCTTTTTGAGATTTTATCGCTTAGCCACATTACCGCCGCATACCTGGCCTCTTTTTCAGTAAGACCGTAATCCTTGGTAAATACTTTTTCTTCCTTTGCTCTTTTTTCTTCAACTTCGTGCGCTTCGTCCCAGGCATCATCAAAATTCAACAAACCTTCTTCTTGCTCAATAAGTTGAGCTTGGGCTTTAGAGTCAACTCCGGCTTCTTTTGTGCCTAATCTGAATTTTTCAGCTTGGTGAGATTCCCACCAGCCAAAACCGCCGACGAAACCTTTGGCTCTCTCGGCCAAAAAACCGCTGACTTTTTTGTAACCTTTGCCTTCTTTTTGATTGTGAATAAAACCAGACTCATCAAGATATTCCTCACCGCTGGCAATTTTTTCCTCGGGTGTTCTGTTATCTGTCACGGCTTCTTCCGTTTTTTTAATCGCTTTTTCTTCCTTTTTGTTTTCTTTTTTAAACTTATCAAAAAATCCCCTGACTCCTTTTTTAAACTTCTCGCCCCAGCTAAGTTTTTCTTTTTTTTCTTCTATTTGCCCTTCTTTTTCCTTAACCCTTTTTTCTATCTTGCTAACTTCTGCATCATTAGGCGCGTCAAACACACCGACTTCTTTGTTTTTTTCTTCCTGCAAATCTTTCTTGAGTTGTTTTTCTTGCTCTTCAAGTTCTTTAACTTCATCACGGTGGGTTTCAGCTTCGTCTCTGACAGGAGCTTCCCGCAGGTTTTCTAAAAGACTTTTGGCGTAAGCATAGGCGAGGGTTTCCTTACCTTGAGACTTGCCGACCATTTCAATATGCTTCTTTACATCGGCTTCCGTTACATCTTTTGGAAGTTTATCTCCCGGACCCAAAGCCCACAAAAATTTCCAGTTTTCTTTTACATTAACTTGGGTTTCAACTTTTTTATCAGGTTCACTTTCCTCCGGAGAAACTTTTTCTAATAAAACTTCTCCGCGTGCTTTCAGTTCTTTTAATTCTTTGTCTACTTGAATAAATCTTTCTTTAACTAATTTTTCTGAACGATTGACATTTTCTGCATAGTCGTCCATTTGTTCTTGTGAAAGACCGCCCTCAAAATTTGCCACTTCTTCTTTGTTTTTTTGCCAAGCCTCCCTAAGTTTTTGATACTCTTCTGGAGATTGAGTTCTTGCGGCCATCATTGCTTTATAGGAGTCAAAAGTCTGTAACTGTTTTTTTAAATACAAGTACTCAAAAATTTTGGGATGTTTAATCTCTGAAATTTTTTTTCCTTCCTGAACAGTCCATGCCTTAACCGTTTCTTTTTTTTCAGCCATAACTAAATTTTATCACTGCTAACTTTTTCCGGCAACAAGGTTGTGGATAAGTAGATAAGCGAGAACGATTAAAAATACTGTGATATAATGAGTAAAAGTAAAGTATGCCTCACCTTTTATCCAAAAAAACCAGTGAAAGAGTTATTTTTCTGGCAGTAATAGCGGTGGCTGTCTTTTTTAGGCTTTTTAGGACTGATTATTCGTTTTTACTCAATTCGTGGATACTTAATACGGTTACGATCGCCGGCGGTTTGCTGGGGGTAATTTTTATTTATTTTTTAGCCAGAGAACTATTCAGCTGGCAGATTGCTTCTTTAGCCGGTTTTTTCGCCGGCATTTCGGCTTGGTATGTTGCCATCTCAAGAGAAACTTTGTGGGCTAGTTGGACCTTAAACTTTTTTATACTGGCTTTGTACTTTTTGTGGAAAGGCCTGAAAGGCAACCATATCTGCAACTTTGTTTTTAGCGGTTTGTTTTTGGGTTTAACTCTTTATCTTAGTTATCCTTTCTATGCGCCTTTGCTGATAGTCTTGTTGGCCGTACTGGCTTATCTGCATCTGCTTAAGAAAGATTTCAGCCATGACCAATATGTCCACAGCTGCAATTTTTTGGTCAGAGGTTTCAGTTGGCTGCTAGTTTTGTCTCTAGTTTTGTTTATTGTTTTGCGTTGGTTAAACATCTACAGTTATTCCTTCGGCCAGATGCAAGAAAATGTACCCTCTTATTCTCTTACTTTGGCAATGATTGTCTTGCTGGCAACTGGTCTTTTCAGAAGTTTTGTAAAATTTATCAGAAGTCTTAAACGCCATGGCCACTTTTCAGCCGCCCAGACAATAATTTTATCATGGTTCTTTCTGGGATTGCTTTCTCAAGAAGGGATTTTTGCCCTGCCGGTCATTTTAATTTTAAGCGCCGAAGGCTGCTGGTGGTTTTTCAACTGGCTTAGGGACTGGTATGGGGCCCGCGACAAACATCTTCACGAAGCCGATTTCGTTACCACCCTTGTCTTGATTATTTTCTTATTTGCTCTAAGTTTAGTAGAATATCAAAGCTACTTTCATCCCCATTGACTGTAATTACGTAGCGACAGTGCCTCTGAGGGCAGTAAAAGTTGCGAGGGGCACGGTTTGTCAACGACCCTGAGACGAGCGAAGCGAGTCGAAGGGCTCTTGACAAGACGAGCAACTTTTTCTGATGAAGAATCCTCGCTGGGGATTCTGAAGTCCCGAAGAGGTGCTGTCACGAAGTAATTATGCGCGATAATCATTATGTCCACCAAACCAAGAAATATTTTTGCCGGTTTGATTATTGCCCTTGGCGTTGCCTTGGCTGTTACCAGCAGTTGGAACGATTCTCTTATTGTAGATGAAATCCCGCATGTCGGCGCTGGTTACTCATATCTGGTTAAGCAGGACATGCGGCTTAACCCGGAGCATCCACCTTTGGCAAAAGACTTGGCCGCCATTCCCCTTTTATTTTTTAACCTAAAGCAAGACGCTTTCCAGACCAAATCCTGGCAAAGCGACTTGAACGGCCAGTGGGAATTCGGCCGAAAGTTGATTTTTAACTCAGATAACGACGCTAGTCTGATTACTCATTTAGTTCACTTCCCGATTCTGATATTTTTCATCCTCTCGGCCATTTTAATTTTTAAGTGGGGGTTGGAACTTTACGACGGTTGGACCGCTTTTCTTGCCTTGATTATTTTTGTTTTTTCTACAACAGTCTTAGCTCATTCCCGTTTCGTTACCACAGACTTAGCGGCGCTTTTCGGAGTATTATACGCAACTTACTTTTTTACTCGTTATTTAAAAAATCCGAGCAGAAAAAATTTATGGTTAGCCGGATTGATTTTTGGCATTGCCCTTCTAACAAAGTTTTCTACTTTTTTATTAGTGCTTTTTCTGCCGGTCGTAGCTTTAATTTGGGAGTTGCAAAAAGAATCCCATTTTTTATTTAAAATTTTTTCAAGTTTGAAAAAATCTATTCTTGTTTTTTTGATCGGTTTTGTTGCAGTTGTCTGGCCGGTTTACCTTTTCCATACTTGGAATTATCCGCCGGAACGGCAATATAGCGATGCCCAGAAAAATCTGGCAACTTACGGCAGAAGATATGTTGCCGACCCTATAGTCTGGGCTTCTGACAAACCTGTACTCCGGGCCGCCGCTCAATATGGAGTCGGCTTGTTGATGGTAACCCAACGAAGCGTTGGCGGAAACACAACATATTTTTTGGGAGAAGTTTCCCGCTTCGGCTGGCGCTATTATTTTCCTCTCATTTATCTGATTAAAGAACCCCTAGCTTGGTGGGGGCTCGTACTAATTGCCTTGCTGGCAATTAGTACTCAAGTTAAAAGTGAAAAGCATGCCCCGTATGGAAGCGAAGCTTCTCGTTCGGGGTTAAAAGTTAAAAGTGCCAGAGTTTGGATAAAAAAATATTTTGTGGAACTGGCTATGCTTTTATGGCTGGCAATTTACTGGTTTGCCAGCATTAAAAGCACTTTGAATATCGGCGTCAGGCATCTGTTACCGATTTATCCTTTTGTAATTTTACTGGTTGCCGGTCAATTAGAAAAGGTCATTAAAAAATCAAAAACAATAACAATTTTAACTCTTATTTTACTCGGTTGGTATATTTTTGAAAATCTCTCCGTCTATCCTTATTATCTGACTTACTTCAACCAGCTTGTCGGCGGTCCAAGTGGCGGTTACAGATATGTGGTGGATTCCAACCTTGATTGGGGACAAGACCTGAAACGCTTCAGCCGGTGGGTCAAGAAAAATGACATTCCCAAAGTTGAATTTGACTATTTCGGCTGGGCCGACCCTTATTATTACCTGGGCCAGAAATATATTTGGACTTCGTCAACAAAATACAAAGACGCGGAAGACTTCAAGCTTCGCAACCAGTCTGACGGCTGGCTGGCCGTTTCCGCCACTTTCCTGCAAGGCTCTCAAGGCTCGCCGGATCAGTACAAACCTGTTAACTATCTCTGGCTTCAAAGTTACGCTCCTCTCACCACCATCGGCCACTCAATTTTTGTGTACAGAATAAAGTAACAGTTAACAATGGGCATCATTGCGTATGCAATGATGCCCATTGTAGTTATAAAAAAACCGACCTTAGCCGGCGATTTTCATTGATTTCTTTTTCTGTAGTGAAAAAACTGATAAAAAGTTACTGTCGCAAGAAGACTGCCGACAACATCCGGGATAAGAATATACCAGGAGCTGATGGTTATGGCGTAGCCTATCCTAGACATGTTGCAAAGCATTGCCAAAGCCATCAGTGAAAGCGCGTTGCCGCACCGTTTTTCCCGATAGTTTTTGATAACTTGAGCTGTCAGGCCAATCGTGGCTGTCAGTATCCCAAACACTAATGTTAAAGAGCCGAAAAGGTGCTCAAAGGACATTTTATTATCATCCTTATTTTCCAAAATATTTTAAAAATCATAGATAATTTGGGTTGAAATTGCAACACACAAGTTGTAGATTGTGGGATATGTGCGGAATAGCCGGATATATCGGCAAAAAAGAAGGTTTAGAGGTTGTTTTAGAGAGTTTGAAGAGAATGGAATACCGAGGTTATGATTCGGCGGGAGTTTTATTTTTTCAAAATAACAAACCGATGCTGGTAAAAAAGCAAGGGAAGTTGGCAAATCTTGAAGCGGTATTGGTTTCAAAAAAATCTCAAAATGGCCTGTCTGTCACAGGCCATACCCGTTGGGCGACTCACGGCGTGCCAAACGAAACAAACGCCCACCCCCATTACGATTGTAAAAAAGAGATATTTTTAGTCCATAACGGCATAATTGAAAACTATCAAGAATTAAAAAATAAACTTGCAAAACTTGGACACAAATTCAAGTCGCAAACTGACACTGAAGTTATCGCTCATTTGCTGGAAGAGAATTTAAAAAAAGCAAAAACATTTGACGAGGCGTTAAAAAAATCCCTGCAGAAAGTAGTCGGCGCTTATGCCTTTGCCATTGTTTACTCAAAAGAACCGGATAAAATTTACTTTGCCCGCTTGGGCAGTCCTTTGGTAATCGGGCTTGGCGACGACGAGTTTTACCTGGCCTCCGATCCAACCGCTTTAGCCGGAAAAGTTAAAAAAGCAATTTACTTAAAAGATAATCAGAGGGGCTGGATTTCGGCAACTGGTTTCAAGTTAAGTCCGACAAAGTCTAAAATAGAAAACTTAGATTTAACTACGGAACAAGCCCAAAAAGGCAGCTTCCCGCATTTTATGCTGAAAGAAATTTTTGAGGAACCTGAAGCGATAAAAACTGCTCTGCGCGGCAGGTTGTTTCCTGAAAAAAATTTAATTAAACTTGGCGGACTGGAAAGCGTTGGCCAAAAACTTAAAAAAATAAAAAAAATAGAAATCGTCGCCTGCGGCACCTCTTTTCACGCCGGCTTGCTGGGCGAAATGTTTTTTGAAGAGATTGCCGGCATCTCGACAAAAACGACTGAAGCTTCCGAATACCGCTACCGCCATAATACCGTCACACCAAACACGGCTTGTTTGTTTATTTCCCAATCGGGTGAAACTGCGGATACGCTTGCGGCTTTGCGTAAAGCAAACAAAAACAAAACTTTGACTTTGGGCTTGGTAAATGTTGTCGGTTCAAGCATTGCCCGTGAAACCAAAGC
This sequence comes from uncultured Candidatus Saccharibacteria bacterium, assembly GCA_964479745.1. Taxonomy (GTDB): domain Bacteria; phylum Patescibacteriota; class Minisyncoccia; order 2-02-FULL-40-12; family IGHO2-12-FULL-4; genus JACPNK01. The sequence continues at coordinate 7,652 of CAYZNJ010000030.1, forward strand.
CGGAATTTATAATCATGCCGGACTGGAAATTGGAGTCGCTTCAACTAAGGCTTTTGTGTCGCAAGTAAGCATCCTTAACTTAATTGCTCTTTATTTGGGCCAGAACAAAAAAATAAACAAGGGGTTAGCCCTTGAACTAAGCTTAACGTCCCAAAAAGTAAAATTAATTTTGAAACAGAACGACAAAATAAAACTGTTGGCTAAAAAATATTTAAAATTCAAAAATTTTATGTTTATAGGCAGAAAATATAACTACCCCACCGCTATTG
>CAYZNJ010000031.1:0-7777 GCA_964479745.1 uncultured Candidatus Saccharibacteria bacterium
TATAGGTATGAAGAAAACTGTTTTAAAAAGTGTGGTTTGGAAAGAGGGCAAATATTTTGTTGCTCAATGTTTGAACGTTGATGTTTCTAGTTTTGGCAAGACAAAAAAAGAGGCTTTGGCTAACCTTGACGAAGCCTTGGAATTATATTTTGAGGGTGAAAAACGCCAACACTACAACAAGATAGAAAAGCCGGAAATTGTACAATTTTCTGTGCCCAATGCCTAAATTCTATTCATCAAAGCAAGTTATCAAAGCCCTTGAAAGAAAGGGTTTTGTTTATGTTTCTCAAAAAGGCAGCCATATCAAGTTTCGCAAAGACCCTTTTACTGTTATAGTTCCATCTGGGCGAAAAGAAATACCATTTGGCACGCTTAAATCCATTTTAAGACAAGCAAGATTTACCGAGCAAGATTTAAAAAACACAAAATGACTCAAAATATACGCAATTTCTGTGTAATCAGTCACATAGATCACGGAAAATCAACTTTAGCTGATCGGCTTTTGGAATTGACGGGGACGATTGAGAAAAGAAAAATGCAGGAGCAGTTTTTGGATACGATGGAATTGGAAAGAGAAAGAGGAATCACGATTAAGTTACAGCCTGTCAGGATGAACTATAAACTAGGAACTATAAACTATCAACTAAACCTAATTGATACTCCGGGGCATGTAGATTTTACTTATGAAGTCTCGCGGTCGCTGGCGGCGGTTGAGGGGGCGATTTTGCTGGTGGACGCGACTCAAGGAGTCCAAGCGCAAACGCTGGCTAACTTAATTTTAGCCCAAAAACAGAATCTGGCGATTATACCCGTAATTAACAAAATTGATTTGCCCAACGCCAAGGTAAAAGAAGTTGAAGAAGAAATTTTTAACTTGCTAGGAATCGGGCCGGACGAAATTTTAAAGATTTCGGCAAAAACCGGCGAAGGAGTGGGAAAAGTTTTGGAGGCGGTTGTTGAAAAAGTACCGGCGCCGAGAGAAGAAGAAATTTTTCGGGCTTTGATTTTTGATTCTGTTTTTGATGCTTACAAAGGCGTGATTGCTTATGTCAGAGTTTTCGGCGGTTCGCTGAAAGTTGGAGAGAAAATCAAGCTTTTTGCCGCAAAGGAAAAAGGTGAAGTAATCGAGGTCGGCCATTTTTCCCCGAAACTTCAAAGCGGAAAAGATTTATCCAATGGCGAGATTGGCTACATTGCTACCGGCATAAAGTTGCCGCAAAAAGTTCGGGTGGGAGATACGATAATAAAAGAAAACTCCAGCGTCGCCGCCTTGCCCGGTTACAAAGAGCCGCTTTTGGTTGTTTTTGCCAGTTTTTATCCCGAAGATTCTGACCAGTTTGACGAGCTGAAAGACGCTTTGGCAAAATTGAAGCTCACCGACGCTTCTTTATCTTTTGAACCGGAAAGTTCGCCGGCTTTAGGCCGGGGTTTTCGGCTGGGTTTTCTTGGTTTGCTTCACATTGAGATTATCAGCGAGAGGTTGAGAAGGGAGTTTGGGTTAGGTTTGATAATTTCTTCGCCGACGGTTGAGTATGAGGTTGTTTTAAAAAACGGCAAGACCTTAAAAATGCGTTCGGCTAACCAACTTCCCGACCCCAGCTTTATTGAAAAAATAATGGAGCCGATCAGCCGTTTGGATATTATTACGCCGTTGAATTATCTTGGTTCGGTTATGAACTTAGTCAGCGAGATCAGGAATAGTTACAAGCAGACTGACTATTTGAGCAAAGAAGTCATCCGTTTGACTTATGAAGTGCCTTTGAGTGAAATTATTACCGATTTTTATGACAGGCTTAAAAGCGTCAGTTCCGGGTACGCGTCTATGAGCTACGAACCGCTTAGCTATAATCAAGCTGATTTGGTAAGATTGGATATATTAGTCGCCGAGGAAAAAGTTGAACCGTTTTCTAAAATTGTACCCAGAGATCAGGCTGAAAGAATCGGGCGCGCGATGGTTGGAAAGTTGAAAGACGTGATTCCGCCGCAACTTTTTGCCGTAGCTTTGCAGGCGGCAGTTGGCGGTAAAGTCTTGGCAAGAGAAACCATAAAAGCGAGGCGAAAAGATGTAACCGGCTATCTTTACGGCGGAGATGTGACCAGAAAAAAGAAATTGCTGGAAAAACAAAAGCGGGGGAAGGAACGGATGAAAACGGAAGGCCGGGTGAACATTCCTCAAAAAGTTTTTTTGGAAATGCTGAAAAAATAGCTTAACGGTAAAATACCGGCAACAAGAGCAGGATGATCGTGCTTAGGGCTATGATTATTACCACCACTTTTTGAACCAATTTGAAAGTTTTGGATTGAGTGTTGAAAAACATGTTTTCATTATAATTTTTCATGCGTTTTTTGCAATCTAAAATTTTTACTGTTTTTATCGTGCTGGTTGCGGCTTTTTTGGTCTGGTCTTTGGTGAAACTTTGGCCGAGGAAAATTTTAGTCCAAAACAGACTGGACAATCTTCAAGAAAAAATTGCCGAGACTGAAAAGTCCAATACCTCTTTGGCCAAAATGCTGGATTATTTTAAAAGTCCGGCTTTTTTGGAAAGAGAATCAAAGTTAAAACTTAATGTCAGGCGTCCTGATGAAAACGTGATTTTTGTTTATCCGAACGAAAAAGACAGCTTAACTAAGCCGGAAGAAAGAAACGGTTTTTCCGGACTTGAAGGGCTGACCAACTTTGAAAAATGGATTAAGTACTTATTTAACGACCCGCGCGGTCGACAGACTTTCTGACCTGCGAGGTCAGAAAGTTAAAAGCGGGATTAGTATAGTGGCAATACGCTTGCTTCCCAAGCAAGAGACGCCAGTCCGATTCTGGTATCCCGCTCTAAGTTTTTGCTTATGCATTATGTTTATATTTTAGTGAGCATGAAAGATAACAATATTTATGTAGGGTATACTAATGACTTAAAGAAGCGTTTTGCTAAACATAATGCTGGTAAAGTTCAAGCAACTTCTTGCCGATTGCCAGTGAAACTTATTTATTACGAGGCATACATGGATGAATGGGATGCCCGGGAACGAGAAAAATATTTCAAAACAGGTTGGGGTAGAAATTATATACAAAAAAAGTTAGTTAGAACTTTACAGAAAGCAAAAATTTAGGCGGGTATCCCGCTCAAAATGAAAGCCCTCTTAATTAAGAGGGCTTTGAGGTTTAGTAATTGGAACCAATCTCAATTTTAAAGTCTGGATATGCGGCTTGAAGAAGTTTGCCAGTTGTTCCTTGCCGGTTGGGCTCAACCCCAAAGTCACCGCTGGAAGACCAAATTTTAATAACCTTAGCTTCTGGATCAACATTTATTCTACCGCCGCCGAGACAGCTTACGCTTAGGCCAGTAGCAATTCTAAGTTGTCTAACTATATCTCTGTGAAATCCAGCGCTCTGGTTTGCTCGAACGACGAGCTTTTTGCTGTCGGCATCGTAAATCTCACATGTAACAAATTTGTAGCCGCCTCGGGCGTCAATTTCTACTTCAGGTATATTTTCAAGGTTCATTTTCTTCTCCTTTTTTTGGCAAGATCTTATCTGACCTTGCACTATAATTTTACACCAGCTTTGGCGAACTGTCTGGTTAAATGGTCAAATGTGTATGATCTTTTTGCTGAAACACCATCTTATTGACTTTTTAAAGGTAGTTTGATAAGATTAAATGTGTAACGAAGTTGTTACACAATCATGAAAAACACCAATTTTTTAAATAAATTAGGCCTCAATAAGTACCAAGTTGCGATATATTTAAGCCTTATAGAAAGAGGTGCGATGACTGTTGCGGGTATTGCAAAAGCAAGCGGTTTGTACCGCCCGGTGGTTTATAAGTCTCTCCCGTCGCTTGAAAATATAGGATTGATTGGGATAGTGAATAAGGGTAAACAAAAACATTATGTTGCTCAGTCTCCGGAACATCTTAGGCAATTAGTCCAGGACATTAACTCTGAACTTGAACAGTCTCTGCCTGAACTGGAGCGTGACTTTGCGATTCAAGGCCAACAGCCAATAGTCAAGTTTTTTTACGGGAAAAAGGGGATATCTTTAATATTCCGCGATTTAGTTACAAGTTTGCCTAGAGAATCGGTCTATTATCGGTTTACCAGCAACAAAGACTTGGAACAGGTAGTAAAATACCTGCCGAGAGGCTACAAAGAAACGAGAGACAGAAAACTTTTAGACCGTTTTGTCATAAACAACGAGACCGCCGCTAAACAGGAAAAAACAAAATTAGGCCGGGAAGTAAAAACTATACCCGAAGAATTAGACGCTTTTGACTATGACATAAACCAAATTATTTACGGCAACAAAGTTGCGTTTCTGGATTTTAATTCAGACACGGCTATTTTAATTGAAAATAAAAAAATAGCCGATTTGCAGAGGGCTATATTTAAAATGCTCTACGGATTTTTGCAGTAAATATCTCCCAATTTGAGAGTTAGATTTGCTTTACTCAAGGCTCCTTTGGGAATATAATTGTTTTAATGGACAAAAGCCAGAAAACAGAAGATTTAAAAACTGAAGTCCGCCAGCTTGCGGACCGTCTTTGAAATTGCCGCAAAGAAAAAGCAGATAGAGGAAATTGAAAAAAAGATGCAGTCTGCCGACTTTTGGCAAGACCATGAGAAAGCCCAGAAGCTGGTAAGCGAACTAAGCAACCTGAAAAAAGAGGTGGCTGAAATTGATGAGTTAGAAACGCTGGCCGAGACTGACCCAACTGAAGCAGAAAAAAGACTGAAAAGCCTGCGGCTTAAAACTCTCTTTTCCGGGAAGTACGACAAGAACGACGCTTTGCTGGAAGTTTTTTCAGGAGCAGGCGGTGTGGACGCGCAAGATTGGGCGGGCATGCTTTTCAGAATGTACCAGCGTTACGCGGAAAAGAACAATTTTAGTTTCAAGATTCTGCATCAGTCTTTCGGCGAGCAGAACGGGATTAAATCGGCTACGGCGGAAATAAAGGGGCGGTTCGCGTACGGTTACCTGAAGGGGGAATCAGGTGTGCATCGTTTAGTAAGAATTTCGCCTTTTTCGGCAAAAAACTTAAGGCACACCTCGTTTGCTTTGGTTGATTTTTTGCCTTTAGTTGAGGATATTAGTTTTCAGATTAAGCCCGAAGATTTAAGAATAGATACTTTCAAATCGTCCGGTCCGGGCGGGCAGAATGTAAATAAGCTGGAGACGGCAGTCAGAGTAACTCATCTGCCGACCGGCTTAGCCGTAGCAGTCCAATCAGAAAGGTCGCAGAGCCAGAACAAGGAAAAAGCCTTGCAGGTGCTGTACGCCCGGCTTGCCCAGCTGATGGAGAAAGAAAAAATTGAGGAAATTTCCAAATTAAAATCGCAGAAAGAGCCGGGGGGCATAGAATGGGGCAGTCAGATCAGGTCTTATGTTTTGCATCCGTACAAAATGGTGAAAGATCATAGGACTGGAGTTGAGTCTTCCCAGCCGGAGAAAGTTTTGGACGGAGAACTAAACGAATTTATTGAAAAAGAAATAATTTTGTAGATGATCGTTTTTAAGAAGCTTACAAAAAAATACAATCATAATTTTACGGCTTTGGATGGCGTTGACCTTGAGATAAAAGACGGCGAATTTGTTTCGCTGGTGGGGCCATCGGGAGCAGGCAAGTCAACTTTGATTAAAATGCTGACCAAAGAAGACAAGCCGACTTCCGGCCGGGTACTTTTGGACGATGTTGACTTAGCTGACGTGCCGGACAAAGAAATTCCTTTTTTAAGAAGAAAAATAGGCATGATTTTTCAGGATTTCAGGCTGTTGGAAAGCAAGAATGCTTTTGAAAATGTTGCTTTTGCTTTGGAAGTTTCTGGAACGCCAGAAAAATATATCGCCAAAGACGTGGAACAAGTTCTGGCGATAGTCGGTTTAGCCGAAAAGCAGAAAAATTTTCCGCGGGAACTTTCAGGCGGAGAAAAACAGCGTTTGGCTTTGGCTAGAGCACTGGTTCACAGGCCCAAAATAATTTTGGCTGACGAACCGACCGGCAACCTGGATTTAGTAAACAGCTATGATGTGTTAAAATTGCTTTGGCGGATAAATGAACTTGGCACTACGGTTATTTTGGCGACTCATGATATAGAAATAGTGAATACCGCCGGCAAAAGAGTCGTCAGTATGGACAAAGGCAAAATAGTCAGAGACCAGCTTGAAGCTGGAAAATACATTTTATAATGTTCAGTAAACAGGAAAAACCTAAAAATTACTCGGTTAAAAGAATAATCCAATCCGGCTGGACAAGTTTCCGCCGCAACAGTTTTTTGAGCTTCGGAGCTACCGGCGTGATGGCTTTAGCCCTGCTTCTGTTTTCCGGTTTGATAGTTTTGAATTTTTTTACTAATCAGGTGGTAAGTTTTTTAGACGAGAAAGTTGACGTCAGCGTCTACTTTCAAAGCGAAGCCAAAGAAGACCAAATTTTGAAAGTAAAATCCGATCTGGAGTCTTTATCCAATGTTAAATCTGTTGTGTATGTTTCTCGCGATAAAGCTTTGGAAGATTTTAAAAACCGGCACAAAAACGACCAGCTGATACAGGATTCTCTGGCCGAGTTGGAATCCAATCCTCTGCAGGCTTCTTTAAATGTAAAAGCTTTTGACACAAGCCAATACGCTTCTATTACCGGATTTTTGGAAAAAAATAGTTTAAAGAGTGTGATTGATAAAATTAGTTTTTATGAAAATGAGTCGGCGATCAACCGCATTCGCTCCATCTCCAGAGGCTTGTCAGTCTGGGGTTTGCTGGCTACTTTACTGCTGTCTTTAGTCGCCATCTTGGTAACTTTCAACACTATCAGACTGACGATTTACAACAAGAAAGAAGAAATAGAAATAATGAAACTGGTCGGCGCTTCCAACTGGCACATTCGCGGGCCGTTTCTGGCGGAAGGCGCTTTCTACGGCCTCTTTGCCGCAGTCTTAACTTTGGCTATTTTTTATCCCGGCATATATTTTACTTCCGAAAAATTAAGCAGTTTTGCCCCCTCAATCAATCTGTTTGGATATTTCGTCGGTTTTTTGGGGCAGATGATTTTAATCATTGCCGGCTCCGGCCTCTTGCTCGGCACCTTAAGCAGTTTTATTGCAATCAGGAAACATCTCAAAATCTAGTTTTCTGTTGACTTTTTGGTAATCACGCTTTAGACTATTTTAGTTTACATTAACAAAGGAGAAAAGTTTTGGCTCACGCTCACAAAGAAATTGAAAGAAAGTTTTTGGTAAAGGTTTTGCCAAAAGAACTTAAGGAATATCTGCATACGCCTATTCACCAGGGATACATTATGATTGCGCCGGACATGAAAGGTGTTGTCAGGTTGAGGCACGCAGGCCCGAATTTTTACCAGACCATAAAACGCGGCAGCGGAAAGGTCAGAGACGAGTTTGAGATAGAACTTACTGCCAAGCAATTTAAAAAACTTTGGCCGACGACCAAGGGAAGGCGGATAAAGAAGATAAGATATGCCGTACCTCTTAGCGGAAAAAGAGTCGCTTTCGCAGATATTTTCCAGGGCAAACTCAAGGGTCTGATTATGGTTGAAGTTGAGTTTTTGACCGTAAAAGAATGTGATGCGTTTGTTCTGCCGTCTTGGTTTGGCAAAGAAGTTACCGAAGACAAAAGATACACTAATCAAAGCCTTGCGATGTACGGCTTGCCAAAAGACTGACTACTTCCCCGCTTCTCAAAAGCGGATTTTTGTTGTATTATTTTAAAAATTGCGGGATCGTCTAGCGGTAGGACATCGCTCTCTGAAAGCGAAAACCTTGGTTCAACCCCAAG
>CAYZNJ010000032.1:0-7752 GCA_964479745.1 uncultured Candidatus Saccharibacteria bacterium
AAAGAGAGTTGGTTTCTATTCAAGAGCTTGGGGCGGAGGATATTTATATTGAAGATGACTCACTGCTGGCAAAAAAAAAGAGAGCATTGGACATTTTCAGAATGATGATTAAGTTTGGTTTTAAACTGGGCGATGTAAATGGCGTTAACCTTTCTCACTTGCACAAAAACGATGGCAAAGGCCGGATAGTAATTGACGAAGAAATGCTGGAAACAATGGCTGAGGCAGGTTTTAAGCGCCTCTCATTTCCCGTTGAATCCGGCTCGCAAAGAATAATAGACAAATGGGCTTCCGGCAAGATAAGCCATGAGACTTATGACATATCGGCTTTGATAAAAAAAGCCAACTCTCTTGGTATCACCGTTTCCAGTTGTTATCTGATTGGTTATCCCGACGAGACATATCAAGAGTTGCTTCAGACGATTTTGACGGCCAAAAAACACATGGATGCCGGTTCTGAATATGTCAATTTTACAATCGTTACTCCGTTTCCCGGTACGGCCCTCTATAATTATGTTATTCAGAACGATTTGCTTTTGCCGGGAATTGAAATAGCAGACCTTGACTGGTTGTGGCCTTCTATGAAAACTTTTATGGATCCTAGTTACATTGAATTTGTTTCAAGAAAAGCCTGGGAGTTTTTAAACAAACCGGAAAGAGTTAATATTGTTCGCTCAATGGCGCCCCAAATTTAGACAGAACTAATTCGTATGATTGGATGTACTTGTCTGTCATCAAGTCCAGCGTAAAGCTGGATTTTATTTTGTTTATAGAATGTTGTCTCATTTTTTCTATTTCTTGAGGCGGCAGATTTAATAAGTATTCAATGCCAGTTTTTAAGTCATCAGCGTTTTTGTAGTCAGCGATGTAGCCGTTGACTTTATGTTCAACCAATTCCGGTATGCCGCCGGTACGAAAGGAAACAATGGGCAATCCGCAGGCCATGGCTTCAAGAACTACCAAAGGACAGTTATCGGCGATAGAAGGATAAAGAAGGATATCAGCGGCAGAATAATATTTTGCCAGCATCTCGGAATCGTTTATATAGCTGACGGTTTTAACTTTATTACTGGTTTGATTTATATCTCCGCCTAGGTTCACAAAAAAAGTTTGAGAATGATCACGAAAAGTTTCTATAATTTTCTGGGCATAGTTGCCGCCTTTCCATGGGTTAGACTGGCCTCTTTTGGCTACAATAAGGATAATTTTCTTATTCTGCGGTAACCCGAGGTCCGACCTCAATTTATAGAGGTCGGACCTCAATGGTTTAAAGACATTTGTATCTATGCCGTTGTATATTACCGAAAGAGGCTTATCTTTAAGAACGCTTTGCTTCACTTTATCTGCCAGCCATTTGGAGGGAGTTGCTATATGAAAGTTAGAGTTTTTATAAATTCTGGCTTTTGTTTTTTCCAGATATTTTTCGTTGTGCCAGGCGATGGGCGGGTAAATATCTAAACTTGGACAAGCAAAAAATCCGGTGTCTTTTATTTTTCCGGCAAAAGAATGAGCGCAGTGGGCGGTTATCGGCCACATGTCGTGTAGGGTCCAAATGACAGGCTTTAAAGACGACATTTTTTCTAAAGTTCCAAGGTTAAAATAGTTACTGTGAAGGTTATGACAATGGACTATGTCGGCTTTTTTAAATTCTTCTGTTTTGAAAATATGGTCTGAAGAAAAAACATCTATGTCATTGGCAAGCCAATAGGCCAGCTTTGTCCTGACTCTGCCGAGGAACGACTTTTTGTTGTTCAAGAGATGAATATTGGGGTCAGACGAGTATTTTTGTCCTACAAACATACTAACCGTGTGTCCTTTTTTTTCAAGTCCTTGTTTGATAGAATAAGCTACTTTTGCCGCCCCGCCCCGAGTATCGGCTGTGTTAATTTGAAGAACTCGCATAAAGTAAATAGTTTCCAATAATAAGAGCGTCAAGATCCGTGGCTTTAAAAGTTTTTATGGCATCTTCGGGAGTTTCGACTATGGGTTCGCCAGAGTCGTTGAACGATGTATTCAGCACAACCGGCACGCCGGTTAGTTTTTGAAACTCTCTTATCAGAGAATAAAATTTGGGATTTTGGTCTGCGTTGACCGTCTGTACGCGAGCGGTGCCGTCAACATGCGTTACTGCGGGAATGTTATCTTTTTTTACTTTGGCGATGAGAAGCATAAACGGGCTGGGACAGTCAAGTTCAAAATATTCACTGACAGCTTCCTGAAGGCAAGCCGGAGCGAAAGGGCGGAATGATTCGCGGTGTTTTACTTGCATATTTAACCTATCTTTCATTCCTGGAGGAATAGGGGAACACAAAATACTTCTGTTGCCCAAGGCTCGCGGACCGTACTCGCTTTTTCCCTGAAACCAGCCGATAATCTTTTCGTCCGCCAACAACTTTGCGGCTGTCGTTTCTGGATTTTCAGTTTTTTGATACTTACAGCCGGAGCTTGAAACGGCGTCAGAAATTTCTTTTTCACTGTAGTCTCGGCCAAGATAAGCGTTAGTCATTCTCCACTTGACCGGTTCTTTTTTTATCTGATGGCTGGCCCATAAAGCGGCGCCGAGCGCCAGACCGGAATCGCCGGAAGCCGGCTGGATAAAAATATTTTCAAAAGGAGTTTGGTCCAGTATTTTTTTATTTGCCACGCTATTCAGACCGACGCCGCCGGCGACACAAAGGTTTTTGGATCCGGTGACGTTGTGCAAATGTGTCGCATAATCTACCATCACCTTTTCCAAATTAAACTGGGCCCAGTAGGCAAGTTCAGTATATAAGTTGTCGGGGAATTTTATATTTTTGTTTGCGCGCGGGTGTTCAAAGAAAATTTCTGGGGTTTTAGGGAAAGGCGCCGGCTTTTCGTAAGCCAAACCTTTTTTTGAGAAAGCATGCGCAAGAAGCTTTAACTGTCTCACTAGAGCCGATCTGCGGGAATAGGATGTCTTTTTGAAAAGATATTTTAAACCCATATCGGGGTGGGGTTCAAGTCGGGAAGGAAAAATATAACGAGATTGCTCCGTTTGCTTAAGAAACTGCTCTTCTGGAATTTTTGAAGTTAATTCTCCTTTGCCGTAGGGCGCCAGGCCCATTGTTTTGCCCTCTTCGTGCTTGCCGAATCCAAGAAAATATGTAACTTGGGAATAAAAATTGCCGACCCCGGAGAAATTCAAAAGCCAGCCGGTAAACTGATTAACCGGAGCGTGATTGCGTGTTATTTGATGCAAACCGTCCTTGTTGCCGCGATAAAATGTCTCTGTTTCCACTCCGATCAATCCTGATGCCAGCTTGGCTTTCTGGCCGGCGCTATCAACAACCAAAACAGAGGCATCATCAAAGGGGGAACAAAAAAAAGCGCTAGCTGCATGGGCATCGTGATGATTGACAAAAATAGTTTTGGGGGCGATTTTGTCCCACCAGCCGTGCTGTTTTAGAAGATTTATCAGCGGTTCTGTTGTTGGATCTATTTGTTCAACGGCAACAAGGTCTATGTCGTCAATGCTATTGAGTCCGGCCGCGGATAGGCAATAACTAATTGATTCTTCTGGAAATTTACCGGAATATTTTTTACGGTCCAGCCGTTCCTGAGATATGGCTACTGCGTTATCATCTTTCAAAAGAGCGGCGCCCGTATCGTGGCCTAGGATTTTTAATCCGAGAATGTGCATAAAAATTAGTCTTAAGCCAATTTGCACCAGATAAAATAATAATTTCTTGGCGGGTAAGGATTTATACGTCTTTTAAGAAAGCGATAAATATGAAACGGGTCAATCAATTTCCATGGTTTTTTTAGGTAAATACTGTAGTCCGGTTCTTTGTCGTTCGGTGAACCCGTGGGATTCTTATATGCAAAAACTTCTACGATTTTTAGTCCGTTCTCTTCTATCAAGCCTCTAAAGTCTTCTATGCCGTGGGCTTCTAAGTGTTCCTGAAATAAAATGGAACCGGTCGGTTTTAAAAACTTTTTGATGTCACGATAAAAATTTCTATGGATCCTAAAAGCGGGGTCAAACAGAATTATGTCTTCTTTCCGCTTGTCATCCGGCGGACAGTATATGTGAGGCGGACTGGATACAACCAAATCCCATTTTTCTGTTTCAGGTATGCTGTTTAGGCAGTCGGAAAGATAAACATTAACCTTTGATTCCAGGCCGTTTCTTTTAACGGTTTCGTTTAAAACTTTGACAGCTTCCGGGTTTATGTCTGCTACAGTCAGTTTATCGCAGAGTTTGTTAGCCAACATAGAAAATCCGATAAATGCGGCGCCGGCGCAATACTCAAAGGCGTGGTCCACATGTCCTAATTTTTCTTTCACAATTGGAATAAATTGTTGCCCGAACCGCAATCCGCCTCCTTGAAGTTTATTTAGATATGCTACTTCTATGTCGTTATACTTGGCGAACTTAAGTTTTTCCATATTGTTATGACTAAGTTAAAATTATTATCCCAATTTATCATTTGGAATGATAATCTGCAAATTTTATATCTTCAAAATTTATCATTGGGAAGACGTCCAGAAAGCTGTTGGGAGTCGCATTAAATATTTTAAGACGGGGGTGTGTCTTAAGAGCTTTAGCGTAAAATAGCCGATAGTTCCGGAACAACTGCAACATATTGGCCATGCTAAGTTCATAGTTAGAGTTAAGTTCCTTGCGGCTGATGTATTTTTTTAGAACTTCATTGTCGGTGATATCTGGGTTGGAGGCCTCTTCTTCATAGCCGTGACTGAATCCAAGAGATTTATTTTTACCTAAAGGCTGTGCCAGAAAGCTGTGTTCGCAGCCGAGCAGGTAAATTTCATTGAAACCCATCCAGACAGCGGCTACCATGCATGCTAATATAGAATTTTTTGGCTGAGGGACATATCGGTCTAGGTTTATGTTAAAGGGGAGTTTGTCGGTAAATATGCCTTGGGTGCCTATATAAAAAATTTTATGCTGTTTAAACAAACCGTGTTTTTCAATAAAAGGCTTGGCTTTTAAGTTTATCACCATTGTCGTTTCCAAGGGAATTTTTTGATCTTTTTCTTTAAATCGGTTGGACCAATACTCCGGTCCGCCTTCGGTATAATAAGTTGACTCCACGATAATGTGGTACTTTGGCGACAAAGATTTGTGCTTTGGATTTTTTTCAGATGCATTGACCACAAAAGTGTATTCCATGCTTAATTGCGAAAGGTCAATTTCAGATATTGATGGTCCACCGCCGATAAGAAAACAGCGCTGGCCGGCATATTTGTTTTTAAGCTGCAGATTCTTTGACAGGATCTTTTTGTCTCGGATGCTGTAAATACGGGGGGCAGCGTAGTTCCTATAAACATAACTCGGAACACTCTTGATTTTTTTGGTTATACCTGACAACATCGGATTATTAACCAATCTTATCAACAACGAATACAAAAAACAAGTTGACACTTTTTGACACCTTTTGATACTATTAGAACATATGATTTCTGTAAATAGCAAAAAACTTAATCCCGCTAGAAGTCTCGCTCGCGCCAAAGGCGTGAGTCCGGAGGACCTCGGCGAGGCTACTTCTAACGGGATAAAAGTTCTTGTTGTCGGCGGGGCCGGATATATTGGCGGTTCGGTTACTGATGTTTTAATGACCAAAAAAATTCCGTTTAGCGTTTACGACAAACTGGTTTATGAGCATCAGTACCTTAAGCCGGTTGATTTTATATACGGCGATGTGCGGGATTATAAGAAACTTAAATCCATACTGTCCAAGTACACTCATGTTATCTGGCTGGCTGCGATTGTCGGCGATCCGGGCTGTCAGATAGACGAGTGGATGACGAGAGCGGTTAATGTTGAACCCGTTAAGTGGCTGACAAAAAATTTCAAAGGACGGATACTTTTTGCTTCAACTTGTTCAGTTTACGGCAAGAGCGACTCAATGCTTGACGAGTCGTCGCCGACACAACCCCTCTCACTTTACGCTAAAAGCAAGCTGGAAGTGGAGTCTGTTCTTGCCAAACATCCGAACGCCTTAATCTATCGCGTCGGTACTGCCTACGGCGTTTCCGATCACCACTCACGAATTCGTCTGGATCTGGCTGTTAATTTTTTGAGTTTTCAAGCTGTTGGTGAAGGCAAGCTAACTTATTTTGGCGGCACGCAATGGAGGCCTTTTATTCATGTAAAAGATATTGCCATTGCTTTTGTTAACGGCCTCAACAGTAACGCAAAAGGAATTTATAATCTTACAACTGAAAACTCTCAAATAAAAGACTTGGCCAAAAGAATCGGCAAGTTAACAAACTGTAAAATTGAGGCTACTGAACAGCCGTTTCAGGACGAACGTAATTACCATGTTAATACGGATAAGGCGAAAAAGGCAGGGTTACTCAAGGGGTTGAATTATAACTTAGGCCATGGCATAAAAGAAATGGCAGCTCTAGCCGCTTTTAGTAGAGCTTCTTCGGAAGAGCCGGTTCATTTTAACGAAAAACACTTGGCGGGCCTAATGAAGGACAACAAAAAACTATGGTCCCGTACGAAGTAGCCTAGCCAAGGTCCTTCGGACTCGCCAAATCTGATTTGGCGAGCTAGACTTCATACGGGATTTATCCCGTATCGAGAAAAGATAATGAATAAAATAATTCACAGTCAACCTAGAGCGATTGAATACCCTGTTTTTGCAGATGACAGGGGAACCTTCGCGCCTTTTATAAATGGCTTAAAAGAAATAGCCCCCAAAACCGTCTCGGTCAAGAGAGTGTATTATGTTTGCAACGACAGCAAAGGAGTTGTGCGTGGCTTTCATTATCACAAGAAAGAATGGAAGTTTTTTATTATTGTGTCCGGTTCGGCCAAATTTGTCGCCTTAAACCCGGACAAGCCGGATGAAAAGTTTCAGTTTGTAAGTTCGGCGAGAAAAAATAATCTGATAATAATCCCGCCTTTTTACGCCAACGGCTGGGTTTCTCTTTCTGACAACACTATTCTTGTTTGCGCTTCAAGCGCCACTACCCAAGAATCTCTCAAAGACGACCAGCGTTTTGACCCCTACAAATGGGGCGATGTCTGGACAGTTAAAGCAAGGTAGTGAGTTTGGTGAAAATCTGTCAGCCACTTAGTTGCGGACCTCCGGGCAAAAACACTTTAAAGCCGATGGGCTTAATGCCGAGCGTGTTGCTAAAGCTATTCTGGGTTATTATAAACCCTAACAAAAAATAAAGACCCTTTCGGGTCTTTTTTAATACTGATAATAAATATTCTGGTCATTCTCCGAGACTTTTTTAAAGCCGACTTTTTCAAAAATTTTTTTTGAGGCGATATTGAATTTTCTAACTTCAGCCAAGATCGGAATATTAGATTTTAGCTGTTTGATAGATTCCTGAAGCAAAAATGTTCCGATGCCTTTGCCGTGCATCGCAGAAGCGATGGCAATTGAATTTAGGTACTGGTTTCTGTCAGGATTCAAATCAAATCGGCAATAGCCAATCACATTTTGATCAGCTTCGGCCACAAAACAAACATTGCCCTTGTTGGTAGAATATTTGTCATTAAACCAAGCGACATGTTTGGTTAAAGGAATGATCTCTGGGTTGGCGGCGACAGCTAAAGATGCCGGTTCGTTTCTGATTTCCCAAATTCTTTGCGCATCGCCAAATTGTGCCGGTCTGACGGTTAGTTCCATAGTTAAACCTGATATTTTTTCTGTTGTTTAGGGTCTAAATGCACCTTACCATAAGATGACGGTTTTCCCCAAAGATTATCTTTCCACCATTGGCCGTCTTTAATCCACCAGACTC
>CAYZNJ010000033.1:0-7658 GCA_964479745.1 uncultured Candidatus Saccharibacteria bacterium
AGGTTGCGGCGACGATGCTTCATGCCGGCGGCAAGTTTGACCACTCAGCCTACAAAGTTTCCGGCGGTTTGCATGGTGTTGGTTTGTCGGTGGTCAATGCTTTGTCTTCTTGGATGAAGGTGGAAGTCAATCGCAAGCCGGATGTTTTTATGCAGGAGTACAAGCGTGGCAAACCTTTGTCAGCAGTTAAGAAAGTCGGCAAGACTAACAAGACTGGAACAACTGTAATTTTCCAGCCTGATTCGGAAATTTTCAGCGAGATTGGCTGGGATTGGGATAAAATTATTACTCACTTGCGTCAGCAGGCTTATTTGATTAAGGGAATAAAGATAGACGTTTTTGACGAGCGTCTGCCGATTAAATCTGTCAGGCCGGAGAATAAAAAAGAAACTTTCTTTTTTCCAAAACACACATTCTACTTTGAGGGCGGAGTGGTTTCTTACATAAAATATTTTCTAAATCGAAAAGAAGAAGCCAAGCACCCGAATATTTTTTATGTTTCCAAAGAGCTGGAAGATTTGGAAGTGGAAGTTGGTTTTCAGTACACGGATGATATTCAAGGTAAAGAAATGGGTTTTGCCAACAATATCCATACTTTGGAAGGCGGGATGCACATTACCGGTTTTCGCTCGGCTATTACCAGGGCTTTAAATGACTACGCTAGAAAAAACACTTACCTCAAAGAAAAAGACGAAAATCTAACCGGGGACGATATTAGAGAAGGCTTGACTGCTGTTATTTCCGTGAAACTAAAAGAGCCTCAATTTGAGGGACAGACCAAAGCCAAACTGGGTAACCCGGAAGCCAGAACCGCTGTTGAGGGAGTCTTGAATCTTGAAATCCCGGATTGGCTGGACAGAAATCCCTCGGATGCTCGAGGAATTTTAGAAAAAGTAATTTTGGCTTCAAAGGCGCGCATTGCCGCCAAGGCGGCACGGGAAACAGTTATTCGCAAGGGCGCTTTGGAAGGTTTTACTTTACCGGGAAAGTTGGCGGATTGTTCTTCAAGAGATCCAGTTGAGTCAGAACTTATGATAGTTGAGGGTCCTAGCGCTGGAGGCAGTGCAAAATCGGGGCGTAATCGGCATTTTCAAGCAATTCTGCCACTGCGTGGCAAGCCGCTCAATGTGGAAAAAGCCAGGATAGACAGAATGCTTACCAATGAAGAAATAAAATCTTTAATTATCGCCTTAGGGACGGCTATTGCCGAAGAGTTTGACATTGCTAAACTGCGGTATCACAAAATTATTATCATGACTGACGCCGATGTAGACGGAGCGCATATTAGAACTCTACTCCTAACTTTGTTCTACAGATATTTTCCCCAGCTCATTTCTTCGGGCTTTATTTATATCGCCCAACCTCCTTTATATCGTTTGCAAAAAGGAAGCGATATTCATTATGCCTACAACGACCTTGCTAAAGATAAGATACTTAAACAGTGGTCGGACTTAGCGGTTGGAAAAGAGAAGCTTGGAAAAAATAAAAAAGTTGGGAATGACGATTGGAAGGTGGAAAATATCAACGGCGAAAATGGAAAGGCAAACCAAGAAGGCGATGGAGGAAGTGAGATTGCGGAAGCGGTAGTTGCCAAAGGCGTCAGCATGCAGAGATACAAAGGTTTGGGAGAAATGAATCCCGAACAGCTTTGGGAGACAACCATGAACCCGGAGAACAGAGTTTTGCTTCAGGTTGCGATGAAAGACGCCGAACTGGCCGATGAGGTTTTTGACACCTTGATGGGCAGTGAAGTTTTGCCTCGCAAAAAGTTTATCCAGACCCACGCCAAGAATGTGAAGAATTTGGATGTTTAAGGAGTCAAGCAAACTCGCAATACTACCTACTTTCGACCCTCGACTCTTCGCTCGGGAATTTTCAAGTAGGTGTATTGCGGAGTTTGCTTGACTGCGAATATGTCTTGGTGCTATACTGGGGTTAATCAAATAAGCCCCTGCGAGGGGTTTTTAAATAGTTAGTTGTTCACGCGCAGCCGAGTCTTGCGAGGCGAGCATGTTACAAATAACTTACCCAGCTCTTTCTAAGATTTGAACGATTTGTGCAGGTATCAAAAATTTAATTCGTTAATGATAATTGTAAAATTGTTTAGTTTTTAGAAAGAGCTGGGTGCAGATATTCTAACAACTCAGCGGCGTTCCACAGAGGCTTGTCCTGATTCACTTAGTGAATCGAGGATCCTCGATTTAATGAAATTAAATCGGGACTTCGTTGAGAAAATCTAGCATGTGGGAATTTTTTAGAGATGTAAAAGCAGAATTAAGCCGGGTGGATTGGCCCACCAGGCGGCAAACCGTTAAATACACGAGCGTGGTGATAGGCTTGAGTTTGTTTGTGGCAATTTATCTCGGTGCGCTGGACGCTGTTTTTACTTTCATGCTGAATAAATTTATTTTAAGATAATGGAATGGCTCCTTCCTCAAATTTTGCAAGTTGGGGATAGCAATCTGCTTCGCGCTTAAGGGGTGGGCCTATTCGGCCCCCGCAGATTGCAAGAGCTTTTCAAAATAATTTTATTAATAAACATAGAGCAGTAGCGATGGCAAAATTTGAGGAGGATGCTCAATTTTGTACAGCTCGCTACGCTCTCTAACAAAATTGGCAAAGCAAGCAACAACCGGGGAAAGACATTGGTACGCAATCCATACCTATTCAGGGTATGAAGATAGTGTCGCCAATAGTTTAAAACAACGTATCGCCTCTCTTGGCTATGAGGATAAAATTTTCAATGTTTTAGTTCCCAAAGAAAAGAAAATTAAAATAAAAGGCGGCAAGAGAGAAGTGGTTGAAGAAAAAATTTATCCGGGCTATGTTTTGGTTGAAATGATTGTTACCGACGACTCCTGGTATGTGGTGCGCAATACGCCCAGCGTAACCGGTTTTATCGGCGCTGGAGTCATTCCGACGCACTTGTCCAAAGAGGAAGCCGATTCTTTGATGAAAAGAATGGGAACTGATGAGCCGAAGTACAAATTTGATATTGCCGTGGGCGACAATGTTAAGATTACGGACGGTCCGTTTAAAGATTTTGACGGCAGGGTTTCGGAAGTTGACGAAGAAAGAGGCAGGGTCAAGGTTTTGGTGACGATGTTCGGCAGAGAGACGCCGGTAGAGTTGGACTTTTTGCAGATTAAAAAGTTATAATGCTAATCTACGAATGGATGCGAATACTACTAATAAAGACAAAATACTTTTTAAAGAGCTTTCGTATAGAATCTGCGGATTATGTTTTGAAGTTCATAATATACTGGGCAGACTTAGAAACGAAAAACAGTATGCTGACGCTTTGGAGCAAAAGTTAAAAGAAGCTCAGATAAACTATAAAAGAGAGTATAGAATTCCAGTTAGTTTTGGTGGAGAACAAAAGTATAGAAACATAGTAGACTTTCTTATAGAAGAAAATATTCTACTCGATTTAAAAGCTAAGACTTTTATAACTAAAGAAGATTATTTTCAAATGCAGAGATACTTATCGTCTGCCAGTAGGAAGTTGGGCATAATTGTAAATTTTCGTCAAAAACATTTATTGCCTAAAAGAGTTATAAATTATTTGTAGTATTCGTATGTAATTTGTATATTCGCATTACATTTATGGCTAAAAAAATAAAAACAAAATTAAAATTGCAGATTGAAGGCGGCAAAGCTACGCCGGCGCCGCCGGTGGGTACGGCCTTGGGGCCGCAGGGGATAAACATTGGCGACTTTGTTAGGCAGTTTAACGATGCGACCAAAGAAAAGATAGGTGAAGTTACCCCGGTTGAAGTTACGATTTACGAGGATCGCTCTTTTAGTTTTGTCATGAAGACGCCACCGGCGGCCTATCTTTTACTCAAAGCGGCGGGAATTGAAAAGGGCTCCGGCGAACCAAACAAAAAGAAAGTCGGCAAGGTTAACAGAGAACAAGTTAAAAAAATAGCTGAAACAAAAATGGCCGATCTCAACGCTAACGACCTTGAGGGCGCTATGAAAATTATTGAAGGCACCGCCAGAAATATGGGGATTGAGGTAAGGTAACCGTAGTATAAGAAAATCTCTTAACTTCTGACATTGCAAACCCAAGGTTGGCTTAACTATGGAAGTCATACAACTTAGGCTTGCGTCAAAATTTATTGTGGCTATAATACAGAAAGCTTTGCGCTTTCTGTATTTTTTAGGAGAAAAAGATGTCTGAAAAATATCTCGGCAAGTTGATTGTTTTTGAAGGCATAAACGGCTGCGGCAAATCGGTGCAAGTAGTCAGAGCCCGTAACTGGCTTCGAGCTAATTTCAAACTGGCGCCCGTTATAACCAAAGAACCAACCGAGGGTTTTACGGGCAAACAGATCAGGCGGGCGCTCAGAGATTCTCATTTGTTGCAAGCTTTAGGACCGACCGTTTTGCAAAGCTGGTACGCCTTGGACAGTCTTCAGCATCTGCGGGAAAAAATTGTTCCAGCCCTAAGCCAAGGCGCAATAGTTCTTTGCGATCGTTATCGTCATTCGCTTGTGCACAGCGCGGTTTCCGAGTCGGATATTCCGGAGTTGCTCGAGCTTAACAAGACTATTCTGGGAGATGATTTTATAAACCCCGATCTCGTTTTTATTTTTGATGTTTCTCCGGAGATTGCTTTGGGGAGACTGGCAAAAAAGGGAATTGTTCTTGATGTTCAAGAAACTCTGCCCGAAATTGCCCGCACCCGCGAACGATATTTTCAACTGCTTAAACACTGGCCGGATAATGCCCATATCATTGACGGTGCTGGAAGCGAACAGGAAGTTTTTGTTAAAATTCGAGATCTTATGGCGCCGGAAGTTAAAAGTAGTAAGTAAAAAATAAACCCCCGAAACTAGTCAAGGGGTTTTCTTTTTATATTTTTTTGCTAGAGTAACAACAGTTTTTTAAAAGGAAAAAAACAATGGACAAACTTCCCGAAAGAATTTCTGAAAATTCAGTCACAACTTTGAGGCCAGTCAGCGAAGGCGCCGAAAAGTGGCTTTACCGGCCGATCAAGTGTCTAGATCACGGCTTTGTTTATCTGGTTGACTACATGGGCAATGACGACGCGATAGTCCAAGCGGCTAGAGTTTCTTACGGACAAGGCACAAAGAAAACTTCAAGCGACGAGGGCTTGATCCGCTATCTTCGCCGTCATGTCCACACTACTCCTTCCGAGATGGTGGAATTCAAGTTTCACTGCAAAATGCCTATTTTTGTGGCAAGGCAGTGGATCCGCCACCGGACCGCCAATGTCAACGAATATTCCGGACGCTACTCTGAAATGCTGGATGAATTTTATCTGCCCGAACCTTCAGCCTTAAAACAGCAAGCAACCGGAAACCGGCAAGGCCGAGGAGACGACCTTGACCCTGTGGTTCAAGAGACCGTGTTATGTTTGTTGAAAGAAGAATATGAAAGGCAATACGGTATTTATAAAAAGTTTTTAGGTTTTAATTTGGCCAAAGAACTTGCCCGTATCGGTCTTTCCGTTGCTAATTATACCCAGTGGTATTGGAAAATTGATCTGCATAATCTGATGCACTTTCTGCGGCTTCGTCTTGACGAACATGCTCAATACGAAATCAGAGTTTTTGGCGAAGCAATGGCGATGATTGTAAAAGATGCCGTATCCGTTTCTTATCAAGCTTTTGAGGATTATCAACTTTACGCGGTTACTTTCTCTCGTTTAGAGCTGGATATTTTAAGCCAAAACCAATGGCCGATGAGCCAGGAAAAAGTCGCTGAAGTTATTCTGGCGATCTCTAACAAAAGAGAAAGAGAAGAGTTCTTAGAAAAATTAAGAAAAATTAAATTCATGGTTTAGTAAAAATTAAAAGCCCGTTGGGGCTTTTTGTTTTACTGGTGGTCTTTGTGAAGATATCTTAAGGCGATGCTCGGGAAAACGTAATAGTGATCAATGTTGTCCCAGCGGCAGCCGATTCTAAAATGGAGTCCGGTTTTGGTTGTCAGGGCAAAGTAGGGAAGAACAAACGGCCAGTTCTTTTTTATAATCACAATTGAAAACTGCCATGAGCCTTTTTCCGGCAGAGGCAAAGAATTTTTTTGATTGCCCAAAAGCATTAAAGGCGGCTCAACCAAACACCAAGAAGTCGCATATCGCGGTATTTTTTGGGTGCCGGGGAAAGAATAGTCGCTGTGATCTTTATTTTTTAAATGAGCTGGCAGGCAATTTGGTCCAAGAATACCTAAACAAAGAGCTAAAATATATAATAAAATGAAGTAGAACCCAAAAATCAACGAGCCAATTTTTACAATTTTTTTAAGTTTCACTTCCAACTCCCGATCTTTGCTGTTTTAGATGATTCTGGTTTTAATCTTAGCAAAATTTTTTAAATCGTGATAAATTAAAAATGTGAATAAATACCTACCCACAATCGGCTTGGAGATTCATGCTGAACTTAAGACGCGAACTAAAATGTTCTGTGACTCCCCAAATGATCCGGATGAAAAACACCCCAATACGAACATTTGCCCGATTTGTACGGGCTATCCGGGTACCCTGCCGGTAATTAACGAGGAGGCAATTAAAAAGGTCATTCTTGCTGGCATGGCTTTAAACTGCGAAATTGCCCGTCAAACAAATTTTGACCGCAAAAATTATTTTTATCCGGACCTGCCTAAAGGCTACCAAATTTCACAATACAAGAGACCGCTGTGCTTCAATGGCTGGCTGGAGGTGGGTGACAAGAAAGTGAGAATAACCAGAATCCACCTTGAGGAAGACGCTGGGCGTCTTCAACATGATAGCAAAGGCGACCACAGCTTAGTTGACTTTAATCGGGCCGGAGTGCCTCTGATGGAGTTAGTTACCGAGCCAGACCTAAACAGCGCGGAAGAGGTCAAGGACTTTGTCGAAAAGTTAAGACTATTATTTCGTTATCTGAATGCTTCAGATGCGAATATGGAAAAAGGCCAAATGAGGGTTGAGGTGAATATAAGTGTAAAACGAAAAGAGCAAAACGAAAAAGAAAATAAAAAACTAGGAACTAAGGTTGAAATTAAAAACTTAAACTCAATTAGAGCGGCGGCTCAATCAGTAGACTATGAAATAAAAAGACAGGCAGGATTGCTGGAAGAAGGGAAGGAGGTCAAACAGGAAACCCGCGGTTGGGACGAGGCCGGACAAAAAACTTTTAGCCAAAGAAGTAAAGAGGAGGCGCATGATTATAGATACTTTCCTGAACCTGATTTGCCCGTGCTTAATTTTGATAAAAAGTATTTAGAGGATATCAAATATTTAATGCCGGAATTACCCGAGCAGAGAAAAGAAAGATTTAAAAAGCAATATGGCCTATCGACCGCGCAGGTGGATATATTCACCATAGCCAAGCATCTGGGGGACTATTACGAGAGAGTGGCAAGCGAGTTAGACACAGAGGCAAACCGACTTCACCAAAACCAAAACGAGAAAGCGGAGTCTCACTTGCCGGCAAAATTACACTCTTTATCCGCCAACTATATGGTCACTGAATTTCCGCCTCTCATGAACACCAAAAGTTTTGAAATTGATGAACTGGAAGGTTTTAAAATTACTCCCGAAGCCTTTGCTGAACTGATGGTTTTAATTTTTCACGAAAAACTTTCTTCAACCGGAGCCAAGGCTGTTTTGAAAGAAATGGCAGAAACGGGTCTGCATCCCGAAGCAA
>CAYZNJ010000034.1:0-7487 GCA_964479745.1 uncultured Candidatus Saccharibacteria bacterium
AAAAATGGGATAGGCGTTTTTTGGCTTTGGCTGAACATATTGCTCAATGGAGCAAAGACCCGTCAACAAAAACTGGCGCCGTGATTGTTGATCACAACAACAGAGTGGTGTCTGTCGGCTACAACGGTTTTCCAAGAGGCGTAGAAGACACAGCGGAGAGGCTAGAGAATCGGGAAGTCAAGTATAAAATTATTGTTCACTGCGAAAGAAACGCACTACTATTCGCGCACACTTCAGTTGAAGAATGCCGCCTATACACATGGCCATTTATGTCCTGCGCCACTTGCGCCGCTATGGTAATTCAAGCTGGCATTACCGAAGTTGTTGCTCCATTTTCAGATAATCCGCGCTGGGTAGATGATTTTAACTTAGCCCAAAAACTTTTTAGCGAAGCGAGGGTAAAAGTCAGACTGCTTGCGTAAGATTTTTGACTTTTGACTTGCCTACCCCGTTTATGATACAATGGTAGTATAAGGTCCCGAAAGGGATTTTTTGTTATAAAAAGAGCCTATTGCAAGGCTTTTTTGATTATATGAACACAATAAAAACAAGTAAATATTTAGCCCTCTCGCTACTTATTGCGGTTACAATTAACTTAGCGCCTTCAGTAACAAATGCGGCCATTTTTGACTGGATTATGGGCGATAAGGCTCAAAGCTATCAATCAATGCTGGTTTCTTTTGCCGGAATTGGTAAAGATTCGGGGATTAGTTTATCAGATAAATACCCTGACGAAACGAGCCAAGCCATTCAGTTGATACAGAATAACGCTGTAGTTTCGGCAAGCAATCCAAGTTCAGGCTCAAAAACTAAAAAAACTGAAAACAAAATATACTTTGTGCCGGCCACAGCCTACTCCTCAACCATAGACCAGACCGACCAGACTCCGTTCATCACTGCCATGGGAACTCATGTCAGAAACGGCGTGATAGCAGCCAACTTTTTGCCCTTAGGTACTGTGGTTAAAATCCCGGAACTTTTTGGGAACAGGACTTTCGTAGTTGAAGACCGTATGCACTCAAGGTACTTCTATCAAATTGATGTCTGGTTCCCAAGCCGAGCCGAGGCAAAAGAGTTCGGTCTTAAAAAAATAAAAATTGAAGTTATCTCTTAATCTAAAAGCAGCCCAACGGCTGTTTTTAGATTGATTTTAAGTCAAATCTCTGGTTAAATTATTTAGATAAAGACAATACTATAATTTAGTTTGTCCCCGTGGTGAAATGGATATCACACGACGCTTCGGACGTCGCATTCCGGGTTCAAATCCTGGCGGGGGCACAAAAGAGTTAAAAATTTACTCCCCCCATAGCTTAATGGCAAAGCTCCACCCTCTTAAGGTGCGGGATCTAGGTTCAAATCCTAGTGGGGGGACAACGTAAGCCAAAGAAGTCAGACAAACAATTAAAAAATAGATCACTGGGATCTATTTTGAAAGTACCTCTTTGTGTTGTCTGTTATCTTTTCTCTGCTGTCTTAGTTTGTATTCATGATATCGACAAACAGCCGCCAAATAACTAAACGTCATCATAGCGGCATTAAATCCATCCATTCCCCCATTAAATTTTCCTTTTTTGATTATTTTTTGAATCACCGGATTAACAACGTTCGGTGACGGACCTCTTTCAAGCGCAAGCCTTAGAGCTTTAGTTCTTTTGATGCTCCTTCTGACATAGGGCTCCACACATTTTTTCCAAAGAACGTAGGAAATATGGTCAATTTTTGCCATTCTTTTGGGACTTACTCTGCATACCATAACTACTTAACTCCTTTTTTGCATAAGAACTATTCTGTATACTGGCATTTTTTCTGACTAAAGGCAAACTTAAAATTAGACAACTTTCCTTATCCTTCCGACTTCACTTTTTAAAATTTCCAAGGCTTTATCCAAATCATTTTTACTAGTTTCCCGGCCAAAACTTATTCTGACATTGCCCCAGTTTCTGTTTCCGCCGATAGCTTTTATGACATGAGACACATCTGTTTTAGAAGTCGTACAAGCCGAACCAGTTGAAACGGCAACTCCTTTTTGGTCAAGCGCCAGCATCAGCATTTCGCCGTCAATGTCCTTAAATGAAATATTTATGTTATTGGGTAATCTTTTTTTTGCATCCCCATTTAACTTGCTGTCCGATATTTCTTTTAGGCATTTTTCTACAAACCAATCCCTCAATTTTTTTAATCTGACAACTTCTTTTTTCTTTTCTTTTTCGGCAATCTCTAAAGCCAAAGCCAGACCGGCAGCTAGGGCTACATTTTCAGTACCGGGCCTTAGCCCCCTTTCTTGAGACCCGCCCTGAAACAGAGGAGCAAGTCCGACGCTATTTTTTTTATATAAACAAGCAACTCCTTTTGGTCCGTAAATTTTGGAGCCGTTAAAAGTCAGGAGATCTACGCCCAGCGGATGAGGCCTGATATTTAAAAACCCGGCAGCTTGGCAGGAGTCGGTATGAAAGTAAGGCAAAGAAGTCGCGTTAGCTTTGCGCCATTGTAAAATGATAGCACCTAATTCTTTTATCGGCTGGACCGTGCCGATTTCATTATTGGCTTGCATTATTGAAACAAGAACCGTGTCAGCCCGAATTGCTTTTTTAAGTTGCTCCGGACTGACCAAGCCTTTTTCATCAACCGATAGGTAAGTTACTTTAAAGCCTTTTTTTTCTAAAGCCTTGCACGAATTCAAAACCGCCAGATGTTCAACTTCTGAAGTTACAATATGCCGGCCTTTGTTTTTGTAAAATTCGGCCACGCCGAAAATAGCCAAATTGTCTGATTCTGTGCCGGAACCGGTAAGAGTTATCTCTTCTGACTTAACACTCAAAACTTGAGCTATCTTTTTTCTGGCGTCCTCTAAAACTTTTTTAGCTGAAGAACCGAAAGAATGTGCCGAAGAAGGATTGCCAAAAAATTCTGCCGCTAGTCTGCAGATTAATTTAGCAACACGGCTATCAAGAGGCGTGGCCGCCGCATAGTCCAAATATATCCCGTACAAAGTCGCGCCCGCGCGCAAGCGCGGTCCGGAGGACCTTAAGGGCGGGCTACTTTGTACGGGATAAATTTTTTTACTGTCATTAGGCATAACAAAAGCCCTTTCAGGGGGCTACCTCTAGCATAAGCTAAATTAAGTTTTGGGTCAAAAACGCCTGGCTCTTTCCGGCCAGAAAAGCAGACTGACAAATCCGCCGATAAGTCCAAAATCTCTTACCGTCACCTCACTTAGACCAACCGTGAACATGACCCCAACCAAAAAAACAATAGCCAAAAAGGAGAAAAACCTCGTCAAGACTCCAAGTAAGAGACTGGCTCCGATCAAGATTTCAAACACTCCATTAGTATAGACAAACTGGATTCCGCTGGTGCCAAAACGAGCCAAAATTAATAGAAGCCACTGGGGTACCCAAGCGTTAAGCCAATATTGCGGATGAAAAAATTTATCTAAACCAAACCACAAAAAAACCGCTGCCAAGCCGATTTTTAGAAAAATGTGGGAATACTTTGAAGAAGTAAACATATCTGCTTTGTTGACAAACTACATTAAAGTATGTTATAATAAAGACATTGGAAAACTGGAGTGTTTGTGTTCTTCCAGCAAATAAAAAGTATCTTCTCTTTTAGGGACAGGTGCTTCTGATTTAATTTTATATTAAGTCTCTATTAAACTACTGGCAAGAGAAAACTGTTGATACCTCAACAGCAACCGGCACTCTGGTCTCCAAAAAGTTTGCATTAAAACAAAATCCCCCATCGGGGGGTTTTGTTTTAATGCCGTATGTTATTTCTTTCTAAAAACTCGAATATCTTTTCATGCAAAATAGCGTCTTCGGCTTTTTGTTTTAACTTAGCCGGATCTATATTGCTCTTCTCGTTTCCGGCAACTAAATACTTGGATAAAAGAGCTCCGGTTGCCTCTTCTACTTCACTTCCGCTTGCCTGAATGTTTTCTCTCTTCCCAATTTCACGCATAATCAAACCCCGACGGATTTGTTCTTCGGCTTGAGTCCGCCATTCTTTTTTTAAGTCATCCTCGGTTTTTTTAATGTGGGCCAAGTAAAGAGCGAGTTCCATCCCCCGTTCGTGCAGGCTTTGGTCGAAATTTTTAACCATACCCTCAAGCTGTTCCTCAACTAACTTCTCCGGTATTTTAATTTCTGAACTTTTGTCTATCTTATCTAAAATTTCCAGCCTTATCCTGTCTTTTTCTTTCTGTTCTTTTTCCGCTCTCAGCCCTTCGGCAACGCTGTTTTTTAACTCTTTTGCAGAGCTAAAATTGCCCAAAGTTTTAGTAAATTCGTCAGTCAGTTCCGGAACTCTGCCTGTCTTAACTGATTTTACGGTAACTTTAAAGTCCAGCTTTTTACCGGCCACATCCTTTTGGTAATAGTCCTTTGGAGCTTCCAGCGAAAAGGTTTTGGTTTCGCCTTTTTTTAAACCGACCAACCGATCCTCAAAACCGGGAATGAAATTACCCTTGCCTAAAATTAAAGGATGATTTTCACTTTTACCGCCCTCCACCGCTTGGCCGTTATGCATCACCTCAAAATCTATTTCCAAATGATTCCCGTTTTCAGCCGGAGTATCCGACTCTTTGTATTGAGTATGCGATTTTAAAAGATAAGCAATCGTATTTTCAGTTTCTTTGTCTTCAACTTTAACTTCTTTCTTTGCAATATTGAAATCCTTGTAACTCCCGAGTTGAACTTTAGGAAAAACTAAAATTTTTATTGAATATTTCAAAGAGTCAGGAGTGTTTTCCGCAACTTTCAAATCTGACGAACTGATAATCTCCAATTTTTCTTTCTTTAAGGCTTTGGCCAAACTGTCAGTAACGGCAAGCTCCAAAGATTCCTCCAATATTTTTTGGTCGCCGATATTTTTTCTCAAAACATCCAGAGGGACTTTGCCTGCTCTGAAGCCGTCAATTTGGACTAATTTTGAGATCTCTTCTCCGGTTTTCCTTATGTAACCTTGCAGTTCTTCTTTTTCAAGCTCAACGAACATTTCTGATTCGCAATCTTTGAGTTGTTTAACTTTGGTAAGCATTATTCTTTTTGTTCCTCAACGCTTTTCCCTTCGGTATTTTCAACAATCTCTTCAGAAGAAACGGCTTCTTTGGGCGAACGCACGTCTATCCTCCAGCCGGTAAGTTTGGCGGCCAACCTGACATTCTGTCCTTTTTTGCCGATAGCCAAAGAAAATTGGTCGTCGTTTACTTCAGCCAAAGCGTGTTGACGGTTTGGGTCTAAGATTTTCACATCAATAACTTTAGCCGGCGACAAGGCATTGGAAATAAATTTAACAGGATCTGCATTCCATTCAATAATATCTATCTTCTCGCCGGAAAGTTCATTGATTACTGTCTGCACGCGCACGCCTTTTTGGCCGACCAGCGAACCGATCGGGTCAACCCCTTCTTCTTTGGAAACAACCGCTATTTTAGAACGCGAGCCGGCTTCTCTGGCAATCGCTTTTATCTCAACTGTTTCGGCTTCAATTTCCGGCACTTCAAATTCAAAAAGTTTGGCAATCAATCTTGGATGTGAACGCGAAAGCAGAACAACCGGACCTTTGGTGGTGTCTTCAACTTTAACAATATAAAATCTAAAACGCTGGCTGATCCGGTAGTTATCGTTTTCAAGCTGCTCGTCCGGAATAAGCAGGCCGTTAGTTTTGCCCAAATCGATATAAACCATCAAGCCCTCCCTGCGCTGGACAACCCCGCTGACAACTTCCCCTTCTTTCTTTTTGAACTCATTGTAAATAACCTCCCTCTCAACTTCTCTTAGTTTCTGAATAATTACTTGCTTGGCCGTCTGGGCAGCGATCCTGCCAAATTCAGTTTTGGTTTCAAGGGAAGTAACCAACTCGTCGCCAACTTTGAGTTTTTTGTTTATTTTTTTGGCTTCTTCCAAAAGGACATGTTTTTCAGGGCTGAACTTCATTTTGTTTTCATCTTCTTCTGCCTGGCCGCCTTCTCCCGGTTTTTGTTCTTTGCCTCCCTCATTTTTTACACCCAACTCCGGTTCTCTGCTTCTCCTTTCGGTAAAATCTTTTTCTTCTTCCAGCCTCTGGGGCAACGGCCCGGTAATATAGCCTTCTTCATCCATGCCCTCAACGACATATTTGATCTGGGTAAGCTTAATATCCCCGGTTTCCGGGTCTAGTTTGGCTTTGATAATCTGGCCTTTTTCGCCATAGTCTTTCTTGTAAGCCGCGGCGATAGCCAGCTGTATCGTCTCTACTATTTTTTCCTGGGAAATTCCTTTCTCTTCGGCAATCTGGTGAATTGCCGATAAAAATTGTTTTGTGTCCATTTTATAAATAGGGCCCGCTTCATCAGCGAGCCATTAATCAGGATACTATGCCAATATCTTATCACACTCTAAAAAACAAAGCAACAACCTGGACATAACCTCTAGTTGGCAGTCCAAAATTGTTTTCAGGTTACTCCAAGCGGGGTTATCCACAGAATTTATCTTGATAATATCTCGCGGTTCGCTAAGGTGAGGCAAGAGATGGTATAATAAATTAATAAGAAAGTTCCGATATGCCTAGCCCAAATACTCTTCCCCAAGAGTTAGAAAAAAAATTAAGCGACATAGAGAAAGAAGGAGTTGAACAACAGGCAAAAGATATTGCCAAAAAAAACAAACTGTCTTATGTAAATGTCGCCGTAAACCCCATTGACCTTGAGGCTTTGGCAATAATAGGCGAGGAAGAATCGCATGCCGCAGAAATCGGCGTTATCTCTAAATCAGGGACAAAGATAAAGGTTGTTGTGGTAAACCCTGAAAAACCCGAAACCAAAAAAGCCGTTGAGGACTTGTCCCGAAGAGGTTTTTCTTTAAGCATCGGCGTGGTTTCTCTGCTCGGCATTCAAAGAGTCTGGAACAAATACAAAGAAATCTCAAAACAAACCGAAGAAAAAATCGGAACTGTTTCTATGAACGAAAGCGCGATTTCAGGCATCCAAAAAGAAATAGTTAATATTGCCGACCTGAAAGAAAAACTCGGCAAAGTTTCGGTTACCAACACACTGGAGATTCTTATTGGCGGCGCCATCAAAATTGAGTCCTCCGACATCCACCTTGAACCGGAAGAAAAAAAAGTCAGAGTCCGTTACAGGATTGACGGCGTCTTGAGCGACATCGTGGAAATCAGTTTAGAAAATTACAACAAACTTCTGTCGCGGATAAAAATAAACTCCGGATTAAAGCTGAACATCCACAATACCCCCCAAGACGGGAGATTCAGCGTGGCCTTTGGAGATAAGATGATTGAAATACGCACTTCTGTTCTGCCGGGCTCTTACGGAGAAAACACGGTCATGAGAATCTTGGACCCTGACACAATAAGACAAAGCATAGAAGATCTGGGAATGTCCAAAGAAAATTTTACTCTGATAGAAAAACTCCTCCAGAAAACAACCGGTTCTATTTTAACCACCGGCCCCACCGGTTCAGGAAAAACGACAACGCTTTATGCTTTCATAC
>CAYZNJ010000035.1:0-7400 GCA_964479745.1 uncultured Candidatus Saccharibacteria bacterium
AGAAGGCGTGGTAACTGAAGCGTTGCCTGATACTACTTTTAGAGTAAGGCTGGAAGATGGCCGGGAAGTTTTGGCTTATCTCTCCGGAAAAATGCGCTTAAATTATATAAAAGTGATGCTGGGCGATAAAGTTACGGTAGAGATAAGCGGTGATGAAAAAAGAGGGAGAATTGTGTTTCGCAATTAGTAACCAGTTTCTAGCTTCCGGTTTCTAGTTTCCTGCGAATTATCAGAAACTATAAACTAAAAACTATAAACTAAAAACTATTAAAGTCAGGGCTTCTGTAAAAAAGATGTGCCGAAATTGTAAAATTGTCCGCAGAAGCGGAGTAATTTATTGTATTTGCAAAATAAAAAAACATAAACAAAGACAAGGATAAACATGGCTAGAATTTCAGGTATAGTTATACCGGACAATAAAAAAATCGAGGTAGCACTGACGTACGTCTTTGGTCTTGGCTTATTTTCAAGCAAATTGATTCTTAAGTCAGCCGGCGTGTCTCCCGATAAAAAAAGCAAGGACCTGACCGCAGAAGAAGTAAACAAAATACAAAATATAATAGATAAAAGTTTTAAAGTCGGCGGAGACTTAAAGAGAGATATTTCCAGAAATATCCAGAGATTAAGAGAGATAGGCTCGTGGAAAGGCACACGCCACGCCAGAAGACTCCCGCTTCACGGACGAACCAAAACGAATTCCAGAACAACCCGAGGCAACATCAGAAAGACAATGGGTTCGGGCAGAAAAGCGGCATCAGAAAAAACTTAAGCATGGGCAAAAAACGCATTATAACAAAAGCAGAAACCAGCAAAACGAATTCCAGCGAAAGCGCGGGGGAAGTTTCGGTTGTTAAAAAAGCCCAAAAGAAACAAGTTTTAAAAGGCACAGCTTCCATTTTTTCTTCTTACAACAACACCATAATTTCTATAGCTGACAGCAAAGGAGAAGTAATCGCCTGGTCTTCGGCTGGATCGTTGGGTTTTAAAGGAGCTAGAAAATCTACCCCGTACGCCGCCACACAGGTCGCAAAAGACGTTTTGGAAAAAGCAAAAAGATTTGGTTTAATGGATATCGCAATTGCCGTCAAGGGTATCGGGCCGGGAAGAGAAGCGGCAATAAGAGGTTTGGCCAGCACAGGTTTAAATATAAACTCTTTGGTGGACAATACCCCGCTTCCGCATAACGGAGTGAGGCCGCCAAAGCCAAGGAGAGTTTAACTTTTAACAAACATGGCACGCTATAGAGGTCCGAGAGAAAAAATTGAGAGAAGATTGGGGGTAAAGCTTTTTTTGAAAGGCGAGCGTTCGAGTTCGCCTAAGTCGGCTATGGTTAAAAAGCCGTATCCGCCGGGGATGCATGGCAAATCAAAATTTAGAAAACTCTCCGAATACGGCCTCCAGTTAAATTCAAAACAAAAAGTCAAGAATATTTACAGGCTGCTGGAAAAACAGTTTAAATCTTATGTCAAAGAAGCTATAAAATCCAAAAAGGAAACGGGAGATTTGTTAATTAGAAAGCTGGAGCAAAGACTGGACAATGTTGTCTATAAAATGGGTCTAGCCCAATCCAGAGACCAGGCGCGCCAACTAGTTACCCACGGCCACATCTTGGTCAACGGCGCAAAAACCAACATTCCTTCCTATTCAGTCGGCAAGGGTGACAACATAAGCGTCAGAGAAGGCAGTAAAAAAACCAAATACTTTTCTTCTGTCATTCAAGGCTGGTTGCCTAAATATGAAAATCCGGGCTGGATAAAGTTTGATAAAAACAATCTTATTGGAACTGTTGAAAAAATACCTGATATTGTTGACAGCGGTTTAGAGACTAAAGACATACAATCAATAATTGAGTTTTATTCAAGATAAAATTTAATATAGTTTCTAGCTGATGATTTTACAGTTAATCACTGTAAAATGATGCTAAAACTAAAAAATATGATACAACTGCCAGAAAAAATAGAGGTTTTGAAAGAAGAAAAAGACAAGGCGATATTTGAAATTTCGCCTCTTTACCCCGGTTATGGAGTAACAATAGGCAATGCCTTGAGAAGAACGCTTTTGTCATCAATCAAAGGCGCGGCTATTGTTATGGTCAAAATCAAGGGCGTAAACCACGAATTCTCCACAATTGAGGGTGTCTTAGAAAACGTCATAGAGATTTTAATTAATCTGAAAAAAATTAGGCTAAAACTTTTTTCTGACGAGCCAATCACTCTTCAGTTAAAAGCCAGCGGAGAAAAAGAGGTAAAGGCAAAAGACATAAAAGTCACCAGCGACGTTGAGATTGTCAACGAAGAGGAGCACATCGCCACGCTAACAGACAAAAAAGCCGAATTGGAAATGGAAATAACAGTAGAAAAGGGCATCGGCTATGTACCCGTAGAACAGCGCCAAAAAGAAAAAATTTCAGTAGGCACTTTGGCCATTGACGCTATTTTTTCGCCGGTTAAAAATGCCAACTTTACGGTAGAAAATATCCGTGTCGGACAAAGGACCGATTACAACAAATTAGTTCTTGAAGTGGAAACTGACGGTACAATCAAACCAAAAGATGCTTTGATTAGGTCGGTTAAAATCATGACTGACCATCTGAATATAATCAGCCAGGCGTTGGGCGAAGAAACTGAAACCGGCGGCAAGTCACCAGACGACTCAGAAGAAAAACCAGCAAAAAAATCTAAAAAGAAAGCTAAAAAAGAAGAATGAAACACTTAAAAAAAGGCCGAATTTTCGGCAGAACAACAAAAAAAAGGTCTGCCCTTATCAGAGGCCTGAGCGAAGCTTTAATCGAACATGAAAAACTGACAACCACAGAGGCAAAGGCAAAAAGTTTGAGACCGTTTGTAGAAAAAGTGATTACTAGAGGCAAAGAAAAAGACTTGGCAACCGTGAGATACTTGAACTCTTTTCTGAGCAAACATGCAGCCAAAAAAGTAAGCGGCGTTTTGTCGCCCAGATACCAGTCTAAACCGGGAGGATACACCCGAATTATTAAAACTGCGCCGAGAAAAAGTGATGGTTCCCCAATGGCAATTATAGAATTCGTAAAGTAAAGAGGCTTAAAATATGCACAAAATTGACGCCACAAACAAAGTATTCGGCAGACTGGCAACAGAAGTTGCTTTGCTTTTGCGCGGTAAAAATAAAGCTGAATTTGAACCCAATTTACCGCCCAAAATAAAAATAATCGTTGAAAACATAAACAACATCTCTTTCAGCGGCAAGAAGCTGGAGCAAAAAAAATATTTTCACTATTCCGGCTATCCCGGCGGCATGAGAACCAGACATCTTGGCAAAGAGCTTGAGAAAAACCCGGGTAAAATTTTTAAGAAAACCGTCTACGGCATGTTGCCCAAAAATAAAACAAGAGATGAAATAATAAAAAATTTAATAGTCAAATAAATGCCAACCGCCGCTAAAACCAAAACTGAAAAAAAACCCAAAGCAGCTAAACCCGAGAAGCCGGAGATAATGCCGGAAGCACAAGAAGCGCCAATCAGTAACGGTAAGGACGAAAAATATTATGAAACTGTCGGCCGCAGAAAAAGTTCTGTTGCCAGGGTCAGAATTTATACTAAAAAAGCCAGTGACGAGACTGGTCCTGATGATAGCGCTTTGATTACTGTAAACAATAAAGACTACCGCGACTATTTCCACAACAGCGAAGAGTTGAAGAATACTATAGAAGCGCCGCTGAAAAAACTTAAATCAACCAATCGTTTCAAAGCTTCGGTAAAAGTTCTGGGCGGAGGCATGACAGGACAAGCAGAAGCGATACGCCACGGCCTATCGCGAGCGTTGGTTTTGTTTGATCCGAACTTCTCTAAAAAACTGAAAAAGTCAGGCTATCTTACGCGCAACCCAAAAGAAAAGGAGAGGCGAAAATACGGCTTAAAGAAAGCCAGAAAAGCTCCGCAATGGGCGAAGAGGTAAAATATTTTATTTCAGAAATATCCTAACTAGCTTTCTGCCGGACATTTTGTAAACAACGTCTTCGCTTTTGTTATAGTAAAATTTACTGCCAACCACCGCTAAATCGTAAATGTTGACTACTCCACGGCTGTCAATTTCTATAAATTTCAAAATCCCCCCGACATCGGCCAAAAGATGGTCTGAATCTTTGTACCATTGAACGTCTACAATCGATTGGGAAAATCTGGCAATTAATTCCTTATCACCGAACTTTTTAAACGGCTGATAGTTAGTGTCTTTAAGCCACTCTAACCAAATCTCATGGCTGTTGAAAAAAAGCTTTTTGGCGCCGTCGTAAGACCGGTTTTTATCTTCTGAACCGCTTTTGGCCGAAAAAGGACTAAAAGACGGTGAAGAAACTGTTTCTTCTTTTAATTTTTTAGGCAAAAGAACTACGCTCGGAAAGTCGGTGAACACACCGGCAGTTATCTCAACATTTTTCTGCCAGGAAAAATAATCCGTTTTTTCCACTCGGACGCTATAAGTTCTGGGCAAAAGAAAGTTCTTGCTGAAGGTATCTGATAAAAAAGAGGTGTCGCCAACAAGCTGATCGTTCATATACACATCGGCGCCGATATTTATTTTAACTCTAAACGAGCCGGTTTTAACCAGCTTGTTTTTTATAAAATCGTAGCGGTAGCCCAAAGCCAAGACCAAAACTATAATACTTAACAAAATAAAAACAGCAATTGAAGAATAAAACAAAACTCTTCTGGTGTTTTTAGTCATTTCGCTTATTATGCACCAAAAACATTTTTATGTAAACCTTGTTTAATTAAAAAATAAGCTATAATCTATATGCTATTATGTTTGTGAAAAAGATAGGAATTGACCTCGGCACAACCAACACTCTCGTTTTTTTGCCTAAAAAGGGAATTATCATAAACGAGCCTTCTGTGGTTTCTATTTCTGTGCTGGAAAACAAAATAATCGCCGTCGGCGGCGAAGCTAAGGAAATGATCGGCCGCGCGCCTGACAGCATTGTTGTTTCAAGGCCACTGAAAGACGGGGTGATAGCGGACTACAGAATAACCGAGGCAATGTTGAGATATTTTATAAAAAAGGCTGTCGGGAAAATCGGACTTATTAAACCTGAGGTTCTGGTTTCGGTGCCGGCGGGCATAACCTCAACCGAGAAAAGAGCGGTCATAGAAGCCACCATAAATGCCGGGGCCAAAGCCGCTTATTTGGTTAAAGAACCTGTTTTGGCGGCAATTGGCGCCAAAATCTCAATCAACAGCTCGTCTGGCAATATGATTTTGAATATAGGCGGCGGCACCACCGAAGTTGCTATTATAAGCTTAGGGGGTATTGTAAATTCTTCTTCAGCCAGAGTCGGTGGCAACAGAATAGATGAAGCTATTGTTGACTATATAAAAAAGAAACACGGATTGGCGATTGGCGACCGCACCGCTGAACTCATCAAAATCGCCATCGGCAGCGCCGTCAAGCAAACAAGCGAAGAAAAAATTAACGTGCGCGGCAGAGACCTTTCGAGCGGCTATCCGAAGACCGTTGAGATAAGCTCAAATGAAATCACCGAAGCCATGCAAGAGCAATTGAGAGAAATTGCCCAGACCATAAAAAACGTTTTGCAAGACACTCCGCCTGAACTGTGTTCGGATATCATAGACAAAGGCATAGTAATTTCCGGTGGCGGAGCTTTGCTGAAAAATATTGACGCTTTGGTTACTAAAATTACCGGCGTGCCTTGCCGCATCGCCGACGATCCTTTGCTCTGCGTCGCCAAAGGCACCGGTGTCGTCCTCAACAATTTGGATATTTATAAGAGAAATATAATGACCAAAAGATAACTCCTATGAGGGTTGCTTTAGTTCATGACTGGATCTTGGGATTAGGCGGAGCTGAAAGAACGCTTAGGGTTTTGCACGAAATGTTTCCGGAAGCGTCGGTCTATACTTTTTTTTACAATAAAAAATTTACTGATCAATTCCTGCCCGGAGTTGAAATTAGGAGTTCCTTCTTGCAAAAGTTTTATAAATTAAAAGCCATAAATCATAAATGCTTCCTGCCTTTCTTGCCAGTTGCCGCCGAGTCTTTTGACCTTAGCGAATACGACTTAGTCATTTCCTCTTCTATTGCTTTCTCCAAAGGCTTAATTTTAAAACCTAAAACCAGACACATCTGCTACTGCTACAGCCCGACAAGATTTTTGTGGGATTGGCACAAGGGATACCAAACGCAAAACGCAAAACGCAAAACGCAAAATTTTGGAATAGCCATCCTTCAGCACTTTTTAAGAATTTGGGACCGAAGTGCCGCCGACAGAGTTGACGAATTTATCGCCATTTCAAAAAATGTCCAGCGGAGAATTAAAAAATACTATAATCGCGATTCAACAGTAATTTACCCGCCAGTTAAAAGGTTCGACCGTCAGAGTAAAGACTTTTACTCTGACTCTTTAAAAAGGTCGAACCTTGAAGTCGCATCGAGTTATTTTTTAATCGTTTCCCGTTTGTTTCCTCACAAAAATATTGACATCGCTATACAGGCTTTCAATAAATTAGAGTTGCCGCTGATTATGGTCGGCAAAGGGCCGGAGCATAAAAAATTAAAGTCCATGATTGAAAACAAAAATCTGATAAAAATGGTGGGTGCGGTTTCTGACGAAAATCTGGTAAAATATTATCAGGGATGCAAAGCTTTCGTGATGCCCCAAGAAGAGGACTTCGGCTTGACGCCGCTTGAAGCAATGCAATTTGGCAAGCCGGTTTTGGCTTTGAAAAGAGGAGGCGCTTTGGAGTATATTTTAGAAGGCATCAATGGTGAATTTTTTGAAGACTCCCATCCGGCAGTTTTAGCCGACGGCGTCAGAAGATTAAATGAAAATTACGAAAATTACAGCCCGTTGGTAATAAAAAAGACGGCAGAAAAATTTTCTCGCCGCCGTTTTGAAGAAGAGATTAAAAAACTTATTGGATAGCCAACGGCCTTTTGTAAAACCTTAAACCAACATGAGGCTTTACGCCACTAATCCAAAAAGTTAGTAAAGTTGATATCAAAGCGAGAGGGCCGATCAAAACACTAAGCGGCAATGCCACCGCAAGACCTTGCGTCCTACAAATACTTTCACAAGTTTTAAAACCAAATTCTAAATCAAAACTATAATGGGCCCAGGCCCAAGAAAACACTCCAACAGGAATATGGATACAAAAAATATACAACCAAATCATATACCTCCTCCTTCTGTTTTTGTAGTTGTTCTCCAATACAACAACTCGCAAGACACCTTGCGTTGTTTGGAATCTTTAAAAGAGCTAGATTATCCAAACTACCAAGTTGTTGTAGTGGATAACGCTTCACAAGAAGCTGAAGTTAATAATATCAAAAGTTATATAGAAAGTCAAGAGAATAGCTCGTTCGGTTTGGCAAACATTGCTTTTTCCGGACGCTCGTTTCTTTCCAGC
>CAYZNJ010000036.1:0-7258 GCA_964479745.1 uncultured Candidatus Saccharibacteria bacterium
GGTCAACAAAAACTTTCAGGCCGTCAAACTCAAAAACTTTGTCATCCGGTTTGGGTTCTTTTTCAAAAGCCAAACTGTGCTGAAACCCTGAACAGCCGCCGCCCTGAACGGCAATTCGCAGACCTTTGACCTCTTCCGGCCTTTCCTGTTTTAAGATTATTTCTTTAACTTTGGCGACCGCTTTTGGGGTAAGAGTAATCATTTGCTGTTTTCTCCTGTTTTAAATAAGCCAAAAACAGTATAACATTTTTTAGGATGATTTCAACTTTTTGTTTGACAACTTGTTTTTTTATTGTTAGCATCAAAAATTCACTTGAGGTTCTTTAAAAGGGGAATATCTTGGAAGCAGAACATAAAGACAGACAGATTGAAGTCTTTTTTGTTGATATCGGCAGAGTTCTTGTGGATTTTCTAAACCCCAAATTTTACGAAAGAATATCTTTTCTGACTGGATTATCTCCCAGCCTTGTAGAAGACATTGACAAAGGAATTTTGCAAAGGTCATGGCCGGACTTGGAAACAGGCAAACTTTCTTTTTACGACTTTTTCGTCGTGTTCAAATGTGCATTGCATTATGTTTTACCGCAGGATAAAAAAACTGAATTTTCTAAGAAATTTACTTTTACTTTTTTCAGGGATGCGGGTAAGGACCTTTTAAGATTGAAAAAAAGGACTCTTGAGTTCGTTAAGTTTTTAAAATCGCAGGGGTATAGAATAGTTATTGTTTCCAACAATAATTCCTGTCATCTTTATTTCCAAACAATTCTTTTTCCGGAAGTTTTCGCAACAGCTGATGGCTGCTTTCTTTCTCACGAGATGGGCTATAGAAAACCTGACAGGAATTTTTGGCTGATTGCTTTGGATTCCGTAGGCGTTCCGGCCGACAAGATTTTTGTGGTTGACGATTTGCAGGAAAATATTGATTCAGCCAAGTCTCTTGGCATGCACGGCGCAGTTTTTACAAATATTGAAAATTTAAAAAAAGAATTAAATAATTTTGGTTTTAACTTTAAGAATTAACCCCTTGCGGGGTTTTACTTTTTTAGCCTAGTCTGTGGTAGAATTTTAAAAAGAAGGGCCGATAGTTCAGTGGCAGAACGCCGCTTTTGCAAAGCGGAGGTCGGGAGTTCAATTCTCCCTCGGTCCACCAAATTTTGTTATAATAAAATCCATGACTATAATTTTAGTTATCTTGGGTGTTTTGATTGCTGTTACTCTTGCTTTTAACTGGCTGACTTTCCGTCGCCTTAACTCAAAAAAAGATGAAAATGAGTATGGAGTTTTGCATCAGAGACTGGATTCGGTTACGCAACTGATTTTAAATCAGCTTCAGCAAAACCGCGAGTCAGCTGAAAGGTCGGCCGTAGAAAGCGGCAAGCACATACAAAATTTTGTTTCGGGAGTGACTCAACTGCAGGAATCGGTTAAAAATGTCCACGAGTCTATGAAGGGCGTGGTTTCCTTCCAGAATATTTTTAAGTCGCCCAAACTGCGCGGGCAGTGGGGCGAAACTTCTTTGGAATCAGTCTTGGGCCAATACTTTCCCAAAGAACTTTTTTCTATGCAATATTATTTTAAAAGCGGCGAAGCGGTAGATGCGATTTTAAGATTGCCCAACGAAAGACTTTTGCCGATTGATTCAAAGTTTAACTGGGAAAATTTTGAAAAAATGACAAATTCAGAAGACGAAATTAACAAAGAGGTTTTTAGAAAATCATTTGTTGGCGATGTTAAAAAGAAAATTGATGAGATCGCCAGCAAATATATTTTGCCTTCTGAGGGTACGGTTGATTTGGCGCTGATGTACGTGCCGGCCGAAAGTGTTTTCTATGAAGTGGTTCACAACGTTAAAGATGTTGATATTTCGGCCTACGCCCGTTCTAAAAAAATTATTTTGGTTTCACCCAATACTTTGTATTTAACTCTTTCAGCGATTCAGTATTGGTTCCGCGATATTCAGATTACTAAGCAGACGCAGGAAATTATAAAGCGCTTGGCGCGGATAAATCAAGACGCCCAGAAATTGGGCGATGGTTTCCAGAGGTTGGGTAAACATATATCCGATGCCAAAAGTTCTTATGATGATTCTGAAAAAAGACTTGGTCTGATGAGGGACAGGATAGAAAATGTGGTGGCGATGGAGGAGGAAGAAGCCACTGGAAAAAAAGAAGAAGAAGTGATAAATTAAATTTTATGAATATTTTACTATTTTCTCTTTTGTCTTCGCTTGCAGCTATTTTGTATGGTCTTTTTTTAATGTGGCAAGTTTTGAGAAAGCCTACCGGTGACGAAAAAATGCGCTTTATTGCCAAGGCGATTCAAGAGGGCGCTTGGGCCTATCTTAAAAGAGAGTTTTTGATTGTCTTGGGAGTAGGGATCGTTTTGGCTTTAGTTTTGTGGAGACTGATTGACCTTTGGACTGCGGTAGGGTTTGTTATCGGTGCAGCTGCTTCTCTTTTGGCCGGATACATAGGCATGTTTGTGGCAGTGAAATCAAACGTGCGGGTGGCAGAAGCGGCTAAGAAAGGGGTCAAAGAAGCTTTTCAACTGTCTTTCAAGGGCGGGTCGGTAACCGGATTTTTAGTTGCCGGCCTAGCTCTTTTTTCTCTGACTATTTTTTATTGGTGGACTGGTGATGTCAAACCGTTGGTTGGTTTAGCTTTTGGCGGTTCTCTGGTTTCGGTTTTTGCCAGACTAGGCGGAGGGATTTTTACCAAAGGCGCAGATGTGGGCGCTGACTTGGTTGGCAAAGTAGAAGCCGGCATTCCTGAGGATGATCCGAGAAATCCGGCTGTAATTGCCGACAATGTTGGCGACAATGTGGGCGACACCAAAGGCATGGCGGCGGATATTTTTGAAACTTATGTCGTTTCGGCGGTTGCAGTTATGCTTTTGGGCTCTTTGGCTTTTGCCGGTTCCGGCG
The DNA here is from genome assembly GCA_964479745.1 of uncultured Candidatus Saccharibacteria bacterium. Classification (GTDB taxonomy): domain Bacteria; phylum Patescibacteriota; class Minisyncoccia; order 2-02-FULL-40-12; family IGHO2-12-FULL-4; genus JACPNK01. The sequence continues at coordinate 2,924 of CAYZNJ010000036.1, forward strand.
ATATTATTTCTTTTCCTTTGCTGATTGGCGGAATAGCTGTCTTGGCATCCATCATTGGTTCCTGGTTTGTTCGTCTAAGTGGGTTGTTAATTATGGGAGCAATGTATAAAGGACTTGTAGCTACAGTAGTTTTGTCTCTTGCGACGCTTTTTTGGGTGGTTGTTGAGAATCCGTTGGTTACTTTTATTACAATTCCTTCTTGGAATATATTTTATTCTTTGCTTGTCGGATTGGCGGTAACCGGTTTAATTTTTTGGATTACTGACTACTATACTTCCAAAAAGTTTTCTCCGGTTAAAGAAATTGCCAAAGCTTCCACAACCGGCCATGGCACCAATATTATTACCGGTCTGGCTGTTTCTATGGAGTCAACAGTTTTGCCGGTGGTGGTAATTGCCGCCGGAATTTTATCCGCTTTTTATTTTGCCGGAATTTACGGCGTGGCTTTGGCGACGATGAGCATGCTTTCTTTGACGGCAATTGTGGTTGCCATAGATGCTTTCGGACCCATCACTGACAACGCCGGCGGAATTGCCGAGATGGCTGGCTTGCCGGAATCAGTCAGAGAAGCGACTGACCCGCTTGATGCAGTTGGTAATACTACTAAAGCTGTGACTAAGGGCTACGCTATCGCTTCAGCTGGTCTGGCGGCTTTGATTCTTTTTACCTCATACACTCAAGAGCTGATTAATCTTGGCAAGAATTTATCTTTTGACTTATCTAATGTAAAAGTTTTGGTTGGCTTGTTTGTCGGCGGTTTAATGCCTTATCTTTTTGCTTCCAGAGCTATGAAAGCGGTTGGCCGGGCCGGCGGGGCAATTGTTGAAGAAGTTCGCAGACAGTTCAAAGAAATTCCAGGGATTATGGAAGGTACAGGCAAGCCGGATTACGGCGCGGCGGTTGATATAGTAACGAAGGCGGCAATCAAAGAAATGGTTTTTCCGGCGTTGGTGCCGATTGTAATTCCGATTGCGGTTGGTTTTCTTTTGGGCGCCCAAGCTTTGGGGGGATTGTTGGTCGGTTTAATTGTAACCGGAATTTTTATTGCCATCTCTATGACTTCCGGCGGCGCGGCCTGGGACAATGCCAAGAAATATATTGAAGAGGGAAATTACGGCGGCAAAAAATCTTTTGCCCATCAAGCGGCGGTTACCGGCGACACCGTCGGCGACCCGTACAAAGATACCGCTGGGCCGGCAATTAATCCGATGATCAAAGTTGCCAATATTGTGGCTTTGTTGATCGCCCGATTTTTAGTCTAGTAAAAAACAACTTGCAAGCTTTAATTTAAAAACGCGGACTAAATCCGCGTTTTGGTTTGCGTAAAGTTAAAAAGGCAGATGCGGGTAGAGAGTTACTAAAGGGAAACTCACCAAAAAAGTCAGAACCAGTAAACAAACAACTAGAGAGTAAATACATTGATTTCTCTCTTTTTTATTTTTGGTTTTTACGGCTCTAACCAGTTTTTTCAGGAGAGTTAAAGAAAAGTACAGCACTATAAAACACAACAAACAGTATATAAACAAGTCTAAGGATATCATTTCAGACGTCTCCGACTTTTTTAAAACAGCTACCAGAACAGTACGATAAAGTTATAATATGTCAATCGAAAATCATCTCATCTACAATTCCACCCTTTCAGGGTTCTTTAATAATGTGGATAACATTTTTTATTGAAATTGTGATAAATGTTAAAATTAAGAGTTGGTTTTAATATTAACTAAGTGCTTGCCGAAGTTTTTTGGTCTAAGCACAAATAGAAAGAGGGGTGATGTTATGAATTACGATTCAGTGGCGGCATCGGATATAGTTAGAAATTCTTTGCTGACTTTGTGGACTGCTGTAGCCGGTTTTTTGCCGAGATTGGTCGCGGCTGTAGTTGTTTTTTTGGTGGGCTGGCTGATCGCGATTTTAATCGGCAAGCTGGCTTATCACATAGTTAAAGTGATACAGCTTGACCGGGCTTTGGAGGGAGTTGGTTTCAAGAAAGTTTGGGAAAGAAGCGGGTTTAAAATGAATAGCTCCTTTTTCTTTTTTGAGCTGGTGAAATGGTTTTTTGTCGTTGTCTTTTTAATGTCAGCGGCAAACATTCTTGGCTTGAATGAAGTCAGCGGATTTTTGGGGAAAGTGGTTCTCTATATCCCGAACGTAATCGTTGCGGCGATAGTTTTGCTCATCGGTATTTTGGTGGCAAAATTTTTGGAGGGATTGGTCGTTGCTTCGGTTAGAGCGGCGAGGTTAGTCTCGGCCAATTTTTTGGCAGCTCTTACCAAATGGGCTGTAGTTACTTTTTCTCTCCTTGTTGCGTTGGTGCAACTTGGTATCGCTGAAGATATTATCCGGATTATTGTTATCGGCATAGTAGCGGCGGCGGCGCTGGCCTTGGGCTTGGCCTTCGGGCTTGGCGGAAGAGATCATGCTGACAGCTTTATTTCCCAGATGAAAAAAAGAATAGGCGAGTAATTTGAGCTCAAATTGTTCTTTACAGAGTTATCAACCCCGCCTCAACAGCGGGGTTGACAGTTAAAACGTATCTGCTAAACTGGCTTTACAGTAAAATATGGTTACAAATTACAACAACATTAAACAAAAAAGCGGCTAAGTCTCGTCTGGTTTTCTTTAGTGCTAAAAGCCGCTAGTAAGCGGTTTTATTATTTGAACCCAGATTGTTCGGGGTTCGCCACTTATAATTTATCGGTTAAGGCCATTGGCAATAACCGATAGCTTGTAAGACAGCAAAGATTGAGAGGATAGAAATTTGAAAAGTGAATATATAAGTATCAAATTTATCCCGTTAGAAATAAGATGCCGAAGGCATCCGTGATTTCTGATCGGGATAGCGGGTATCCCATTAGAGCTTACATCCGCCCAAGGCGGATTACCTCTAACGGGACAAGTAAGTAAAATAAAGTTAAAATTAAATCGTGTTCATGCATGCGGTGTGAACATGTTTGATTAAAGACTATTTCCAATCTTGATGATTGGAGGCTTAGTCTTGTAAGGAAGGTCTTCTAATAAGAGACCTAAAAAAGGGCGTATGGAGGATGCCTTGACACTAAAAGGCGACGAAGGTCGTGGCGTGACTGCGATAAGCCTCGGGGAGCCGTCTAGCGGGCTTTGATCCGGGGATGACCGAATGGGGAAACCCACTTGGAGTAATGTCCATTTACCCGCTCAAATTTGTCTTTATTTAAAAAAAGCCCCATCTCTTAAACAGCATACGCGCTGGTGCCGTTGTTCCCAACAGCAGAGTGAGGCTCAATTACAGTGTATAGCACCTATGAGTTTTTTGTCAAGTAAAGACAAATTTGAGCGGGAGCGTACCTGGTGAAGTGAAACATCTCAGTAACCAGAGGAAAATAAATAGCATAGATTCCCCAAGTAGCGGCGAGCGAAAGGGGAATAGCCTAAACCGTGTGCTTCGCACACAAGTTGAAAGTTAAAAGTTCATCAAGTTCATAAAGTAAAAACTTTATAACTTTAAACTTTATAAACTTGTAACTTGCGCGCGAAGCGTGCGGGGTTGCAGGGGTAATACATCTTAAACATAACTTAGGACTGATTCAGTCCTGGGTTATGTTTATCAAAGAGTTACAAATTCGATAGTTAGCCGAACAAGCCTGGAAAGGCAGACCAAAGCGGGTGATAGTCCCGTAAGCGAAAACTAATCGAACTCTTGTGTTATTTCCTAAGTACCCATGGAGCAGACTATCCGTGGCGAATCCGGGCCTACTACGGTCCAAGGCTAAATACTTTTAGTGATCGATAGTGAACTAGTACCGTGAGGGAAAGGTGAAAAGCACCCCGGTTAGGGGAGTGAAATAGTAACTGAAACCATATGCCTACAAAGAGGCGGAGCTGGCGTAGCAATACGCTGGTGACGCTGTGCCTATTGAAGAATGAGCCTGCGAGTTTATGCAAACGGTAGGGTAAGTCCGAATAGGACGCACCCACAGGGAAACCGAGTGTTAAAAGCGCGTACCCGCTCAAATTTTTGGAAACAAAAAAAGCCACAAACCATCTAAGGCTGTGGCCCATCTTATCAATGTCGAGGACGAAATGGACTTAAAAGCAATTCTTCTGATACAAAGTTCCAGTATGAAGCAGGTTTACCTATAGATACCCAGTAACGATACTCATACAGATATCGAAGCGTGTGAGCTATAAATCCAACGATCATTAGTGTTAAAAAAATTATCGCTGACCAATTCATAGTAGCTTCCTTAAAAAGAACAATTTGTCATCATGCTGCATAATAAATTAAAAGTAGTCAATGTTTTCAAAAATTTGAGCGGGTAAATCGTTTGCATAAGACCCGAAGCCAAGCGAGCTAAC
>CAYZNJ010000037.1:0-7167 GCA_964479745.1 uncultured Candidatus Saccharibacteria bacterium
GTAATGCCGTTATACCACGATCCGTTTATGCTGATTAACTTACAAAATGTTTTTGCTTAATTTTTTTAACTTCTTTTTCCTCTTCTTCTGTTATTTTTTCTTTGCCGGCTTGAGCCAGCTTGAGTATTTCTTTTTCTGATAATTTATTCAGTTCAGCCGAGCGCTTATTCAGGTATTTCTCATTGTTTTTGCCGGGATCTTCCAACACCTCGTTCATCAAGGCGTTAATGATCATGCCGACTTTTGGTCCGGGTTCAAGTTTCAGAAGTTGCATAAGCTGGTTGCCGTTAATTTTTAACATCTTTGGCGAGAGCGGGTCGCGGGCAACTTTATCAATCATGAATTGCAGGTGGCGCAGTTTGTAAGGTTTTGCTTTGGGCGTGCCGGAACCGATTCGGTCAGCCTCTCTGACTTTAATTAAATCTTCAACATTTTCTTTGCCGATGTTGGCCACCAGCCGCCTGACTGAACTTTCGGTAACCTCACCGACGTTGTAGTAAAACAAGTGCCACCTTACCAGCTTTATAATTTTTTCAGCCTGCTTTTGGGGAAATTTTAAGCGGTCTAAAATTTGAGCGGCCATCTTGGCGCCAATCATTTCGTGGCTGTAAAAAGTTGAATTCCGGCCTTCTCCCCTTTTTGATTTCGGCTTGCCGACATCATGCAGTAACGAAGCGAGTTTGACTTCCACAGAATAATTTTTTGAACAGGCGTAATCAAGGGCGCGGATATTGTGTTCCCAAACAGTGTAAATATGGTGCAGGTTTTGCTCAACTCCGACTCCCTCAAGCAATTCCGGTATGACATATTGCATCAGTTCCGTTTCTTTCAATAACTCCATGCCTCTTTTTGCTTCATTGCTTTCGACTATTTTCACCAACTCGTTACGGACTCTTTCTTTTGATATTACTTTCATCAAAGAATGTTTGTTTTTTATCGCTTCAAGAGTTGTTTCCTCAATAGTAAAGTTAAGTGAAGCGGCAAATCTTATAGCGCGCATCATGCGCAAAGCATCTTCAGAAAATCTGTCCTCCGGATTGCCGACTGCTCTTACGGTCTTTTCTTTCAGGTCTTTTTGCCCGTCAAACAAGTCGGTAACTTTGTCTTCTTTATCCATTGCCAAAGCGTTGATTGTAAAATCTCGTCTCTTTAAGTCTTCTTCCAGTTTTTCAGCAAACTTTATTTCATCCGGGTGTCTTTTGTCGGTATATTTTGACTCTATGCGGTAAGTGGTAACTTCCACCACTTCAGTTTTTTCCCCTTTGTCTATTTTTACGCCGACAGTGCCGAATTCATTTTCATAAAAACTTTCGGGAAAAATCTTTTGCACTTCTTCCGGTCTGGCGTTGGTCGTAATGTCCCAGTCTTTCGGTTCCAAGCCCATCAATAAATCTCTTACACAGCCGCCCACAACAAAAGCCTGGAATTTATTTTCTTCAAGTTTTTGCAAAATATTTTTAATTTCTTTGGGTAAGTTCATAACTATTTGGTGCCCCGAGCAGGGCTCGAACCTGCAAACCTTTCCCTTAGGACGGGACTGCTCTTCCAATTGAGCTATCGGGGCCTTTATTGTCTTGGATTTCTTTAGAAATAATTTTTATTAAAAATTGCACGACCTTGAAAAGATAACCCCCTTTTTTTACAGTTATTCGACATATACCATAAGGCGATCTTCCTCTTTTCCCACCGTCATTATAATACATATTTATTTTTTCTGGCGAAATTTTTGTTACTGATGACCAGTATTCTAGACACTTTCTTTTATCCATCCCAGTAAAATAACGGATAATAACAGAGAGCCTTTCAGTGTCTATTAAAAAACATTTTCCCAGAATGCTAATGTAGTTTTTAATCATTTCTGGGTCGGTATTGGTAAAAGTAAAGTCATTTTTATTTCCTTCAGCCCAGTATAACATTGCCAAAAGAGAACTAAAGTATTTATGAGGACCACTGGCAATAGCTATAGCTTCTTCCCAAGCCCGTTCTAGCGCTCGTCTCTTTCTGTTAATGCCACCAGTACTTTTTTTAGATTCCAAAATTTGAGCGTATTTGCCGCTTACTTTGATAGTATGAACATGATGCCATATTGTAGTTTTTGGCATCTTCAGTTCTCTTACCAATTCATTAATGCTTAGTCCCCTTTTTCGCAAATATTTAAGACGAGAAATTTGTTCAATTGGGTGTCTTTGCATAGGCTCATTTTACAATAAACTTCTGGAACAATCAACACAATCCTAGTGCACAACTTTGTGTTTCCATATTTTGAAGACTCACTTGCTGGCAGGCCACTTTTGTGATATTTTTCAATTTAGTTATTAAAGTAGTTACTTGATTTTATTTTTTATGCAAATACAAAAAAACAAAGTTGAAATGAGCGGGCTTAGGGTTGAAATCAAAGCGGACTTCTCTAAAGATATCAAAAACTTAGACTCTCAAGAATTAAATTCTTTAATTAACAACTTTCGGCGCTACAAGAGTATGCAGATGGACAGGCTACGAAAAGAAAGTCCTCTTTTTGGCATGTCTCCGACTGGTCATGGTTTTGACAAAGAAAAAAGAGAAAAAATTATGGAGTTGCTTAAAGATGTAATTGACGGGAAAAATATTTCTGAAGAACGCATAGACGACAATTACGGAGAAGCGTTGAATATTATAGACTGGTATAACGAAAAAAAAGAAGAGTGGCTTAAAGAGGGTAGAACAAAAGAGCTTGCTGCCCAAAAGTAAGAATATGTGCAGGGGCCTATGGTATAGGGGTAACACGAGCCCATGGCATGGGCTAGTCCCGGGTTCGAATCCCGGTAGGTCCACCATTTTAAAGACAGGCTGGTTATAAAAGAGGCATAAGGCCTCTTTTATAACATATTTGCTCGAAGAGTATCGTTTTGATACTCTGTTTTATAGAAACTTTACAAATGAGGTATGGCTGATGAGAAAAATTCTTTTCACCTCTTTGTTTTTGTGTTTTTGTTTGAACGATTTTGTTGAAGCAAAAAACTTGTGTTGTTGCAACTACAAGCATACTGCTAAAGAATTTAGAGAAGAATTTTTTGGCAAATTTTCTTTAGAAAAGCAGAACTTTGTGGCGGATCTTTGGAAACTGGAAAGGTTTGAGAATGAAGCCGAGATTAGAAAAGCTGTTGAAAGTAAGAAACTGGTGGCAGTTCCTTCTGTTGGCCAATACCATTTTATTGACCCTCGGCTTGATAAAAAAACATATTTCATCCGTCCTTGGACACTGATTTTTATTGAGCAGTTTGCAAGAGATTTTTATCTGCAGACCCAATCTCACAAAAAATGGCGAAAGAAGAAAATAGAAACCACGGGTTTTGTTAGAGACAGAAAATATCAAAAAGCTTTGGCAAGGAGAAATCCTAATGCGGCGCGTGAAGATGGCAACCCTGCTCGCCAGTCCAGCCATCTTACCGGAGCGACCGTTGATGTTACCACCAGAGGTCTGTCTAAAGAAGAAATCTGTTGGATTAAAGAATATCTCTTTGAGTTACAGAACCTTTGGCTTATTCATGTCAGGGACGAGTTCTATAATAACTGTTTTCACATTATGGTTTTTCCGGTGCCGACATACACGGGAGATATAAAATAGGGCGAGAAATCGCCTTTTGTTTTTGAGTCTTAAAGTGTTATTTTATAAAAAAGGAGGGTTCGCCTAATGGCATGGCACCGCACTCGAAATGCGGCGGGAGCAATCCCTTGGAGGTTCGACTCCTCCACCCTCCGCTGATGGATTTAAAGGTGCCTTTGGGCACATTTAAATCCATTTTGAAATAGAGATGGTAGTGGGAGTCGAACGTCGGAGCGATGTTGAGCCAGCAGGCGAAACCGCGAGGCGGTGCCTAGCCCGAGGCGAGCGGCGGCGAGCCGAGAGGCGAAGGAGACTCCTCCATCCACCGCAATAAAAAGCCCCTTTTGTAAAAGGGCTTGAAATCAGTTTTCGTTAAAGTGGAAGCTTTTTAATCCGTTTAATAGAAAGTCAACTATCTCCTCTCCCTCAAGCTTAAATTTTGGGTAGTGTCTTTCCACGATACCACCACTACCTACTTTTTCGACGAGATAAATATTAATGCCCACAACAAACCATCTTTTTTGGGCATCACCTTGCATCTCTTCATCCCCGGTGTTCAAAGGAATCTCTCCCCGCAACGACAACTCAAGAACTATTTTATTAGTTGGCTTCTTCCAGCTCCACTCAAAAACAACTTCTCTTTTTTTGATTTTCCAAGTACCGCCAAAACTCTCATCATATCCGGCATCTCGAACACTCTCTAAGTCTATCGCTTGCCAGCAAGAACTAGGCACCATGTTTAATTCTCTAAGCCTTAGAACTGTGTCGTAAGCTTTTTGTTCGGAAAAAGTTAAAGTTCTTTCCTTGTCTGTCATTTTTCTCCTTTCAAATCCGTTTCGGATTATCTGCTCCAGAGATAGGCGCGAAGGTCCTTCCCTGAAGGCAGGGTCATCCTACAAAATTATAAAAGAAAAGCAAGGGGTTGCGGCCACAGCGTCCCTTTTTGATTTTATGGTAACTTTGAGGTAAGCTGGCGAAATAAGAGGGCTATTCCACACGACGATGCTTAAAATGGAAAAACACGACAAAACTGAACTTTCAAAACCAAAAGTTCAAGAAAGGAGGGGCGAACTGAAAGAAAACGAGGAGAGGGTTTTAGAAAATGTCCAAGGCGTGGTTGACTGGTTGGATCGGTATCGCGAAGAACTTTACGGTTTAGAGAAAAATACGACAAACAAGAACGCCGAGCTCGCTGGCTATTTTTCTGACTTTGACGAAGAGTTTTCAAAATTTGAAAGGCCAGCCGAAGAATCGGAAATAGTAAACGAAGCCAGAAAATCAGAGATAGTTTTTTTGGGAGACTACCACAACTTGAGAAAAAGCCAGGAAGTTTCGGCGGAAATTTTTACCGAAATAGCAAGTTCATCTCCAAATCAGCCGGTTTTGGTCGTTGAATTTGTTGCTTCCAAAGACCAGAAAATTTTGGACGATTTTCTTGCCGGGCAGATGGAAGAGGAAGTTTTTTTAAAGAAGGTTCATTTTCTGGGATGGGACAATACCGAGCATTGGCCGGGTTATCAGAAGCTCCTTGGCGCGGCTAAAAAATTCAGCGCTAAAGTTTACGGCATAAGGCCTGCCGGTAAAAAACAATTCCGCAACCAAAAAGAAAAAGACGATTCTTGGGCTGCAAGTCTTGCTGACATTGCACAGAAAAACCCAAAGTCAAGATTATTTGTGCATGTTGGCGACGTTCATTTGGCCAGCGCTCACCTCCCCGGAAGCTTGTCTGAAGTTGACCTTTTGAAAAACAAAAGGTCGGTCAGAGTTTTTCAAAATCTGCCGCAAATATATTTTTCCGCTTTAAGAAAGTACCAAGATTTCCAGATACCCCGGGCATTGAAAGTTAAAAACGGAGTCTACAACATTTTTACCGCCCCGATCATCACTAAAGTAGTTTCTGATATTGAAAATCTTGAGTTTCTGGAGAGAGAAACAGAGTTGGAAGTCTGGTCTGACGGTTTAGGGCGGGAGGTTGTCAAAAGATTGTGCCGTATTTTGGGCATCAAAGAACCTGCGGAAGGCGAAGAGGATCCTGGTTACATTCCGGAATCTTCGGTTGCCGGCTTCCCCGTTTTTTATTTTGGGAAGGAAAGTAATTCCTTGGAGAAGAGGTTAAGTGAAAAATCTTTGGCAACTTTGAAAGAAAAAGGGTGCGTTTATGACTTTTCTCAAAATGCAGTGCTCATCAGAAGATTCAGACTAAAGAGGGTCGTTGAAGAATTGGCAAAATTTGCTGTTGGTCCCAAAGGAGAAAAAGGCGATATTTCAGCTTTGCAATATTTCTGTTCTAAACTTTTCGTCCCTGAACGCCGGCCAGAAAACACAACGGAGCAAAGAGGCGAGAAAATATTCGTTGACTTTCTCAACGGCAAACAGCCAACATTTCCCCGCTGATATAGTGGGGTTTTGTTTGATTTACGGCGGTCTCAATGGTAGATTTGATTCATGTCAGAAGTATTAGACTTGAGAAAAAAAGAGGTCAAAGAAGGTCCGGAAACGGAAAGCCGAACAGAAACGCAATCTTTGAATTGGAAAATTTACGGCGAGATAAAGCCGTACCAGCAAGCAGTCAACAAGCCGGCAGTAACCGCTATCAATGCCGTCCTGCTCTTACTGGGAATATTTTTTCTGGTATTTCAAAAAAACATCATTACCGCTGTTTTTTTCTTTTTGATAGTTCTGGTCACTTTTATCTTGGTTTATAAAGAGAAAAAACCGGTGCATTGGCAAATAGGCCACAGAGGTTTGGAAATTGACAACAGATTTTATTCTTACGGCGAAATTAAATCTTTTTGGATTGAGTTTAACCCGCCGTATTTTAAAGAATTAAGCTTCAGGTTTAAAAAGTGGTACCAGCCATACATCAAAATTCCTTTAGACAAGGAAGATCCTGTAGCTTTACGCCGCTACTTGGCTGACTTTGTTCAAGAGGAAAAACATGAAGACACAATAATAGAAGTCATCACTAGGAAACTCGGCATCTAATTTATTGCCCTCGTCGTTCAACGGATAGGACGCAGGATTGCGGATCCTGCAATAGAAGTTCGAATCTTCTCGAGGGCACCATGAAAATAATTGTTACCGGCGGGGCTGGGTTTATCGGCTCAAATTTGGTTGATGAGTTGGTCAGACAGGGACATAAAGATATTCATATTATAGACAACCTCTCAACTGGAAAAAAAAGAAACCTAAACCCAAAGGCTAAATTTCACAACTTAAGCATTGTTGATTTGGAAAAAATAAGGCCGGTTTTTGGGCGAGCTGATTTTGTTTTTCATTTGGCGGCTCAACCCAGAATCCAGCCCTCAATCAAAGATCCCAAGTCTTCCCATGATGCTAACTTAACCGGCACTTTGCATGTTCTACTTGCCGCCAAAGAAGCTGGCGTTAAGAGATTTATATACTCCGCCTCCTCTTCGGCTTACGGTATTCAAAAATCTTTGCCTTTGCGGGAAGACATGATCGCCAATCCCCTCAATCCTTATGCTATGCAAAAATACATGGGCGAGATGTACTGTAAACTTTTTAATCACCTCTATGGATTGCCGATTGTCTGCTTGAGATATTTTAATGTCTACGGGCCA
>CAYZNJ010000038.1:0-6806 GCA_964479745.1 uncultured Candidatus Saccharibacteria bacterium
TTATGGCCAACTTCGACAATCAAATCGACGAGTTTTATACGAATCACTCGGCCGACAAAAAAGAAACTAATCAGCCAAAAGAACCCAAAGGCCCGGGTTTTTTCCAGAAACTCAAAGAAAAACTGCCTTCCAGAAAACAACTTTTGTTTCTGCCTCGAGTTCTATCCCCAAAAGAGCGTTATTTAATTTTAGGCTTAACTGCCGGGGCCGTAATCGCTCTCATCTACATTCCTTTCGGATTTTTTTATCATATTACAAAACCGACGGCTGACTTTGGCGGATCTTACACTGAAGGTTTGCTTGGCGCGCCCCAATATGTAAACCCTCTTTTGGTTCAGGCAAACGACACCGACCGCGATTTGTCCAAATTAATTTACTCTTCTTTAATGAAATATGACCAGTCGGGAAATCTCGTTCCGGATATGATTGAATCTTACCAAATATCAAAAGATGAGCTTGAATACACTTTCGCCCTGAAAAAAAATATAAAATGGCATGACGGACTTCCTTTCAACGCCGACGATGTGGTTTTCACTCTAAAAATACTCCAGAATAACGACTACGGAAGCATCCAAAGAATAAATTGGCAGGGGGTTGATGTGGAAAAAATAAACGACTACACGGTCAAACTAAAGCTGAAAAACAAGTACGCCCAGTTTCTCAACAACACCACCTTGGGGATTTTGCCGAAACATCTTTGGGAAAATGTTAAACCAAGCCTGTTTTCTTTTTCCGACCTGAATTTAAAACCAATCGGTTCGGGTCCCTACAAATTCGATAAACTAAAAAAAGATAATCGGGGAACAATCATCAGCTACGAACTGACTGCTTTTGAAAACTATTACGACCCCAAACCATTCATAAAAAATCTGACTTTTAAATTTTACGGCTCCGAAGACGAACTGGTTGAAGCGTATAACCAAAATATGATTGAGGGTATCGGATCTTTATCTCCGGAAAAAGTTAAAAACATTAAATTTCCACAGAAACTTTCACCGAAACAGATAAAACTGCCTCGTTATTTCGCAGCTTTCTTCAACCAAAACCAGAATAAAGCGCTGGCCGACAAAAACGTGCGTTTAGCTCTCAACTATGGCACTGACAAGAAAGAAATTTTAGACAAAGTATTGGGCAACAACGGCTTAATTATCAATTCGCCGATCCTAAAAGAGCTGAGCGACGAACCAATCACGCAAAAATACCCCCATGACAGAGAATTCGCTAAACAAATTTTAGAAAATAGCGGCTGGAAAGATATCGACAACGACGGTTTTAGAGAGAAAGCTTCCACTAAAGCCAGCGCGGGTAAAAAGCCCTCAAATAAAGAAACAGAAACAGCTTCCAAAGAAATTCTGTCAGTTAAGTTAAAGACTGCCAACTGGCCGGAGCTGGTCAAAGCGGCAGAAGCCCTAAAAAAACAATGGGAAGATCTGGGAATTAAAGTCGAGATAAGCGTTGAAGATTTGCCGGAAATCCAACAGTCAATTAGAGACCGCGACTATGAAGTTTTGCTTTTTGGCGAAGTCTTAAGTCTTGATCTTGACCCCTTCAGTTTTTGGCACTCCTCCCAGAAAAAAGACCCGGGCCTTAACCTGGCCTTGTACGATAACAAAACGGCTGATAAAATACTGGAAGAAAGCAGGCAAATTTTGAACTCGGCTGAAAGAAACAAAAAATATGAAGATTTTGAAAGAGTCGTTTTGGAGGATGCGCCGGCAGTATTTCTTTACTCTCCCTACTACACATATTTGCCCAGCAAAAACATTAAAGGCAACGACATAAAACTTCTCTCCGTACCGTCTTCGCGATTTGATAACGTCAGCCAGTGGTATATTGAAACCAAAAGAGTAAGAAAATAATCTTGTGCCTCAAAAACTGCTCCAACAACTAAAAGACGGCTTAGCCGCTGCCGAAAAGGCAGAATTGATAAATCCTTCGGATTATTCCCGCGTAATTTTCTGCGGTTTGGGCGGTTCAATTATGCCCGCTGAAGCAATCTCTATGTTGTGGCTTAAAGATATTGCAGGTTATATAAACCGCACGCCTTATCTGCCATATTGGGCATCCAAAGAACATTTGGTCATTTGCATTTCCTGGTCGGGCAATACTGAAGAAACCGTCGCCTCATACAAGTCGGCTGTAGAAAAAAATATTAAAACCGTAGTTATAACCAGCGGCGGCAAGCTTGCTGAGTTGGCCCGAAAAGATGGCACAACTTTGATTCTGCTGCCCAATCAAAATATTAACCCTAGAAACGCCCTTGGCCTAATGCTGGCTTCCGTATTGACTCTGCTTTCTCATTCTGATATAATTAAAGACACTTTTAGCTCTACGCTATTCTCTCAAGAAAACGGCAGTTTTAAGCTTAGAACCGACGTTTCTGAAGCCATAGGCAACAGAACTCCCCTTATCTACTCTTCTTACCCTTGGAGATTCCTGGGCCTGTTTTGGAAAAAGTTTTTAAATGAAAATACTAAAATCCACGCTTTTGCAAACTTCCTGCCCGAAGCGGCGCACAACGAAATAGCGGGAGTAAAAGAAAACGATCAAAAGTTTTTTTATTTAATTCTAAAAGACCCAGAGGAAGAAGCCGAAGATCAATCTAGGCTAGAAAAGTTCTCCAGATTTCTAAAAGAATACAATACTGAAAATATATTGCTGGAGCTTGAGGGTAAAACCCGTCTGGAAAAAATACTTAATCAATACCTTTTGGCCTCTACAACCTCAACTCAACTAGCTCAACACTTAGGAGTTGACCCCGACTCTACGGAAGCAATAGAGAGTTTCAAGAAACTCTCTTAAAAAACCGTCGCGGTGGTGGAACTGGCAGACACGTACGGTTCAGGGCCGTATGGGAGCAATCCTGTGGGAGTTCAAATCTCCCCCGCGACACAAATAAATAGTTTTATTTACTCGTAAATAATTTTATTTTCTCTAAACTTTTTAATTATGATTGAAACAACGACAGCAAAAAAACCGAGAAGATCTTCATGGCGAAGACCTCCAGCGTCCAGGCCCGCAAGAAGAGGACCCCCTCTTACAGGCCGGACACAGCAAAACATAGAGCCCGGAGAAGATACTCTGAAAATAATCCCCTTGGGCGGTCTGGGTGAAATAGGCAAGAATATGTCTCTTTTGGAATACAAAGACGACATCTTGGTAATTGACGCCGGTTTTAAATTTCCCGACGAGGACCATCTGGGCATAGATTACATCATCCCCAATACCGAGTACTTGGAAAGAAAAAGACAAAATATAAGAGGACTGATTTTAACCCATGGCCATATGGACCATGTCGGCGCCTTGCCCTACTTGCTTGAAAAACTTGGCAACCCGGACATCTACGGAGGCGCTCTAACCAGAGGCATAACCGCAAAAAGACACGAAGAATTTACTCACTTACCGAAACTCAAATTTCACATAGTAAAAGCTGATGACACTGTAAAATTCGGCGACTATTTTGAGGTAGAATTTTTCCATGTCAACCACAATATACCGGACGATTTGGCTTTGTTTATCAAAACTCCGGTAGCAACGGTAGTTCATACGGCTGACTTCAAGTTTGACCATTCGCCTACCAACGGCCAGCCAATTAACATTGAACATCTGAAAGAACTCGGCAATAGAGGCGTAACAGTTTTAATGTCTGACTCAACCGGCGCTGAAAGGGAAGGCCACTCAATTTCCGAAAAGACTATCATGGACAACATGGAACTTATTTTCAGAGAATCAAAACAAATGGTTGTCTTTGGAACTTTCGCCTCTATGGTTGATCGTATCCAGCAAATAGTCTGGCTCTCGGAAAAATACGGCCGAAAAGTTGTTTTTGAGGGCTACAGCATGAAATCAAATGTAGAAATAGCCAAAGAATTGGGTTACATCAAAATTCAAAAAGGTACCCAGATCACCGCCGATCAAGTGAACGACTATCCCCGTTCGCAAATCACGGTCATAGCCACCGGCGCGCAAGGCCAAAGCAACGCCGCTCTGATGCGTATCGCCAACCATGAACACCGCTTCATCCGGCTTGTTAAAAAAGACTCTTTAATTTTCTCTTCTTCCACCGTGCCGGGCAACGAACGTGCCGTGCAAAATTTAAAAGACATGTTTTACCGAGCTGGCATGAAAGTTTACCACTATCAGATGATGGACATCCACGCGGGCGGACATGCCCAAAGAGAAGACTTGGGCCATATGATGGAAGTTATGAAACCAAAAATTCTTATGCCTATTCACGGCCAGTATTCAATGATGGTCAGTCACTCTGAAATCGGCCAGTCCAAGGGTATTTCAGAAGAAAATATTATTATTGCCGACAATGGTTCGGTTATACATCTTTCAAGTTCCGAGCTAGGTAATTCGGTGTCACCTAGCATCAAATGGTGGTTTGACAAAAGAACGGTAGCCAGCAACCCGATTTTAGTTGACGGTTTAGGCATTGGCGATGTCGGCAATGTGGTCCTGCGCGACCGCCAAGTGTTAGCCGAAGACGGAATGTTTGTCATAGTCATTCTCATAGACACCAAGACGGGCCGAGTACTGACCAGCCCGGACATCATTTCCCGTGGTTTTATTTATTTGAAAGACAACAAAGAACTTCTTGCTCAAGTAAGAAAGAAGGCCAGATTCGTTGTTGAAAAAACCAGCGCTGTCGGCAGAGTTGATACCGCTTACCTTAAAGATAACCTGCGCGAAGAAATCGGCAAGTTCTTATTCCAGAAAACCGAAAAAAGACCTATGGTCTTGCCGGTAGTCATTGAGGTATAATTACAATAAAGAGTTTATTCGCCCAAGCTCAACCAACCATGATGAAAATCCTTTCTGGCATGCGGCCGTCGGGTAAATTGCATCTAGGCAATTATCTCGGCGCCGCTAAAAATTGGATTGAACTGCAGAATAACCCAGATGTGGAATTGGCTGTTTATATGATTGCCGACTACCATGGCATTACTACTCCTTTTGACCCCAAAATTTACGGCCAGGGAGTGATTGATCAAGCCTGCCAATATCTGGCCGCCGGTTTGGATCCCAAGAAAGTTTTACTGATCCGCCAGTCGCAAGTGCCGGCGCATACCGAACTGGCCTGGATTTTTAACACAATTACTCCGGTTAGCTGGCTTGACCGCCTGCCAACTTACAAAGAACAGCTTGGGAAATTCCCAAAACATAATCATATGGGCCTTTTGGACTACCCTGTTTTGATGGCCGCCGACATTTTAATTTACAAAGCCAATGCTGTTCCAGTCGGCGACGACCAGAAAGCTCACATAGACATAACAAACGAAATCGCCAAAAAATTTAATTCCATGTTCGGCCAAACTTTTGAGCCGGTCAAAGCCTATATGACCGGCGGCCACAGAATTAAATCGCTTCAAGACCCAACCAAAAAAATGTCCAAGTCGGGCGACGAGGGCGTTGCGCTCGTAGACGACCCCGATACAATCCGTGAAAAAATAAAAAAAGCGGTAACCGATTCCGGCAGAGAAGTTTTGTTTGATGAAGAAAAGAAACCGGCAATTTCCAACTTGATGAACATTTATGCCCTTCTTGCTCCCGACATTAAAAATCTCCGCCAAATTGAAAAAATGTACGAAGGCAAATCTTACGTTGAGTTCAAGAATGACTTAGCCGAAGTGGTGATTGAGTCCCTGAAGTTATTCCGAGAAAAATACAGCGAGCTTAAGAGCAACCCAGACCAAGTTTTATCTATCTTGACAACCTCTGAAGAAAAAGCTAGAGTTATCGCCGGTAGCACTTTAAAAGAAGTTAAAGAAAAAATAGGATTTTGATGATTTTCTTGGCTTCCTCCGGCCCCTTCACCGCAACACAATCTACACCGGTTTTAAGAGCGGCATAGTCATTGCCACCCTTGAAAAGCGCGTCGCCGACAAACAGCATCTCGCTAAATGGAATTCCGAGGTGCTTTTTTATTTGCCTCAAGCCATAGGCCTTGTCTATCCCTTTTTGAGTTATATCAATTGAAGTATATCCCGCCGCGCGGACTTCCAGATCAGGCAGCTTTTTTTGGAGCATCTTTGCCAGCTTTAACTTGAGTTTGGTATTTTTGTCCCGCCATTCTTTTTTCATTTCAACTCCTTTTTTGCCCAAAACTTTAACTAGGTCTTGACCAAAAACAGAAAAGGTAACCTGCGAACCCCTGTCTTCAATAACGTTTCCGTAAGTTTTCTCGGGATGCTTATAGTTGATTTCCCTAAAAGTTTCTTCAAAAGCTTTCTTGATTCTAGCCCGTGTTTCTTTAGAAAGCTCTCTTGAATACACTTTTTGCCATTTACTTTTGTAACGATAAAAAGACGAGGCTGAAGTTGGAAATATAAAAAGTTTTTTGAGAAGCTTGTCCGGCAGTTTTAATTTGTTCAAAAAAATTTCTTTAAAAACCTCGTATTTACCCCCGCCGATAATCGCAACTATTTTCTCTTCCAAAAGCCGACCAATAAGTTGGGCCATTTCGCCATCAACCGCCGATTTGCTTTCAACCAGCGTGCCATCCAAATCAAAAACAATAAGCTTTTTATTTTTATGTTTTTCTTGTATTGTAGTTGGTGGTTTTCGCATGGCACTGGAAGCTTAGCGAACATTCCTTTTTCCGAACGCTCGTTTTCCTTATACAAGATCCGTTATACAAGATCCGATCTTGTATAACGGCTTCTTCGGAAATCATTAAGACATTGTTTCTGAGGACGCTCAAAGTTGCGAGCAGCACGGTTTGTCAACGACCCTGAGCTTTTTAGCAAAGGGCTCTTGACAAGGCGAGCAACTTTGCGCGATGAGAAAAACTCGCTGGGTTT
>CAYZNJ010000039.1:0-6720 GCA_964479745.1 uncultured Candidatus Saccharibacteria bacterium
CTCTAAAGATTGAGCCAAACGAGATACCGGATTTCTCTACCCCGCGATATTTAAACCTACTGAAAATAGGTTAGGAAAATTATAACAGTATTGAAAAAACAAGTAAAGTCGGTTAAAATTAGAAACAATATTAGAATGTCGGCGTAGCTCAATGGTAGAGCGGAACCCTCATAAAGTTCAGGTCGCAGGTCCGATTCCTGCCGCCGACACATCAAACACAAAGCCCCTTAAGGGGCTTTGTGTTTGATGTGTGTTTAAAATTTTGTTAAATTCATCAAGCAAAGAACTTTGAAAATAGCGAGGAAAACATGACTGCCAGTATTGAACCGGAAATTGTCGGCAAAACTTTTGATGACTTTTCAATATTGCCCCAGTTGGGAGTTGTGGAACATCGGGAACAAGTTTCACTCAAGACAAAGTTTTCAAAAAATATCACTCTTAATTTTCCTTTGGTTGCGGCAAATATGGATACCGTGACCGGACCCAAGATGTGTATTGTTATGGCTCAACACGGGGGCATAGGAATTTTGCCCAGAAGCGGGGCTATCTCAATTGAACTGCAAACAGAGTGGGCAAAGGAAGTTAAAAGGGCCGAGAATTTTATTATCCGGGATCCTTATACAATTTCTGAAAGCCAAAGCGTGGGCGAATCCCGCAAAAAAATGAAAGAAAAAGGAGTCGGCACGCTTTTGGTTGTCGGTGAAAAACAAGATCTGGTAGGCATGATAACCGAAAGAGATATTATTCTTTGTCTCAACGAAGCCGAGCCGATAACCAATTGGATGCAAAAAAGAATGGGTGGCGGACTCCAGTTTTCAAAAAAACAAATCACCAAAATTGAGGAAGCTGTAAGTGAATTGAGAAAGTATGGAGTAGGCAAGTTGCCTCTAATTAATGGCCTGACATTTAAGGTTGAAGGTTTGATAACCGCCAAAGACATAGCCAGTCTGCTTAAACACAAATGGGTGAACAAGGACAAAGAAGGCAGGTTGAGAGTTGGCGCGGCAATCGGAGCGGCAGGTGACTATCTTGAGAGGGCGAGCGAACTTATAAAAGTTGGCGTTGATGTTATTGTCATGGATATTGCTCATGCCCACAACAAAACAGTAATGCCTAAAGCGGTTGAGAAATTCAGAGAAAAATTTGGAGACTTTGAGTTGGTCTGCGGCAATATTGCGACCTTTGAAGGTGCCTGTTTTCTCAAAGATTTGGGGGTTCAGGGTATTAAAGTTGGTATCGGTTCCGGGCACGGATGTTTAACCAGGATTAAAACCGGAGTCGGAGTTCCACAGGTTCATGCGGTCAGAAGCGCGTGGCATGCGCTTAAAGACAGCGGCATTCCTATTGTTTCCGACGGCGGAGTGAGGCAGACCGGCCACATCTCTATCGCTTTGGCGGTAGGAGCCTCCAGCGTAATGGTCGGCAGTATGCTTGCCGGCACCGACGAAGCTCTCGGAAGGTTGATACGGGACCCTTTGACCGGAATGTCCAAAAAGGAATATCGGGGAATGACTTCGCCTCAAGCTAAGCTTGCAATCAGCTCTACAGATTCGGTAAAAAATGTTGAAGGTCGGTCGGAAGAAGTTCCTTACCGCGGCAGTGTTATGGAAATTTTGAAGTCAATTCAGCAAGATTTGCAAAGCATGGTCAGTTATTCCGGAGAAGTTGATTTAGAAAGCGCAACGTCAAAATTTGTCCAAAACCCTTTGCAATTTTTAGTTCCGCTCTCGCCGGCGGCAATTCAGGAGTCTTACAAAAGATAACCCCGCCAAACTTGACGGGATTTTATTTTGATGATATGCTTTTCAAGCTTTTTCTAAAAACTTCGGAGAAAGCAAATGGCAAAAGAACGAGTCCTTTTAAAAATCTCTGGCGAAGCGTTAAGCGGCGAAGGCAAAATTGGCCACAACAGAAAAGCCATGGATTTTTTGGCCAAAGAAATTTTAACTGTCAAAGACTTGTTTGAGTTGGCTATTGTTGTCGGCGGGGGAAATCTAATCCGCGGTACGACCTTAAAAAAGGAAGTTCTTCTGCGAGATGGCGTGGTTGCTGACTATGTCGGCATGGTGGCCACAGTGATAAATGCGGCTGTGTTCCAGAATGTTTTGGAAGAAGATTTTGGTTTAGAAACAAGAGCGGCTTCTGCTTTGGAAGTAAAAGAGGTTGCGGAACTGTTTGTCAGGCGCAAGGTTATTAGTCATTTGAACAAGGGCAGGATAGTGCTTTTGGCTGGCGGCACCGGTAATCCCGACTTTTCTACCGATACGGCTATGGTTTTGAGGGCTCATGAAATTGGAGCTAAAATTATCCTGAAAGGCACAAAGGTTGATGGAATTTTTGACAAAGACCCAAGAAAAGATGAGAACGCTGTGCTGATACCGAAAATAAGCCATATGGACTACCTAAATAAGAACTTAAATATTGTTGATGCCACTGCTGTTACTTTGGCTCGTAATCACTCCCTGGTCATAAAAGTTTTTAATATTTTTCAGGAAGGCAATCTTAGAAAAATTTTAACGGGAGAAAACATTGGATCAGAAATCAGTTAGTAAAAAGCCCTTTTGGGCTTTTGTTTTTTATAAAATGTGCTAGATTTAAAGAAAATTGCGGGCGTAGAGGAGCCTGGAGTCCTCGGCTCCCTGTCACGGAGCAAATCGTTGGTTCAAATCCCATCGCCCGCGCATCTAAAGATACTGTTGTTATAACACGATATTTTGTTTTAATCACTTAGTTAGTTTAAACGATGGGATTTGAAGGGTATTGAGAAAAAGTGAATAGTTTCACTTTTTTGAGAACCCGGGCTTCGGAGGAGGAGCGAGGCTTGTGCCGAAGGCGCGCCGAGCGACGGAGGAGAAGAAATCCCATCGCCCGCGCAAGTGAAATAAAAAAGCGAAGCAATGCTCTGCCTCGCTGGTACTTTTTACCACTCAAAAAATTTGTCTATTTGCTCCATCTCACTGTCACTGATGTTAAACTTTTCTTTTAGATATTGCAGAGATGTTGCCCAGGCCTTTTCAGCTTTTTCAGTGACTGTTTTACTAAAAGCGGTATCGGTTATCTTAATGAAACCGTTTTTTACTAGCCAGTACACGGTTGCACTTGCCTGACCGGACGTTTCTGTTGTTTCTGTTTCTGGTGGTGTCTTTAAATAAACGACGCTTACCACCTTCGAATTTATCTTGCGCACAAATACTACAGCAAGAGCTTCGTCGTTATTATCTGTTTTTATCCAAGATTCTTTCTCAAGGACTAAATCTTCCCGGACGGTCTTTACCTGTTCTGATGCTGGCCGCCACTCTTTATAGTCTTTTGGCAGGTCTAATTCCTTAACTGTGGTTAACTCGCTTTGAGCAAAAGTAAATGCTGACAAGCTCGCCAAAACAAACAAAAAGAACAAATGAAAAGACTTATTTTTCAATTCTTTTTCCTTTTGTAAACAAAACTGCCTTAAAGATAGTTTAAGAAGTGGTTTGTGTCAAGGCAACTACCGCTCGCGCAAAATTTTCTGTGAAGTCTTTATTTTTTCTATAATTTTTGTAGTATGAAGTTATGGTTCTAGGGGAGAAGTCCTCAATTTTAAGCACTTTGGTTACGACTGTTCTTTCGTTTTCCGGTACGGCAGTCATGCTTTTTAGGGTTGATCCTTTTGAGGCAAGCCTGCCGGCAAAAGTTATTTTCTTTGCCGTGTTATTTTTAGGGGCTTGGGGCTTGCTGACTCTGCTATCTTTTTTTGTTTGGTCTTTTTGGTCAAAAAGAGCCGGCATCGAAAATATTTTTAGAAAATCTTTCTGGTTTTCTTTGTTGGCGACTATTATTTTTTTCTCTTGGCTTTTAGTTAAAATTAAGTTTTGAATTTGAATATGTCCAACTACATAAAAATAAATTCGGAAGAAGAAAAAGAAATAAAACAAAAACTTGAAACTCGCCAAGACGCAGAAGGACTGCGCTTAAAGCGTTTTTTAAGTATGCCGGATTTATCTCGGACACCGGGAAGTCCCTTGAAGGAAATTGTTGACCGTGCCTCTAAAGTTAAAAGTTTGGAGGGGTTTGACATTATTGAAATACCCGAGATTGTTTCCACTCATGTTTTGTTCGATTTATTCAACATGCCCGAAGGCCACCCCGCTCGCAGTAAATCAGATACTTATTATATTGACGACAATCATGTTCTTAGAACTCACGACACGGTCTTTTGGTATTATTATTTAAATGACGAGACGATTAAGAAGAGAATTGAAAATAAAGAAACTTTGGGAGTGCTATGTTATGGAAAGGTTTATCGCAAAGACGAGATAGACAGGAAGCATATGAATGTTTTCCATCAATTTGGCGGACTCTACATCGGTCCCGATGATAAAGTAAAAATTACACCCGATGATTTAAAAAACACACTTTCGGAAGTGGCCAAGAGTATTTTCGGCGATGTTAATTTCCGTTTCTATGATCACAACTTTCCATACACTGACCCAAGCTTTGAGATGGAGGCGGAGATAAACGGGCAATGGATGGAAATGTTGGGATCCGGCATGGCTAGGAAAAGCGTCTTGGCAAATTTTGGTTTGACCGGCTATCACGGCTGGGCTTTTGGTTTTGGTTTAGAGAGACTGGCTATGGCCAGTATGGACTTGCCAGACATAAGGCTTTTGTGGTCGGAAGATGAGAGGGTGAAAAAACAACTAAAGCTTGGCCAGAAATTCAGAGAAGTTTCAAAGTATCCGGCCATAACTCGTGATATTTCTTTTGTGGTGAAGAAAGATTTTGTGCCCAACAATTACTTTGATTTAATTCGTGACCTAGGTGGAGACTTGGTAGAAGAAGTAAAACTGCTTGATCACTATGATGACTCCAAAAAATTTGGCGATGACAAAACCAGCTATACTTATCGCATAATTTATCGCAGTAACGAACGCACTCTAACGACGGAAGAAATTGACCCGATTCAAGATAAAATTTATAAAGAAACTGCCAAGCAGTTTGAGGCGGATTTAAGGTAAATAAAAATATGTCCATGGAAAAATCTAAATTCAAGTTGGAGCAAGATGCGGGAAAATTTTCAGAAACTCCTTCCGATTTTAATCCTTTTAGTCAGCCTATGACTAAGGGTGAAAAAGTCAGAGGTATATACGAAGCCTTGGGTTTTGAAAATCCTGCTACTCCGGAGCGAAAGGAAAGGTTGGAGAAGATAGCCAAAGCAATCAACCAAAGCTTAAAAAGATATGGCTTAGATGCAGAACCACATAATCCGGACTTAATTTTTTGGGACCCAATTCGTTACCTTGGTAGCACTTCTGATCCTTGGGGTGCTCTGAGTGCAGGAAAAATAAATCAGGTTCATATCAAAATGTTTCTCCCTGCAATAACCGAAGAAAATAGAATAGACCGTGTAAGCAGAATAAAAGATGAGGACATAGGATATATTTATGCTCACGAACTGATACATTTGTCTTCGGCGCGCACATGGATGCTGGAAGAAGAGGAAGGTCAAAAGAAAGAAAGATTGTCTCGACTGGGTTTATATTTTCAAAGAAATGGGGTTGGTTTATGGCAGTGGGTGAATGAGGGTATGACTGATGACTTAACTCGGCAAGAGTATCCGCAAATAGAAAATTATCCCGGTCCGGAAAATCCAGGATATGACTTTTATATAGAGCAATTTAACGCTATGACAGAAACGCTAGCTGAAAAGAACGGTCAAGAGCTTTTGGCAGTAAAAGAAACTTTTCGGTCTTCTGCAATTGGTTCTGGCGGCTTGTTGCCGCTTCGAAAAATGATACGTCCGCCGTTCAAAAGCCTTTTGGAATTTATCAAGATTACGGATTCACCCATGAACTTTCCGTTTTCTACAGAAGGAACGGGCAAGGTGTTCAATAAACTTTGGCAAGAAATTAAACTAGGACAGACCGACACTTATTTACAAAGTGAATTGAAAGCTATGGAAGAAAGACTGCTTGCCGGTCAAGAACTGATGTTGGAAGCTTTTTCTGCGCATGACTCAAGCGGTAAAAGTAAATTTAAAGATAGGGTTCGCGCTGTTATTGAAAAGTTGGAAGGTTTGGATTGGTTGCTTGGAAAAAAATGGACTGAGGTTAAAAAGTTTTTAGAAGAAGGTGAAGAAAATATTGAACATGCCAAATTAGCCCGAAGATTGTTGGGTGATTGTTTTCCAAATTTGTCGTTTTTGACGCTCATGGCTAGCAACCCAGAAATTAAAAATCTTACACGGAACAAAAAACCTTCTGATATAGACTTGAGCGACGTGGAAAATCTTTACTTGAAAGGTCTTAAGATAGAGTAAAAAAACATTCTTTTTAAGTTGTAAAACAAGGCAAAGATGGGGACAAACTGGCCTTGTTTTTGTTTTTAAATTTGATATAATCAGAGGGTTAAACTTGCTCAACTTATGGCGGAAAAAGAGGCTAAAAAGGGCGGCTATACGGCCGCTGATATAGATGTTTTGGAGGGCTTGGAACCGGTCAGAAAAAGACCGGGTATGTATATTGGCTCAACCGGTGTGGAAGGCGTGCACCACTTGCTGTGGGAAATTTTTGATAACTCGTATGACGAAGCGCTAGCCGGCCACGCTAAAAATATCACAGTAACTCTTTTACCGGAAAATAAAGTGCGGATAGAAGACGACGGACGTGGCATACCGACTGACATTCACCCTAAGATTAAAAAATCAGCTCTGGAGGTTGCGGCGACGATGCTTCATGCCGGCGG
>CAYZNJ010000040.1:0-363 GCA_964479745.1 uncultured Candidatus Saccharibacteria bacterium
TGCTTTTTCCGGACGCTCGCTTTTTTCCAGCGAAAAAGCTCGCTCTTTGAAAGCTGTGGATTTTGATTGAGTGATTTACTATTATACTCAACCAAACCAATCAATCCACAGCTTTCAGAGCCTCCAAAAGCAGTAAGCACTACGCCTCTACCGTTTGAATCTACAAAAGCAACGTCCAGCAAACTTGAATTATTTTGAATTCAAAAACAAAAAAGCCCGCTCCAGAAAAGCAAACGGGCTTTTCTGTGCGGGCATTGGCCCTACCTACCTAACAATGGAGGAGCGCTGCCAACACTCTCGATAAATCGGCGCGACCACCGTTGCAGCCGTTTTCTGGCACAACAAATGTGATATTCGGGTTGG
>CAYZNJ010000040.1:373-6460 GCA_964479745.1 uncultured Candidatus Saccharibacteria bacterium
GTCGAACACATCGTCGTCGCAACCACAGCTCACGAGAGCAACCTTGGTGCCACGTCCCGCCAAGCGGTAGGCCAGCTCTGACACCTCATCTAAACGCGACTTCCCCGCGTAGAGAACCACCAAGACGCCAGCCTTAACCTGGGCCATGGCATCGGAAATCATCTTCACGCCAGTCGTCTTTGTTACCTCTGCTCTCCAGTTAAAGGCACCGTCGATATAGCGATAGACTGCACCACCGCAAAGGACAGTTATCTTCTTGCCCCCCACGTTGAACTCGCCGCCCTCTTCGCAGTTATGAAGATTATTGTAGGTCGCAATGACCACGTTACCAACACCTGAAATAAGTTCGGGTATGGCTTTGATAAACTGCTCAAGCGAAACTATCATTGTCTTTCTCCTTTGCAAATTTACTAGGGAATTCAGTGTTCTACCTGCACTTAAAGTATAGCATAAAGTTGTGTTATTTGTCAACACTCTGCACTAGATGAATACATCGGTAAGACTTTTATGTGACTCGACAAGCTTAACGGCAACCACTTTTCTAAATAAACAACGTAAATAATAAAAACGGAGTCATAGCTCCTCTGAGGGCAGTAAAAGTTGCGAGGGGCACGGTTTGTCAACGACCCCTCTCCAGTTTTACTTTGAAAAACTGGGGAGGGGCTCTTGACAAGACGAGCAACTTTTTCTGATGACAAAACCTCGCTGGGGTTTTGGAAGTCCCGAAGAGGTGCCATGACGCAGTTTTTATTATTTGTGGTTGTACTCGTCAGCTTAAAGCTGACTGCGCGCAAACAAATAATAAAAAAGTCGAGAGTAAATCTCGACTTGCTATCTGATAAAAGACCTCCGTTCGGAAAGAAATTGGCTTAACTGGTTAAAGTGGTCGCCGAAACTTAGAACAGTGGAATCAACGCCGGCTTGTCCTAATTTTTTGCGCAAATTTTCACGCTTATCAACAAAATCCTTTCTAATTTTAAAAGCATGGCGAGCCTTAATTTTTTCCAATTTGCCGGTCTCAATGTTTCTCACATTTACTGTCCCCTCTCTGCCAGACCAGTTGAACTCTTCCGGATCGTCCAGAAAAATGGCAATCACATTCCAATTATGCAACGAGGAAAGCGTTTCTATAATTCTAAAATCCAGATCTGAATCTCCGCTTATGACATCTACGAAATCGGAAAGAATAACTATTGAACCTTGTGAACGGAATCTGGCTAAAAGAAATTCCAATGCCAAGTTAAGACTGGGTTTTTCAGAAGATTTTTCAGAAACACTTCCTATTGTTTGACTAACTTCCGCCGCTTTTTCCAAAAGCAACTCACAAGCGTAAAATGTCTGGCCGCTACCCAGCTTGGGCCGCAAATAAAATTCAATTTCTTTTGAAACCGCCAACACACCGACCGGATCATGAAAATAACCGGAAGCAAAACCAAGAGCGCCAACCAGATGCAAAAGAAGCTTGAATTTGCCGTTGTCTCTTTCGACTCCGGCAAAAACAGACGGGGAAATGTCAGAAACTAGCACAGTCGGCGCATTTTTTGTTTCAACCTTGTTAAGGATGTATGTGGTCTTGGGCCAAGTTCTTAAACTTAAACTCCAGTCTATGCTATTAACAGGATCACCGAGATTCCATCTGTTGATGCTGTGCATCTCGTAACCGGATCCTTTGAATGGGCTGTGGTGTTCGGCTATACGAAAGTTTTTCACTTTGCGCCTGAAAATTTCCTGTTTGACTTCTTGCAGTTCGCTGAAGTTTTTTTTTACGTCCATTCGGGCAGATCCGTCAGCCTTAAAATTTCAGCAAAAACTTCTTGCTTGGTTGTTTTAAACTCTTTGCCCGGAGCCAGAAGCAATCTGTGTTCAATTACATTTCCGGCAATATCTTTTATGTGTTCCGGCTTAACCAACAGGCTGTCATCGCTGAAAAACGCATGGACCCGAGCCACACCCTCAAGATGAAAGTTGACTCTCGGACTGGCGCCAACCCTGACGTATTCCCTCAAAAACTTGCCGATTTTTGATTTAGGATCAGTAACTTCCGGATTGGGATCGGTGTTGCGAAGCAAAAGAGTAAGGTAGTCGTTAGCCATAGACGAAATCTTTACATTCTGGTTTATCCAATAAGCGCAGTTCAGTATTTCCTGAAGGTCGCTCACCGGCTCAATGGTGAGGCCAAGCACGTTGTCAGCCCTTATTTTCTTTTCTTCCTCAAAACTTGGCCTGTCTATATTTATTGTCAAAGTGATACGATCTATTTCAGCCATCGGATTGGCATAAGTTCCCTCTTCCTCGCCAAAAATATTTTCAGTGAGCAAAACCCAAAAGAAACGAGGTGAAGTTACATCCCGAAAGTCGCCAGTAATCGGGAAGGTGAGCGGGAACAAGGGTAATGTCTCCACAACCTTATCTTCATCGTCAATATAGTCATTTTTGGGACTGACCGACCTTTCTTCTAGAGCTTGAAGAAGAGCTGACTTGGTTTTGGGATGCATACGGTTAGCTTCATCCAAAAGCACCACATGAGCAAAAATCGGTCCGGGCTTAAGCTGTACCCTTCTTTCACCTCTTGCATTCTCAACCAAAACCGGAGCACCAATAATATCATAGGGCTGCATATCCGGCGTAGCCTGTATTCTCCTAAAAACTGCTTTTAAAGATCCCGCTATAGAATTGGATAAACCAGTCTTGCCAATGCCGGTTCCGCCCTTGAACATAATATGCGGCTGACCGGCTAGTTTGGTTTTGGTAATGCTGTCGTCATAAGGCACCAGCATAAAGGGGCATTCGGTTAGCAAGTTAGCGGCTTTATCAATTCCAAACAAACACTTGGTAGTTTCGGCTTTAATTTTTTTTCTAAGTTCCTTGATATAATTTCTGTCAATCTTACTTATATCAATGCCGGGCGGCAAATTTTTCAAATCCATCTTGCATTCCTCTAAAATTTTAAAGTTCTAAGTTGACAGAATAGTAATTTAATTATACAAATAAGTCAAAAGCCCCGAGAGGGGGCATTTTTTATTTAATACTTGCCAGTTGCGGCATTAGTTTTTCAAGTTCGCTTGCCGGCACAAGGTTCAAACTAGTCCAAGAGTGGTAAACCAACTCGCCCCGCTCAACCTCAAAATGGGCCGAATCTTCAACCGCGTTAATGCCGACCAATTCGTTGTTTTCGCTAAGAGTCGGACCGCCGCTTAAACCGCCGAAAGAAAACTGGTGATCGTCTTTTGTTTTGAGGGAAATGTACACATTAGAAACATCAGCAAGCGCTTCTGACCCGTCCTTTATTTCTTTATTCACGATTTTCCTGGACAGTTCAACTACTTCTGCCGGCAAGTCGTCAAAAACAAACTCATCTTTTTTGCCGATTAGTCCGTAATACTCGCTGAATATCGGCAGAATTTTTTTATCTTTCTGAAATTTTTTAGGATGAGGATGGATGCCTCTGACAAAAACTTTGTCTCCTTTTTTGACATTGCGGGCAAATCTGTAAACCTCTGAAAAACCGTCGGAGTCGTCAAAGTGTCCGTCTACTTTAATGATAGCGATGTCAGTAACCACCGGGATTTTAACCAAAAAACCGTTATAAACCCTGCTGTTGTAAAATATTTTACAGTCACCGTCGCTCTCATTGCCTACAAAATGCTTGGCCGAAGCAAAAAGACCGCGCTTTTTGTCAATGAGAAAGGCTGAAGCCATAATAAAAGGCTCGCTATTTCTTTCTCTTATAAACAAAGCGACCCGGCTGATAAAACCTTGGCGGTAACGGGCCTCTTTTTGGTAAACTGTCTGGGTGTTCACATTCGGTCCGCAGCCGGCCAAAAAACAAGACAGCAAAAACAAAAACAAAGCGACTTTAAGTTTCACTGTTACCTTCCCTCATTTTTAAAGTCCGATTTAAACAAAAATATACCTCCTTGACCAAAATAGCAAGTACGTGCTTTAGTAATCCAAGGGTAAACCCTGGGTTACTAAAGCCATGATTAAATTAAAAACAAAGATTCCTAAAAAGTCAGGGGTATATTTTTTTAGAAATTCAAAAGGCAAAATAATATACATCGGCAAAGCAGCCGATTTAAGAAATCGCCTTCGCTCCTATTTTTCCAAAAGCGCTAAAGATGCCCGGGTTTTGAATATGCTCAAAGCCGCCGGCAAAGTCAGCTGGCAGGAAACCGGTTCGGAAATTGAAGCTTTGATATTGGAATCGCAACTTATCAAAAAGTACCGTCCGCAATTCAACATTCTGATGCGCGACGATAAAAGTTATTTTTATGTCGCTTTTACAAAAGAGGAATTCCCAAAAATCCGCATTACACATCAGCCATCTTCCAGACAAAGCTTCGCAGAACTTTTAGTCGGTCCGCTCACAGACGGCACCGCTCTAAAGACAACTCTAAAACTGCTTCGCAAAATTTTTCCCTATTGCACCTGCAAAGAAAAACACAATAACTACTGCCTCAACTATCATTTAGAAAATTGCCCGGGATACTGCTGCCTTAAAAAGGAATCGAGAATTAAGAACCAAGAATTAAGGACTTACAACAAGAATATTAAAGCGGTAAGAAATATTTTGAGCGGAAAAAGATTGTCACTGGCAAAACAATTAGAAAAAGAAATGAACGCTTTAGCAGAAAAGGGAGACTTCGAAGGTGCGATAAAAACAAGAAAGCAATTGGCGAGCCTAAACAAAATTTTTGAAAATGCAAAAATAATAAGCAAGCCCCCCGAGGACAGTCCTCAGGAAGTACTGAAAGAAACACAGGATGCGTTTGGACTCGTTAACTTGCCAAGACGAATTGAAGCCTACGACATATCTAACATCCAAGGAACTAACGCTGTCGGAGCAATGGCGGTTTTTACCGACGGCCAGCCGGATAAAAGCGAATACCGCAAATTTAAAATCAAATATACCCGCTCCGGCGGAGATGTGACCATGCTCAAAGAAGTACTATCAAGAAGATTGAAACATCCGGAATGGCCGCTTCCGGACTTGATAATTATTGACGGAGGGAAAGCGCAACTAAATGCCGCGGTTTTAACTATACCCAAAAGCACATCTGTCATCGCCCTAACCAAAAACAAGAAACACCGGGCTGACCACATCTTTGTTGCCGGAAACCCAAAACCTCTCCGTTTGGACTTTCTAACACCCGATGTCAGAAAGTTGATTCTTTGGACAAACTCCGAAGCTCATCGTTTTGCCATTAGCTATTACCACAGAACTCACCGTAAGAGTGCTTTTACTTAACTTCTTGTATAAAAACCTGACACAGACTGTTGCTAAAGCAGGCTATATTTGCTACCATTATATTTAGCCTATGGCGTCTTTTATTTTAAGGCTTTTTTCGAATTCTGTTGCCCTTTGGATAGCTTATCTGCTTGTCCCGGGGTTGATAATAAACAGGGGCATAATTGGATTCGTTTTAGCCGGTTTGGTTTTGGGAATCTTGAACCTTACTGTAAAACCAATACTAAAATTTATCTCTGCGCCGATTATAATCCTGACTTTGGGTATTTTCAGCCTAATAATAAACGGTTTCCTTTTATGGCTGGTGTCTTACGCTTTGGATTTTGTCGTCATTCAAACCTTAAGCGCTCTTGTCTGGTCCACGGTGATAATTTCTCTGGCAAATATCGTTTTAACATCTATTTCCAAGACTTTCACCAAAAATGAGTCCCGTTAGAAGTCGCCCTAGCGGGTTAAACGAATAAAGCATAAAATAAGTAACAAAGTTTCTTCTGCGCTTAAACTGTTAACTTTCAGACTGCGCAGCAGCAACTTCTAACGGGATGAGCAACATTTTTAATATAATTCAAGTGGTCGTTTCAGCTTTGCTGATCATAGCTATTTTACTGCAGCAAAAAAGTTCCGGTTTAGGCTCGGCTTTCGGCGGAGACAGCGGCAACATTTACAGCACCAGAAGGGGCGTTGAGAAAATACTTTTTTACGCCACCGTTTTTTTAGCCACGCTCTTCATCGTTATAGCCGCAATTAGAATCAGACTCTAATTTTTGCCATATTCAATCCATATTTATGGCCAACTTCGACAATCAAATCGACGAGTTTTATACGAATCACTCGGCCGA
>CAYZNJ010000041.1:0-6426 GCA_964479745.1 uncultured Candidatus Saccharibacteria bacterium
AGCGAGCTTTCTCGCTGGAAGAAAGTGAGCGTCCGGAAAAAGCAGTAATCACCGGACTACATAAGTTGCTAAAAATCATTTTTTAATCAAAAACACCGTTATAGACGCAACATAAACCCCGAATTTGACCCAGGCAATTATCGCCAGCATCCGCCTTTCAGAAATTTTCACTCCGGAAATTTTATGCAGATAAGTGGCGAGAAAAGAACCATCGTGGTCAAAATCCGGATTGACTTTTCTCCTAGCTTTTTCTTCCCACAA
The DNA here is from genome assembly GCA_964479745.1 of uncultured Candidatus Saccharibacteria bacterium. Taxonomy (GTDB): domain Bacteria; phylum Patescibacteriota; class Minisyncoccia; order 2-02-FULL-40-12; family IGHO2-12-FULL-4; genus JACPNK01. The sequence goes on from CAYZNJ010000041.1 coordinate 262, forward strand.
AGTCAGCGGACAGTAGCCCAAAAGCAGATTCAAAAGCAGGGTCGCCGTCACGATAGTCAAGTGCCAGTAAAAATACCACGGATTGTAAAACACAAAAACCGTCCCGCCTATTAGCAGTGCTACCCACAAAAAATGTGCAACGACAAGTAAATTTGCTAAAAATTTATACCTATACACAAAGTAATTCTAACAAATTTTATAGATAAATTAAAAAGCTGGCTCATACCAGCTGATCAGATTTTTGTTCTAACAACTTAGCAGCTTGAAGATAACCATTGCGCAAACCTTGAAAGTAAGCGTCAGCACCATCATCAATTCCAACACTTCCAGTTGCTTCCATGTTAGCTTTTTCTGCTTCACTTTTCAGCAGATTTATGACTGACGACAGTTTTACAATCTTCTTTACAACTAAAACCTTTTTGACCATTACTTGTCTCCTTATTAACATTAACAAACGAGGTACTTGGCAGAGCGTATCAAAAATGTTCACAGAAAGCAAGTTTTGTGTCCCTGTCGGGATTTGAACCGGTGTTGTATTTGCAGGTTTACAAATACAACGGTATAATTAGATTATATGTATAGTCATTCTGTTAGACTGGAGGTACGAAAATTGCGAAGCAAGAATGGTTTAACTTTTAAAGAAATAGGGGTAATATTCCCCTATTTAAGCAAAGGTACAATCAGCAGCTGGGTACGCGATATAAATCTTCAACCAAAGCAAGAAAAAAGAATTCTTGAAAAACAACTAAAACGAAGGGCTGAGTTCCAAGAATACAATAGACAAAAACATGAAGAGGCGATTAAAGACACAAAACGTGTTATGCTACAAGCAAAAAGAGAGATTGGCAGATTATCAAAAAGGGACTTGATGATAGCAGGAGCCGCATTGTATTGGGCTGAGGGACACAACAAAAGTAGTCATGTGATAGAATTCGCAAACTCAAATCCAAAAATAATTTTGCTTATAATGCGTTACTTCCGTAAGATTTTAAAGTTAAAAGAGTCTAAATTTAGATGTAAAATGACTCTACACCCAGGAATTAATGAAAAAGAATGTTTAAAATTTTGGTCAAACCTAACCAGTATTCCTGTAAAACAGTTTCATAAAACTTGGACTAAACCCCCAAAAAGTAGTAGTGGTAAAATGCATAATATTTTATACAAAGGTACTGTAGTGATTAGAATTTGTGATGTTGTAAAATTAAGAAAATTAAAAGGGTACATAGAAGCCTTACACTAAAATGCCTCTGTCGTCTAGTCTGGTCGAGGACGCCGCTTTCTCAGAGCGGAGACACGGGTTCGAATCCCGTCGGAGGTGCAAAATATTTTTTGAACATGTTTCTAAAAAATAAAAAATCGTCCTTTAGTTTAACGATTTTTAATATAGAAAGTTGAAAGCAAAGTTAACCATATCGTCACCGCCCTTTTTTGCCGCTTTTATTTTTATGAACCATTCGGCTTGATAAATTATAGTTTGATCACAATGACGACACTTTTTTTCAAAGTACTTTACCGTGTTAAACGGCAGACCAACTCCGTCTACAATATAGGTATTATTCTTTCCACACCAGGGACATTCGGTATTATAATGGTCGCCGACAGTAGTTCCATCCAAAGGTTTTTCCACGACAACTCCTCAAATAAGAAATTCTAAGCTTTATCTAACCATTTCTTGCTTTGCCTGACAAGAAGTTCTTTTTTTCTTTCCGGCTCAGCCATAATTTCTTCAACGATTCTTTCCATCCTCATGCCTTGAGAGCCTTTGACCAAAATCAAGTCCCCTTCTTGGATAAGTTCTTGGACTTTGTTTTTTGCTTCAGCAGAAGTGTCAAAAGAAAAAATCTCATCTTTCAACATTTGATTGCTTGCCGCATCTGCTATTATTTTTCCGCCCAGACCAATTGTAATCAGCTTGTCAGCAAAAACACCAGCGAAGTTACCAACTTCCTGATGGGCCGCAACACTATATTTTCCAAGTTCCAGCATATCGCCTAAAACTGCAACTTTTCTCTTGGCTGGGAGTGCTTTGAGAGTTTCCAAAGCTAAGTGCGTTGAAGCCGGCGAAGCATTGTAAGTATCGTCAATAATAAAAGAATTCTTAATGCCTTTGAGTATTTTTAATCTGCCTGCCGGCGGCTGATATTGAGAAAACGCTTCGCTTATATTTACAAGGTTGATGCCCAAAGAAAGACCTACTGCCGTCGCAGCGGCCACCGACCAAGCTTGAGATTTACCCAAAGCCCCGTCAATTTTCACCGGCACAAAACTGTCTGCATAATGAAGCTTAAAGCTAACGCCAAGTGGTTCGTTGCTGATGCCAATTCTATAATCAAAGTTTGAAACTTGAACTTGCGCACCCTCTTCAAAACCGAAGGTTAAAACTTTAGCTCTGGTTTTATGACGCATATCCAAAACTGCTTGGTCATCGTAGTTTAAAATTGCAAGATCTCGGCCATCCAATACTTGAACCAGTTTTGACTTTTCTTGAGCCAATTCATCGGGGTCGGAAAAATACTCAACATGGACCGGAATTTTGCCGATTGCCGTCACTATGCCGATATGCGGCTTAAAATCTTTGACAAGTTTGGCAATATCTCCCGGCTTGCCGGTTCCGTATTCCATAATTAAAATTTCCGGATAGTTTTTGTCTTTTTGGAACAATCCGGCAAAAGATTTAAACAAAACCTTCAGCCAAAAAATATTTGTACCGCCTTTGTCGTAGTATTCTTCCGACCACTCTCCCAGAATTGTCATTGGTACGCCAAGTTCATTGTTTAAGTTGCCTCCGCTTACTCTAACTCTTTTATGCTCACGCAGAACGGAAGCAATCGCTTCTTTGGCCGATGTTTTACCGACATTGCCGGTAACAGCAATTATAGTCGGCTTTTGGCGACCTACTTTTATTTTGGCAAAACTAGTTAAGATGGGCGCAAGTATTTTTTTCTTCATTTTTTTAGTTTCTCGTCGGCGGTATTTGGAAATAATTCAACAAAAAGCTGGTAATTTTACCTAGAGAGGGAGAGAGGCTGTCGGCAGCAAACTTAATTCCTTTCGGTTTCTCCATTTTGATTAAAATCACAAAACGGGGAGAAAAAGCCGGAGCGAAACCCACTATATCATGAATAAAATCTTCCGAATAACCGCCTTTCTTGGACGGAATTTGCGCCGTTCCGGTCTTACCCGCCACATCATAACCCTTTACCTTGGCCTTATCAAAACCATTTTCAACCACGCCCACCAGCATCGCTTTAATCTGGGATGACGTTTTTTCCGATATGGGCGTGCCTATCAACTCCGGTTTGGTTTCTGTTTTTGAGCCGTCCGGCTTGATAACTTCTTTTACAACATACGGCCGAAACAGTTTGCCGCCATTTGCTAAGGCCGAATAACCGTTAACTAACTGTAAAGGCGTAACCGCAATGCCCTGCCCGAAAGAAGCCGTAGCAAAGTTGATTTTTCTTTTGGAGTAAAGGTTGGAAATATCCCCCGCCGCTTCACCCGCCAAATCAACGCCGGTACTCTGGCCGAAACCAAAATTAATCACATAGCTAAGAAAGTTTTCGTCACCCAATTTGTTTTCGGCAAACATGGCGCCGGTGTTCAGGGATTTTTCCAAAACCTGCTTCATGGTTTGGGTGCCGTAACTTTTTTCGTTGAAATTTTTAATTTTGTAGCCGGCAAGATCCACTTCACCGGAGTCAAAGTATGTGGTTTCCGGAGTAACTTTTTTCTGGTCTATCGCTCCGCTCATGGTAAAGGGCTTAAAAGAAGAACCTGGCTCAAACATTTCCTGAACGGCCTTATTTACAAAGTTCTCCAAACGATATTGGCTGTAGTTATTAGGGTCAAAACTGGGAGAGCCGGCTACCGCCAGCAGAGCTCCGTTTTGCGGATCTTCCACTATAACCGTCCCCGAAACCGGACCCCACTTATTCATCAGATAGCTTAATTCGTTTTCAACAAAAACTTGTATGTTTTTGTCAATTGTCAAAACCAAACTGTCGCCATCTCTGGTTTTTGCCTCCGGCGACAAATTCCTTTCTCTGCCGGAAAGCTGGGAATCATAAAAAGACTCCACTCCATACTGGCCAACCCTTTCATCTCCGTTAAAACCTAAAAAACCGATTACATGGCTTAAAAAAGAACCTTCGGAATAATATCTTCTTTCATCATAGCCTATGGAAATTTCTTTGAGAGCAAGTTTTTTTACCGCGTCCAATTCTTCAATAGAAGGATTTTTTTCAACAACTTCAAAAGAATCTTCTTTTTTGCTGAAAAGTTTTTGCGCTTCTTCTTCCGATATTTTTAAAATGTCGGCCAGTTTTTTGGCAGACTCGTCCGTATTTTTGCTTTCACTTGGAGATACAAAAATATATGGATACGATTTTTGAGCGGCCACCAGCCGTTTCTCGCCAGTACTCAAGTCTTGAACATAAATGTTTCCTCGCCTTATGACATTTTCTTTTTGGCTCTGGTACTGGCTGTCAGCTATTTTTAGGAAAGAACTGTGGCGAAGATAAGACAAAGAAAAAAGCCTATAAAAAATAAGGCCTGCCGCCAAAAATAAAATCAGTAAAAATAGATTGACTCGCCAGTGAGATAGCATAAGCAAAAATTTTCAGAGTCAAACTATTGGGATACGCTCTTTCCCGTTGAGTTAACTTGGGCTAGATTGCTCTGATCGAAAATATATTCCGCATTTTTCTGTTCAACCAGCCCAGTCTGCTTGCTAAAAACTAAAAGGGAGGCCAGATTAACGGCGTCGGATTTTTGAGAAACAAGATTGTTGTTTTCGACGGTCAGCTCCGACAGTTTGACCCTTAGCAAATTTTCCTTATATTCGCTAGCCGCCAAAAAGTTAGACCAGAAGGCGTAAAAGACAATTAAACCAGCAACTAGAGCCAGAAATAATAAATTTAAAGTTAGCCAGTTTTTCTCAAAGCTTATTTCGGTTAAAACAACAACTTTCTGGCCGTGTATTGAAACCGGACCATCATTCCTCACTTCTCCTTGTATTAATTTTCTAGTCGTCATATTTTTCTTAAAACCCTTAATTTTGCGCTTCTCGCTCTTGGGTTTGACTTAACTTCCCGATAGTCGGGTTTAACAGTTTTTTTGGTTAAAATTTCCGCCAAACCCTGTTTTTGATAACTTTTGAATTTTTCCTTAACAATCCGGTCTTCCAAGGCATGGAAAGAAATAACCGTCAGTCTGCCTCCGCTTTTTAAAACCTGTATCGCGCTGTCCAGCCCTTTGGGAATATTGTCCAACTCGTCGTTTACGGCAATCCTCAGGGCCTGAAAAGTTTTTGTCGCCGGATTTATTTTTCTGTGTCCATACCAGCGCGGCACCGAATTTTTAATTATCTCCGCCAGTTTTCTCGTGGTTGTAATCGCTTTTTCTTTTCTGGCTTCAATAATGCTCTTGGCAATCTGCCGGGCAAATTTTTCTTCGCCGTAATCCGAAATAACTTTCAGCAGATCTTCTTCGCTCCAGGTATTCACAATCTCAAGCGCTGAGAAGTCTTTTTCAGGATTAAAACGCATATCCAGCAGTTCATCTTTTTGGAAACTAAACCCTCTGCCGCTTTGATCCAAATGCCAGGAAGACATTCCTAAATCAAACAAAATTCCATCAGCTTCCAAAAACCCTTCTCTCTCGGCAATCTTTTTTAAATCTACATAACTGTCATTGACAACAACTAAATTTTTTAACTTTTCATTTTCAATTTTTAATTTAGCGGCAGAGAATAATTCCGGGGTTATCTCGATACCAAGAACCTTTCCGTTTGATTCAATCTTTTCCAGAATTGCCGCACTATGCCCCCCGCCGTCAATCGTCGCATCAATAAACTTTTCCCCCGGCTTGGGCTCAAGATATTTTAAAACCTCATCTAAAAGTACTGGGATATGTGTCATATGACGCCAAGTTCTCCCATCTTCTCGGCTATCTTATCGGCTTGGCTTTCCAGTCCCTTCTTATGCGCCTCCCATTTTTCAAAATCCCAAATTTCCAAACGGTTAAACAATCCCGCAATCACAATTTTTTTCCCAAGCTGGGCGTATTGCTTAAGGTAGTCAGGAATTAAAATTCGCCCGAGCTGATCCGTCTCCACTTCCGAAGCGCCCGACAAAAATATTCTTTTAAATTCTCTGGTGTCTCTTT
>CAYZNJ010000042.1:0-6314 GCA_964479745.1 uncultured Candidatus Saccharibacteria bacterium
GGTTTTGGCTGGAGTTACAGAATAATTATACTCCAGCCAGCCTAGCAAACCGCAGGCTCACAGCGACCTCAAAGATACTATCTTTTAATTTTTTTGAATAGCAAACTTAACTAGAGGGATAAAAATATTATGCCTAAAAAAACAGGCGACAAAAATCTCGGTAAAACCATTGCTGAAAACAGTAGGAGTGCCAGCACTGAGCATAGCCGAAGTGTGGATATTGCTGTCAAAGAAATACAGGAAAAATACGGCGATGGTTCAATAATGAAACTGGGCGATGCCCGGAAGGTTGATGTTGATGTCATTCCCACGGGTTCAATTTCACTGGACTTAGCTTTGGGTGTCGGCGGTGTGCCTCGTGGAAGAATGATAGAAATTTACGGCCCCGAAAGTTCGGGCAAAACCACTTTAGCCTTGCATCTTGTGGCTGAAGTCCAAAAAATGGGCGGGACGGCGGCTTATGTGGATGCCGAACACGCTCTTGATCCGGAATACGCCGGCAAAATTGGCGTAAAAACCAAAGAGTTATTGATTTCCCAGCCTGACAACGGCGAACAAGCTTTGGAAATAGTTGAGACATTGGTACGCTCCGGCGGAGTAGACTTAGTCGTTATTGACTCGGTTGCGGCCTTGACGCCTCGGGCAGAAATTGAAGGGGAAATGGACCAACAGCACATGGGTTTGCAAGCGCGCCTGATGTCTCACGCTTTACGCAAGCTCACCGGAATTGTTTCAAAGACTAACACCACCGTCGTTTTCATAAACCAAATCAGGCACAAAATAGGAATTATGTTTGGCAATCCGGAGACAACTACAGGCGGACTCGCTTTGAAATTTTACGCTTCAGTCAGAATAGAAATTCGTCGGGCGGCGCAAATACAGTCGGGCGAAAAAATTATTGGCAATCGCACTAAAGCCAAAATTGTCAAAAACAAAGTAGCGGCGCCTTTCAAGGTTGCCGAGTTTGATATTCTATACAACGAAGGCATCTCTCGTTTGGCGGATTTGGTAAACACCGGAGTCAACTTGGGTGTTGTGGCAAAATCTGGCAGTTGGTATAATTTCGGCGAGCAAAAGCTGGGGCAGGGCATAGACGGTTCGCGCCAGTTTCTCAAAGAAAATCCAAAAGTGGAAAAAGAAATTCTCTCAAGCATCAAAAAAGCGGCGGCGGTTAAAGAGGTCTAAGCGGATAGTTGGCTGGTACTATTTTTTCCGGACGCGAATTTCTTTCCAGCGAAGAAACTCGCTCTTTGTGGGCTATGGATTCGGAAAGAATACTTTCCGACCAGCTCGTCACTTTTTCATCTTATTCGTCAAAGACGAATGGGCTGAAAAAGCGGCTCGCGAGCAATCCACAGCCCACAGAGCCTGCAAAAACAGTGCCAGCTAACTATCTAGGACCGGTTCTTAAAAACCCTTATAAAACAAGGGTTTTTAGGTATTGCGTAAACACCAAGTTTTGTGGTATAATATAAGTATAGATTTTACGAAAACGAAAAGGAGGTCATGATGGATGGCAAACCGAAAACTATATGACAAAAAAGCCTTTGAGGTCCAAAAAGTTTTGGAATATGAAGGCGAGGGTGCCGATGTGTGGCATCTTCTAGGAAGATTTTTTGAAGGGTCGATAAGGTCCAACGATCCTTATCGGGAGTACCGAATAAGAGTTAAGCCGGATTCCCGTTGGAAGGGCATGAGGTTGGTAAGGTTTAAGGCGGACCGAATTTACGAATCAGAGAGTGCGTATTACTCTCGCAAGTATATTTACGGTTCAGGGAACTGGTATGTGTCGCCGTTCCGGACGGCGGACTATTACAGACACCCATCAAAGTTTGTTTTTGAAGACTTTGAAGTTTTGGAGTAACAAATAAAGGAGACCAAAAAGCCACGCGAAAGCGTGGCTTCACTATTTTTATATTCAAGCCGTTTCCATCAAGGTTGAACCTTGATGGGGGGGGGTAAGGTTGAACCTTGATGGGGGTAATTTGTAAAACGAAGCAAACTTTGTTAATATCTAATTATGATCCCAATTATTATCCCAAAAAAGTTAGCCAAAGAAGATTTAGTTCTTATACCGCGGCGGGAATATGAAGGATTATTGAAGCTGAAAAAGACAGAAGAATTTGTTCCTACTTCAGCCCAAAAAAAAGCCTTAGCGAAAGCGGAAAAAAATCTTAAACTGGGTAAAACTCTGTCTTACAATGCCTTCACCCGCAAGTTGGGACTTACAAGTTGATTCAAATGTTTTAAGAGCGCTCAAGAAAAGTTATTTTGGTTTTTTCTTTGGAGCGCAGAAGTTCTAAAACTTATTGATTACTTTCTTGTTTGCGAGCGGGTGTAGGGCATCAAAGCCATGAAGCGGGCGTGCTTAATGGCGGCGGAAATCATACGCTGGTGCTTAGGGCAAAGGCCGGTGCGTTTGGCGGTGATAACTTTAAATTGTCCCGTGGTAAATTTACGCAGTAAACGCGTATCCTTGTAATCAACTGTATCTGTTTTTTCCTGACAGCAAATGCAAGTCATGTTAAAAAGGTATATCTTTTAAGTCAACTTCCGCTTCTTCAATTTCATTGTCGCCGATAATCGGTTCAATCGGTTCGTCTTCATTTATAACCGGTATTTCTTCTTCAGCTTCTTCTTTTTTCGGAGCCGTAGTTGGCCCGTTAAAACTTTGCGAAACTGGTCTGCTAGCCGGCGGACGGGAAGTAAACTTCTGGCTGTCTCCTGACTGGAATCCTCCGTTGCCATAAGATCTGTTTGAAAAGTCTTGAGACGATGCCGGCCTTGGTCCCAGTTGCATATTTTCAGCGACGACTTCAGTACGGTAGCGTTTCAAGTTGTCTTGCCCGGTCCAAGAACGGGTTTGCAATCTGCCTTCAATCATAACCAAACCGCCCTTTTTTAAATATTGATTGGCAATTTCGGCTAACCTGCCCCACAAAGTTACGCTGTGGAATTCCGCTTGTTCCTGTTTTTGACCGGAGCCGTCAGTCCAAACGCGGTTAGTAACGACTCTAATGCTTGCCACATTCTGGCCGGTACTGGTAGTCCGGCTTTCCGGGTCAGCGGCTAAACGTCCTATTAAGATTACTTTGTTTAAATTCATATAATTTTTTAAAGCGTAGCCAATACTGCTTTTGGAGGCTCTGAAAGCTGTGGATTGATTGGTTTGATTGAGTATAATTCTTCACTCAATCAAAATCCACAGCTTTCAAAGAGTGCAGTCCCGCCGCTGGAGCGGGGCAAACGTCCGGAAAAAGCAGTGTTGGCGAAGCTTATTCTTAGTTACAAATTACCGATTACCTCTTCAATTTGTTTTTCCATAACTTCCGGCTTGATTTCTTCTTTTGGCTTTTGCTCTGCAGCTGCCGGCGTATGCGTTCTTATTTTTCTGCCAGTTGTTTCTCTTACTCCCCGGAATACTTTTTGATTTTCTTTTGTCTTTAGCACCAAAAATCTGATGATTGAATCATTAAGTTTAAGCTGGCTTGTCAGCTGGTCCAAAATTTCGGTCGGCAGTTTGAAACTGATGATGCCGAAAAGTGAAGAATGTTTGTGTTTAAGCGGATAAGACAGCCTTTGTTTTCTTGGCTCTCGGGAAATCAAAACAGTTCCGCCAAGCTGGGAAATAATTGTCTCCATTTCTTGAGCTTTGGCTCTGGCATCTTGTTCTTCCAGTTCGGGCAATAGGTGAAAACCAAGCTCGTAATTTTCTATTTTTTGGTTACTTTCTTCCATTTTTGTTATCCCAGAATAGTATCAAAATGCCTTTAGAAAGTCAACAATTTAAATTTTAATTTCAACTACCCCGAACCATCGCCTTCGGCGAGCTACGGGGCAAGCGTCTTATATCTTTATCTCAACAACATCACCGTCTTGCACGACATAATCACGGCCGACGAGTTTGAGGGTACCGTTTTCGCGCGCTTTGCTCCAGGCCTGTCCTGAAGCGCTTGCTGAACGGGAACCGGCTTCAAGCAACTTTTGCCAGTTGATTACCTCGGCCTTTATAAAAAGTTTTTCAAAGTCAGTATGAATGGCTCTGGCGGCAACAGGAATTGTGGTATTGCGCTTGGCTGTCCAAGCTCTGGTCTCATCTTCGCCGGTAGTGAGGAAGGTGATTAAATCCAAAGTGTGATAGCACTTGCGGATCAATTCGTCCAAACCGCTTTCCTTTAGCCCTACTTCTTCCAGCAGGATGGTTTGATCCTCGGGCGGCACCTCCGACAAGGCCAGTTCAAAAGTATTGGATAATACGACATAATCAGCGCCCCCAACCGCAGTTAAAAGTTTTTCATCCGGTTGCCAGCGCTGGCGCAGTTGAGTTTCAGAAACATTAAAAACATAGACTATTTTTTTGTCGGTCAAAAGCTGTAAGGGGGGCATTCCGTCATCTGGCGGATTTTTCTTTTTTTTGTCTTCGCGTTTTTGTTTGGTTTCCAAATCTGCCAATTCCAGCTCGGTGTTAATCACGGCGATGTCATCGGCCGGGCTTGCCCCGTTAGAAGTAGGCCACTCTAAGTGGCCGTCAGTTCTAACGGGGTCTATCTTATTGTTAAAACGAATAACTTTTTCATCCTCAAATACCCGTACGACGTGAGCGATAGCATCCACCTCGCGGATATTGGCCAAAAACTTATTGCCCAAACCTTCGCCTTGAGCCGCGCCCTTTACCAACCCGGCAATGTCGTAAAATTCAATAGCTGTGGGAACAACTTTTTTGGAATTTGATAACTTTGCGAGTTTTTCCAAGCGTTCGTCAGGTACGGCAACGACCCCGATATTCGGATCAATTGTCGTGAAAGGATAGTTAGATATATCAACTTGTTTTTTGGTCAGAGCCTTAAAAAAAGTAGATTTACCCACATTTGGCAGGCCTACAATTCCGATGGAGAGCATATGTTTATTTTATCAAATTTGTTAATTTCCAGACATCGCCGGCGCCGATGGTTAAGACCAGCGAGCCTTTTTTAATTTTGTTTTTTATGTGTCCGGCGGCTTCAAAGATTGTCGGCTGGTAAACGGCTTTTGAGCCGTTCTTTTTTATTTCGTTCACCAAATCTCTGCTGTGGATTTTGCCGGCTGATTCTCTGGCAGAGGTATATATGTTTAAGACTATCGTAAGGTCAGAGTCTTTGAAAGACTTGCCAAATTCTTTGAACAAAGCCTGGGTTCTGGTGAAAGTGTGCGGGTGGAAAACGGTAACTATTTTTTTGTCCGGATATTTGTTTCTGATAGCGGCTAATGTGGCGGAAATTTCGGTCGGGTGATGGCCGTAATCGTCAATAACAGTGAAGTTTTTGTTGGGCACCAACTCCATTCTTCTTTTTGCTCCGCTAAAGTTTTTTAAAGCTTTTTGGATAACCTCTTTCTTAATTCCCAATCTTAAAGCCATGATTGCGCTGGCTGACGCATTTAAAATATTATGCCGGCCGTAAACGCCCAGCTCCAACTTGATAAATTCTTTTCCTTTGTGAAATAGCGAAAAACTATTGAGTTCTTTGTTTACATTTTTGATTTGGGAATCGGCACTGCGGCCAAAGCCGTAGCTTAAAAAGTTGCCATTAAGTTTTTTGAACAAACTTCTGCTTTGAGGGTCGTCAAAATTAAAAACTATTAAACCCTTGTTTTCTAAAATTTTGACGACAAATTCTTGGAAGGTCTTAAAATAATGCTTTTTATTTTTAAAAAAGTCTGGATGGTCAAAATCTATGTTGGTAAGTATGACTTTTCTGGGCCAATAATGTTGAAGTTTATTTTGATATTCATCGGCTTCAAAAACAAAAAACTTAGGTTTAACGACTTTTTGGTTAAGTTTTTCTGCAGTAGTGCCGGTTAAAGTCAGGGTCTGGCCGCCACTTTCCATAATTGAGCCGAGCATGGAAGTGGTTGTGGTTTTGCCGTGACTGCCGCAAATGGCGACAGAGCGCAGACTTTTAGAAATCTGGCCCACCATCTCGGGGTAGGAAACAAACTTTATTCCCAGAGATTTGGCTTCAGCAATTTCCGGATTGTTTTCGCTGTAAGCAGTTGAGGCCACTACCAAATCAGGTTTTTCCCGGACCACATTTTTGGCGTCAAAAATTTCAAAATAGGGGATTTTATTTTTCTTAAGCTGTGCTTCGGTGAAAAACTTTTCGGAAGTGTCCGAACCGCTAACCTTGTGCCCCAGCTTTTTTAAAAGCACAGCCAAAGAAGACGTGCCCGTGCCCTTTATGCCAACTAGGTAGATTTTTTTTGGGAATTTTAGTATCATTACATTCTAAGAAATCATTAAGACATTATTTCTTCGGACCTTCGAAAAACCCAGCGAG
>CAYZNJ010000043.1:0-6132 GCA_964479745.1 uncultured Candidatus Saccharibacteria bacterium
TTTCCCAAGCTTTATGGAGTCTAGCTTTAGAAAAACTTGTCAAAAAAGGTTTTACGCCTCTTGCCGCCCCGGCTATCGCCAAAGGTTTTAACTTTGTCGGCACCGGCTGGCTGCCTCAAGGCAAAGACGAGGTTTACAAAATTGGTGAAGATGAATTTTTGATTGGCACTTCCGAAGTTTCAGTTATGGGTTTTCACGCCAACGAAGTTTTACAGGAAAAAGATCTGCCTAAAAAATATATTGCTTTTTCGCCATGTTTTCGTTCCGAGGCCGGCTCTTATGGAAAAGATACCAAGGGCATTTTGCGTGTGCACGAATTTTATAAAATTGAGCAGATTATTATCTGCAAAAACGACCACGAAGAATCGGTAAAGTGGCACGAGGAAATTACCAAAAATTCCGAAGAACTGGTTCAAGCGCTGAAACTGCCATACAGAGTTGTGGCAAATTGCGCCGGTGATTTGGGTTTGGGGCAGGTTAAAAAATATGACATAGAAACTTGGCTGCCGTCGCAGGAAAGATACAGGGAAACTCACTCCGCTTCTTATTTTCACGATTTTCAAACCAGAAGGCTAAACATAAGATACAAAGATATTCACAACAAAATACAATTTGCCCATTCGCTTAACAACACGGCTATTGCCACGCCGAGGGTTTTGGCTAATATTGTAGAAAATTATCAGACTAAAAAGGGGACAGTCAAAATTCCAAAGGTTTTGCAGAAATACATGATGGGAATAAAAGAGATAAAGTAAGTGTAATACCAATCTACAAATGACATGCGAATACTACAAATAGTTAGGAACCCCTTAAAAACTATTCGTGGTATTCGCATAGATTTGTAGATTTGCATTAATGGTTGTTCACAACCTAAAAACTTGGGTGGAGGTTTCGAAAGACGCTCTCAAGTATAATATAGAAACCATAAAAAAACTGGCTCAAGGGAAGATTGTGATGGGAGTGGTGAAATCAAACGCTTACGGACATGGCTTGGTGGAAACTGCCAAGCTCTTTTTAAAATACGGGGTAAGTTGGCTGGGGGTGGACAGTGTTGAAGAAGCAGTTTTGCTTCGCAAGGCGAAAGTTGACTTCCCGATTTTGGTTTTGGGTTATACACCTGTAGCCCTTTTTTTCCTAGCGGCAAAGTACAAAATAAAATTGACATTTTATGGCGAAGAAATTTTTAAACAAGCGTCAAGGTTTAAAAAAAATATAGATTTCCATCTTAAGGTTGATACTGGTATGTCGCGGCAGGGTGTTTTGTTTTCTGAAATGCCAACTTTTTTAAATAAACTTAAAAATTTTCCTGAAATTAAACTTGAAGGAGTTTTTACTCATTTTGCCAGCGCTGACAACTTTAATGACCTTAGTTATGCGAAGCTTCAGCTAAACAACTTTCGTAAAGCTTTAGAGATTATTAAAGACTTTGGCTTTAGCCCAAAAATAATTCATGCCGCCGCTACCACTGCTCTTTTTGCCTTGCCTGAAGCCACTTTTGACATGGTGAGAGTTGGGGTTGCTTTTTACGGCTTGTGGCCTTCCCAAGAGTTTAAAAACCGTTTTTCCAGTTTTAACCTACAGCCTGCTTTAACTTGGAAAACCAGAATCGCGCAAATTAAAAAAATTACAAAGGGCACCTTTGTCGGTTATGGTATTACTGAAAAAGTAAAAAGGGACTCCACGATAGCCCTTTTGCCGGTTGGTTATTACGACGGCTTTTTCAGAGCTCTTTCTTCTGTTGGCGAGGTTTTAATTGGTGGAAAACGCTGTAAAATTTTGGGCAGAATTTCCATGAATTTATCGGTGGTGGATATAAGTAAAGTTAACGGCGCCAAAGTAGGAGACGAGGTGGTTTTGATCGGCCGAATGGGCAATGAGAGAATAACTGCTGAAGATGTTGCCGGCAAAGCAAATACAATCAGCTATGAGGTGGCGTCTAGAATCAATCCGTTACTGCCAAGAATTTATGTCTAAAACTATAAACCAAGCATACCAAGCCAAGTTTTTGGCTCACAAAAAAAGAAAAATAATTAGCAAGATTATTGTTTGGTTTGTTGTGGTTGCCGGATTGACTATCGGCGTTGTGTATCTGTTTTTCTTTTCAAAGATTTTTAATGTCAGGGAAATTTCAATAAACAACGGTACTTTTGTCAGTAACAGTGAAATCAGAGAAACGGCTGACAACTACCTTGAAGAAAGAAAACTTTTTATTCCAAGGTTCAGTAATATATTTTTTGTTGACTCTGATAAAGTTCAAGCCCTAATCTCCGAAAAATTTCCTCAAGTAAAAAATGTGGAAGTGGAAAAAAAGCTTTTGCATACACTGGCCATTTCTTTGGACAAAAAAGAAGCTGTCGGCAGTTGGTGTTTTAAGCAAGATAATAAATGTTTTTATTTTGACAAAAATGGCATAGCCTTTGATACCGCCGCAGATTCTTCCGGTTCACTGCTTTTGTCCGTTGAAGATGAGAACGGCCAGTTTGAAAAACTTGGCCAGCAAGTTGTTGACGCAGACTTGCTTAATTTTATTTTAAAGTCGCAAACAGAACTGGAAAAATTAAAAATCAGTTTGGCTGAATTCATTATTCCTGCCGGTGAAAAATTCAGACTTGACGCTCAAACCGCATCCGGCTGGAAAATTTATTTCAGCACCAGCGACGACTTAAAAGACCAGATAAATACTCTTAATACCTTTTTATCCCAAAAAATTTCTCCGGACAAAAGAGATCAACTGCAATACATTGACCTAAGAATACCAAACAGAGTGTATTATAAGTAAATCTTAGGGATTTGAGCCGATTTCTACACCAATCCCTAAAAACCTTGACTTAATAGCGGCTTTCTGTTACACTCTTTTTGGTTGCAGTAAATTAAAAACCAAAAAGGCAGTTATGCCTGGACTCAATGTCCGAAAATAGCAAGGAGAAAAAGTATGTTTTTCAGACTTTTGGGGCTTGTTTTGCTTGTTTTGGCCACGGTGCCAGTTTTGAATTTTTCTTTTGGCCTGGTCAACGACCCAAGCAATTTAGAAGTGGTCGTCGGACTTGCGATATTGACAACATCTGTTGTTGCTTGGCGTTATATCGTGAAATACTATCTCAAGTATTTCAAAAATCATTTTTCCGAAGCCGGTAAACAAAAGATTAACGGTGTGGCCATTATAATGATGGCGCTGGCTAGTATTTTTTTCAACTCTGCTTGCGCTACTCGAGTTGGCCCTGGGTATGTTGGGATCAAAGTTTCAAATGCCGGTGATAATAGAGGTGTGAACGACTTACCCCTAAGCACCGGCTGGGTTGGATACACACCCTTCTTTAGTCAGGTTTTCGAATATCCGACTTTTGTTCAAATAGGTGTTTGGACAGCTTCACCAAATGAAGGAAAGCCTGTAAACGAAGAAATTACTTTTACAACAGGAGACCAGATGCAAGTGGCGGCAGATATAAGCCTGGCATATCACTTGGTCGCTCAAAAAGTGCCTGCTTTTTACGTTAAATTCAGGTCTGATGACCTGAAAACATTTACGCATGGTTTTTTACGAAACCTCGCGCGTGAAAAGTTTGATAATGTTGCTGGTAGATATAAAATTGAAACTATTATGGGTGACAATGCCCCGTTCTTGGCTGAAACACGAGCGGCTCTCCAAAAAGATCTAGATACGATCGGGGTACAACTTGACCAATTTGGTTTCATTGGTGCACCTCGTCCGCCAAAGCAAGTTGTCGATGCTATTAATGGAAAAGTTCAGGCTACACAGGACGCTATTCGTGTTGAAAACGAGGTGCGTCAAGCTAAGGCTGAAGCGGAAAAAAGAGTAGCGCAAGCTGAAGGTGAGGCTAGAGCTGCTATTGCTAAAGCCACTGGCGATGCAAAGGCCAACCAAGTCTTAACTAGCAGCATCACTTCCACTCTCTTAGAGTGGCGGCGGCTGGAGATTCAGCAGGCCTCTATAGCCAAGTGGGACGGCAAACTGCCAACCTACAATGGCAGCGGTGCCTTGCCGATGATTCAACTTCCACAAAAGTAAATTTTTCTTGAACCCAGCTATACAGAGTTTGCCAACTACCACAAATCGTGGTAGTTTTTTTATGGCTTTTTTGAAAACAAAATAAGGAGAAAGAATGAAAGCGATTGTTTTAGCGGCAGGCAGAAGCTCGCGTTTTTGGCCTTTGGCACAAGAAGGACATAAAAGCACATACAAAGTTGGTTATGGCAAACCGGTTATTGCTTATACACTGGAAGGTTTGGAACGGTTTGGGATTAAAGAAGCGGCAGTTATCAGAGCAATGGCCGACCCTTACATGACAGCTTGTCTTAGAAATTATGCGTCTTCACTTGGAAATAGAACCATGAAGATTTTGGCAGTTGAACAAGCTGAAGCCGAAGGCATGGGAGACGCTATTTTAGCGGCAGAGAAATTTTTGGGCGGCTTGGAAGAGAGTGAGCAACTTTTAGTTTTAAACGCCAGCCAAATAAATATATATCAGATATTGAGCAAACTGCATGAACTAAACTGGCCGTGGCCGGTTAATATAATGTTTGGCCAGAAGACAGATCATCCGGAAAATTTTGGCGTAATGCGAATTAGAGAAGACGCCAGAGTTCTTGAAGTCAGAGAAAAGCCCAAAACCTTTCTAAGCCCGATTCGGGTTGTCGGCGTTTACCTTTTGCACAGGTCTTTTCTTAACGAACTGAAAAAACATGCCGGAGAAACAAGCTTGGAAGATGCTTTGCAGGCATTTTTAGAAGACCATGGTATTGTTCAAGGTGTGGTTTTACCGGAAGAAATGCCCCTGTTATCTTTAAAATATCCTTGGGATCTTTTGGCGATGAATAGGTATTTGATGGAGCACGACAGCAGTTTGGATGACTACTTGAATAACGAGGAAGCCATAAAGAATAGCGTTTCCATAAAAGCCGGAGTCCAGTTTTCTGGTGAAGGTATTGTTCTTTCACGGGGCGTTACTATCTATGAAAATGCGGTAATTAAAGGGCCTTGTTTTATAGATGAAGGGGCGGTTATTGGCAATCATTGTTTAATCCGCGACCACTCTTATATCGGTAAGAATGTTGTTGTTGGCGCGCACTCCGAGGTAAAAAATAGTATCTTATATGACGACATCGAGTTGCACCATAATTTTATCGGAGATTCTATTTTAGACAAAGATTGCAGTTTGGGGGCAGGCACAATTACTGCCAATAAAAGATTTGACAGGAAGAATGTAAAAAGTGAGTGGGGCACCATGAAGGTTGACACTAATTTGCGAGGGTTAGGAGCAGTTGTTGGTGCTGGAGCTAAAGTTTGTATTAACGCCAGCCTGATGCCCGGGGTAAAAATCGGGAGAAATGTGGTTATCAAGCCCGGAGAAGTTGTGGATAGGGACATCAGATGATAAACTCAAACACCGAATTTGCTTTTCATTTTTTCAGACACGGAGAATCCAGAGACAATACTAATCTTGAATTTATCGGTGGTAAGGATCCGGAAATAACACCTCTTGGTGTTAGACAGGCTCGAGCTTTGGGTTTAAGGTTAAAAAAAGAAAAAATTAAATTTGACGGCCTCTATTGTTCGTCTCTGCAAAGAGTAACCCACACGGCAAGAGTGGTTTGCGGAGTAGCTGACTACAACTTTGACAAAGTTGTTGTTGTTTCGGCTCTCGAAGAGCTTGATACGGGACTATTAGCCGGCAGTAGAAGAGACGAAATATATACAGGCGCTTCCGGCAGATTGATAACTTATTTAGGTCCGTGGTTTAGGCCGCCGGGCGGCGAGTCGCAAAAGATGGTTCAACGCAGAGTTTCCGAGTGGTTTGAAAAAGAATTTTTACAGAATGAAGGTTTTTTTAAGTCAGAACGAAAATTGAATTTTGCAATTTTTGGCAGCGGCATGAATTTCAAGTGCTTATTTCAGGATATTACCGGCTGGGATTCAAGCATGTTATGGAAATTCACTCTGGATAATTGCTCCATATCCCGTTTCAGATTTAATGAACGCGGGTGGTTTGTTGATTGTGTCAATGACACCGGCCATCTGTTGGGATTGATTTAGGACTTATTCCACCGTAACAGACTTGGCTAAATTTCTCGGTTTATCTACATCATAACCGAGCAAGGTCCCGAAGTGATAGG
>CAYZNJ010000044.1:0-5996 GCA_964479745.1 uncultured Candidatus Saccharibacteria bacterium
TGAATCCCGTTAGGGACAGCCAAAAAAGAAAAATATTGTATTTGTTTGCTTTCGCTGTTGCTTCCGTTGCTCTTTTAGTTACCGCAGTAAGAGGGTCGGTTTTGGGTTATGCAGTCGGGCTTTTGGTTTTTGCTTTTTTGTGGATGAAACATAAAAAATCTCGTATCGGGAGGACTATCTTTAATGTTTTGATCGGTTTGTTTATTTTGTTTGTTATTTTTTCTTTACTGTTCAGCGATTCTTCTTTTATTAAAAACTCCAGATATTTAAACAGAATTACCGACCTATCGTTTAACTCTGTTACCGTCCAGACCCGTTTTTGGGCCTGGCAGGCGGGGCTTAAGGGGTGGATTGAAAGTCCTAAAACAGTTCTCTTCGGCTGGGGGCCGGAGAATTTCAATATTCCTTTTTCAAAATATTTTAATCCCAAGTTTTTTGTCGGTTTTGGTTCGGAGACGCTCTTTGACAGGGCGCACAATATGTTTGTTGAGATTCTTGTAACTATGGGACTTGTTGGATTTGCGGCTTATATCAACATTTTTACCGCGTTGCTGGCTTCTCTGAAGAAGTTGTTAAGAAATAACGATTTTGTTATTTACGGCGCCGGGCTTACATCGGCGATTATCGCGTATATAATTCATAATTCTTTTATCTTTGACACCTCTGCCAATCTTATCGTTTTTTTCACGATTGTGGGATTTGTATCTTGGCTTGCGCCAAACAACACCAACAACACAGCAGAGCCTGTTATTAAAAATAGCACAATTATTAATATGCTGGCGGCGGTCTTAATTATATTTGTGCCGGTGCTGGTGTATAAGACGAATATTTTACCGTCTAAAGCTAATTATGCGACCACCAGAGCTATTGTTTACGGGTGGGCGGGCGATTTTAACGGAGCCATGGCAAAATACAAAGAATCCTTGTCTTACGATGTGCCTGGCAAGTACGACTATAGGCACAGATTAGCCCAATACTTGGTTGGTCCCGGAGGCCCGAGTGTAAAAGAGAAAGCAGTGCGGGACGCCTACGAGTACGCCATAACCGAAGTTGACAAAAATATTCAAGAAAACTCAATTGACTATCTGCCGTATCTTTACGGCTCGCGGTTGAATATTATACTCGGCAGTGGCGATCCCAAGTCGCCGTATAACGACAGGGCACTGGTTTACTCAATGAAGGCATTAGAACTTTCGCCTAAGTTCATCAGGACTTATTATGAGATAGCGCAGGCATATCTTAACAAAAAAGATTACTCAAAAGCTGTTGAATTTTTCCAAAGAGCCGTTGATCTGAATCCGGAAACAGGACTATCTCTTTGGTATCTGGGTGTAGCCAAAGTAGGGCTTGGTGACACGAGCGGCGGCCTGAAAAACATGGAAAAAGCCTTAGCTGCAAAAAATGCATACGAACCAAGCGAGCAGGACTATTTGAGACTAGAAAGCGTGTATCTAAAGAATAAGGACTTTGCTCATATTGCGGCTGTTTACGAGAAGCTGGTACTTATTTCTCCGAAAAATACTAGTTACTACGCGCCTTTGGCGGCGGCATATGCAAACCTAGGAAGAATTGACGACGCTGTAAGAATAGCCCGCAAAACGGTTCAGATTGATCCGTCCTTTGAAGCCGAAGCCCGGGCATTTGTAAAAAGTCTTGGTCGGGAGTACTAAGAGATCTCTAAAGCAACTTCTCTATTTGTTGCGCCATTTTGTCCATTTCAAATTTGAAAAGCAGGGTTTGATGAGCCTGGATTCCAAGCTCATTTCTAAGGCGGTCGTTTTCTAAAACTTCTTTAATTTTATCCGCTAACACAGCGGGGTTTTTGGGTTCAACAAGCAGGCCATTTTTGCGGTCGTTGATTATTTCCGGCACCGCTCCGACATCGGTGGCGATGACCGGCAGCTTGGCCGCCATTGCTTCAAGCAATGCCCAAGGGAAACCCTCTTTTACGGACGGAAGGACGAAAACATCAAAAGCCTTCAAATACCGAAAAGCGTCATTTAAAGCGCCAGCCATGAATACTTTTGTCTGCAGGTTGTTTTTTTCAACTAAACTTTCAAGATATTCCCTTTCCCTCCCCTCGCCGATTATTACCAGAATGGCGGATATTTCTTCAGGCAGAAACTTAATTGCTTCAATCAGGTACTCAAGCCCTTTTGATTTGTAGAAGTTGGCGATAGCGCCTATTATATGTTTTGCCTGGAAGACATTTCCTCCTTGGGAAGAAATTTTTTTTAGTATCTCCAGTCTGGCTCTGTCCGGTTCCAAAAATTCCATTCTTTTCAAATCAATTCCGTTATAAATCAGCTCCAGCGATTTTTTGGGTTTTATTTTTAATTTTTTTGCTTGGTCAAAATCGCGCCGGTTATTTAGTATGATGCAGTCTTTCCAGCCGGCGCTCAGCTTTTCCAAAAAGATCCATAAAACTTTTTTCCATTTTGGCCAAGGATCGTTGAAACTCCAGCCGCCGATACGATAGACAGTTGTTAGTTTCTGGTTTATAGTTGCTAGTTTAGGGGGAAAGACGGTGGCGAGAGAACCGAGGAAGCCGGCTTTAGAGCTGTTTAAAAAAAGCACGTCCGGCTGAAATATTTTTATAAGTTTTTTAATTTCAAATATTACTCTAAAATCATGCCAAGGCGAAATGTCTCTTTTTAGGTTAAGCAGGGTGATGTGGGGGATTCTCTCTTTGTCTAATGACCCTAAAAAGTCTCCATTGCCATCGGAGCCGACGGCTACCAGAATTTTATATTTATCCGGATTAAGCCGGGAAGTCAGGTTAAGCAAAAACCTCTGGGCGCCGCCCATTTCGGATTGGGTGATTATAAATAAAACTCGTTTGATTTTGTCTTCCATTTGTGGCATTATTGTAGCACAAATGGCCCAAAAAACCAAGAAAATACTCATTTTAAGCACTTCCTACCTGCCCATGGTCGGCGGTTCGGAGATTGCCATAAAAGAAATAACCGGCAGACTTTCCGAAATTGAGTTTGACCTCATTACAGCCAATCCAAGGGGTGCCCTTGGATTACTGGCGGGAGAAGAGAAAGCCGGCAACTTAAACATCTTCAGGGTTGGCGGGAGTTTCAGTCTTTTTAATTTTTTATTGCCCAAAAATTTTCTTCCCCTGGCCATTTTTAAAAAAGCAAAAGAACTTGTTAAAACAAAGGGGCCGTATGATCTAGTTCACGTCTTTCAAGCTTCTCAAGCCGCCGGCGCCGCCTGGCTTCTGAAATGGCGATATCCGAAACTGCCATTTCTGCTAACGCTTCAGGAGGGGCAAAACTTAAACCGGCAAAATTTTTTAAAAAAACTTTTTCGCAGACTGATTATCAATAAAGTTGATTTTGCGACAGCGATCAGCAACTATCTTAAAAATTATGTTTTGGGATTAAGAAAAAACCTTCCCGTTGAAATAATTCCAAACGGCATTGACCCGGCTAAATTTTCCAGAGAATTTAATTACGGCGAACTTTCGGAACTGGCCAATAGGCTTGGTATACTTCCGGACGAAAAAATCATTATCAGCACCAGCCGGCTGGTGGCAAAAAATGGTTTGGACATTTTGGTCAAAGCCTTTGCTGTTTTGGCCGCAGACAATAGCGGTACGCGATATAAACTTTTACTGGCGGGAGAAGGCGGTCAAAAAGAAGAACTTGTAAATTTGGGAAAAGCGTTGGGTATTTATGATAAAATTATTTTTGCTGGATCTGTGAGCCAAGACGAGCTGCCTAGGTATCTAAAAATTTCTCATGTCTTTGTCAGGCCGTCACGGTCGGAGGGATTGGGCATCTCTTTTTTGGAAGCCATGGCAGCCCGTCTGCCGGTTGTGGGTACGGCAGTAGGCGGCATTACCGATTTTTTGATTCATGGCCGGACGGGACTGATTTGCGACGGCTCCAAGCCGGAAGATGTCGCGGAGAAAATACAAATGCTGATTGAAGACCACGAACTTAGAAAAAAAGTTATTAAAAACAGTCAAGAGCTGGTCAGAGAAAAATATGACTGGGACAAAATCGCTTTAGAATATGCTAGGATTTATAACAATATCGGAACCTAGGCCAGTAAGAGTATGACCAAGTTATCCATAATTATTCCCGTTTACAACGAAGCCAAAACCATAAGAGAGCTTTTGAAAAAAGTGGAAAGTGTCCAACTAGATGGCGTGGAAAAAGAAATTGTGGTTGTTGACGACTGTTCAAAAGACGGCACCAGAGAAATACTGCAAAGTTTAAATTTGCCTTTTGTTAAGACATATTTTCAGAGTGTTAATCAAGGCAAGGGCGCGGCCATAAAAAAGGGGTTTGGGGAAGCAACTGGAGATATTATGATTATTCAGGATGCAGATCTGGAATACGACCCCAACGAATACGGTGTTCTTCTGAAGCCTATTTTGGAAGGCAAGGCCGATGTTGTCTACGGCTCCCGTTTTATAGGTAACCAGCCGCACAGGGTTTTTTATAATACCCACTACTTAGCGAACAGGTTCTTAACTCTTTTATCCAACCTGTTTACCGGTCTTAATATTAGTGATATGGCAACTTGCTATAAGGTTTTCCGCAAAGACGCTGTCAGGAAAATTTTGCCAAAATTAAGCTCAAAACGTTTTGGCATTGAACCGGAACTGACTGCCAGGGTGGCTCAAGCTAAATTTAGGGTTTTTGAAGTCGGCATTTCTTACAGCGGGAGGACATATGAAGAAGGAAAGCATATAAACTGGAAAGACGGGTTGGCGGCGGTCTGGCATATCATCCGCTTCAACTTATTTTCAAAAAAATGAAAAAGATCCTAATTGTTACTGGCATTTTTCCTCCCGACATCGGCGGGCCGGCTTCTTATGCCAAAGCTGTTGCCGATAAACTGTCTGACGAGTTCAAGGTTTCTGTGGTTAGTTACTCGTCGGTGAGGAGGTTTTCCGAAGACAAAAATTTAAAATTTAAGGTGGTGAGAGTTTGGAGAAAGAATTTCTGGCTATTCAGGCATCTGGCGTATTTTTTGAAAGTGTTCTTTCGCGCCAAGCAGAATAACATTATTCTGTCTTTGAGTACGCTCAATGGCGGCATAACTTGTCTTATAGCCTCAAAATTTTTTAGAAAAAAGTTTTGCATAAGAATCGTCGGTGACTATGCCTGGCAAACGGCAGTTTTAAATAAAAAAACAGACTTACTGATAGACGACTTTCAAAAGTCAAAAAAGGGGGGCTGGATCAAGATTCTGTTTTGGCTTCAGTCTTTTGTCTGCCGAAAAGCGAATAAAATAATAGTTCCTTCTGAATATATTTCTAAACTGGTCCAAGGGTGGGGAGTAGCCAAAGATAAAATCAGAGTTGTTTATAACGGCGCGGACTTTAAACCAGCCGAATTGAGCAAAGAAGAGGCAAGAAAAAAAATTGGCATCGCCGGGAATATAATTCTTTCTTATGGCCGTTTGGTACCATGGAAAGGTTTCAGGATGCTGGTCAAAATAATGCCGAAACTTTTGGCGATAAACCAATTTTTCAGGCTGGTTATTGTTGGCGAAGGTCCGGAGCTAAAAATCTTGCAAACGATGGTAAAAAACATGGGGCTGGAGAAAAAAGTTTATTTGATAGGCAAGCAAAACAAAGAACAATTAGCTGTTTATCTGGCGGCATCGGATATGTTTGTTCTTAATACCGGCTACGAAGGATTTTCTCACGAGATTCTTGAGGCGATGCTGGCCGGCGCGCCGGTTATAACCACTTCCGCCGGCGGCAACAGAGAAGTTATCCACCAGGGAGAAAACGGTTTTATGGTCAAGTACAATGACGAGTTCAATTTGGTAGAGGCGATTAAAACTGTTTGGCAGACGCCGGAACTGCAGAAGAGGTTTATTGAAAACGGCAAAGAAACGTCAAAGTATTTCAGTGTTGAAAAGATGCTGGAGAAGACCATAAAAGTACTTTCTTAAGCTTCGCGAACGTTGCTTTTTCCGGACGCTCGCTTTTTTCCAGCGAAAAAGCTCGCTCTTTGAAAGCT
>CAYZNJ010000045.1:0-5573 GCA_964479745.1 uncultured Candidatus Saccharibacteria bacterium
CCACGTCTCCGCCAACCCAACGGGATTGCGATTTGTATTTGTGCTCGTTTCGCTGTGCGTAATCAAATTGGGAACAAACCTCTGCACGAGCTGTTATGCGTCCCCTCCAAAATCCTTTGAATTTTATGGAATTTTATCATATTTTTTAGCCTTTGGCAACGACCAAGCCGATTACTTTTTTAGCGCCGGCTTCTTTTAAAACCTTAGCGCATTCGTTAAGAGTTGAACCGGTGGTGGTAACGTCGTCCACTAAAACTATTGTTTTGTCTTCAACTTTATCCGGCCGGATGCAGGCAAATATGCCTTTCGTATTTTTTACTCTTTCTTCTTTGTTTTTAATTTCCGCTTGAGGTTTTCTTTTTTTTAACCGGACCAATGCTTCCGAGCTTGCTTCAACATTCAAGGCTTGAGCCAGTTCCCGGGCCATTAATTCTGATTGGTTGTAAGAGCGCCAGTTAAATCTTAAGCGGTGAATCGGAACCGGAAGCATTAAGATCTGCTCCCGATAATTCTCCACGAACTGGTCTCTTTGTTTTTCCTTTAGGAATTTTAACAAAAGACGGCTTAGCGGTAATTTTAAGGAGCGAATAAATTTGTATTTGAAAGCCCAGAGAATTTTTTTAACAAGCGGGTTGCTGTAGTTGGCGGCGGCCCAAAGATAGTCCAGCGAGTTTTCTTTTCGGCAGAAAGGACAGGTTTCGCCGTTTAAAGTGCGGGAGGAGCAAAAAGCGCACTCAAACGCAATTTTGAGTTTAATTTTCTCAAAACAGGAGCGGCAGATCCAGTCTTCTTCGTCACTTTCGCGTTTAAGAGAAGTTTCGTTGCATCCCAGACATCGGATAGGGAAGATAAGATCAAGGAAGAGTTTCGTTATTGATAACTCGTTTAGTTTCATTTTGTTTTTGTGGTATACTGAATTTAGTTTACAGTTTTCAGCTTCTAGCTTTCAGTCCTAGCTTCCAGTGGGCTTTCTTTCCAACTAGAAACTAGCAACTAGAAACTAGCAACTAGATTTTGAACCTGCCTTTTTTTGGAAAATTTTTCTCTCAAGGGACATTGGGAATTGACATCGGTACGGCTTCGATCAAAGCAGTTGAACTTTCTCAAGAAAGCGGACGTTTTAAGTTGCTCAATTATGGGTTTTTTCAACTGGAAAATCAAGAAGACGCTTTGGAGATTAAACAGCAGACAACCAAACTTCCGGATCAGGATATCGTCTGGGGGATGAAAGAACTGATTAAGCAGTCAAAAGTTAAAAGTAGAAATGTCGTTGCTTCAATTCCTTCATTCTCCACTTTCTCAACGGTGATCTCTCTGCCGTATTTGTCTGAAAGGGACTTAGCCAAAACAATTCCTTTTGAGGCCAAAAAGTACATACCCATTCCTATAGATGAAGTTGTTATTGATTGGTCAATTATAAATCTGGCTGATATTGAGGCCACGAACATTCAGCAAGAACCTTCCAAGTTTGGGGTTGCGCCGATAGTTGAAGTTTTTCTGGCGGCTGTACCCAGGCGTGAAACCGAAAGATATAAAAACATTATGAACGCTGCCGGTTTGAATTTAGTTGCTCTTGAACTGGAAAACATTGCGTTGATACGCTCACTGATAGGCAACGACCTTAGTCCGGTGGCGATTGTCAATATCGGCGGCCGCAGTACCTCTATTTTGGTAGTGGATCGCGGGTTTGAAAGAATCAGCCATAACTATGAAATTGGCGGTTTTGAAATTACCAAGTCTATTGCCAGATCAATGGGGGTGAATCTTTCCCGCGCCGAAGAATTTAAGAGAACCATAGGACTAAAGCCGGAAAGCACCAGGGTGGTCGGGGAGGCCATGACTTCACTTCTTGATATGATGGTTTTTGAGACAAAAAAGACAATCTCAACCTATGAAAACTCTAAAAATGTCAAAATCCCCAAGGTTATACTGGTGGGCGGAGTTGCTAACATGCCTAATTTTTCGGATTATTTCAAAAGCAAGATTGGTCTTGATGTTGCAATCGGCAACCCTTTTGCCAGAGTTGTTTATCCAAAAGAGCTTGCCAAAATGATTCCTGAACTCGGACCGGCTTTTGCTATTGCCGCGGGTTTGGCTATGAGGGAAGTATAGGGTATAATGAGTTAAGTTTATAGTTTTCAGGTTCTAGCTTCTAGTGGATTTTATTTCTAACTAGAAACTAGCAACTAGAAACTAGCAACTATATTTGTGAATCAAGGAGGGACAATTCAACTTCTCCCGGAAACCAGAAGGAAACTGGATATAAAAATTCCCGGGGAAAACAGGCCGCTCTATTGGGGTTTGTGTTTTTTAGGTTTAATGCTTTTGATTTTTATCGGCCTAAAAACATATGCTTCTATTTTGACCAACGATTTGACAGATCTCAACAGCCAAGCTCTTGAGCTTGAAAAAAAGAGAGACAGGGATTTTGAAAAAAATCTCTTAGTTTTGAAAAAAAGATTTTCTTCTGCGGAAGCTTTAATCGGCAACCATATCGTTTGGTCCAACGCTTTGGCCAAAATTCAAAGCTTAACGCCTCCACAAAGCCAGATGGATACTCTTTTTGCCGATACGCAAGCGACTAAAATGGAACTCAAGGGACGGGCTTCAAACTATACCGTTATCGCCCAGCAAATTGCCAGTTTTCTTTCCGACGAAGCCATAACTGATATTGACCTGAACAAAGTCACCAGTCTCTCAACTGGTCTGTTGGAATACGAAATGAAAATCATTTTTGATAAAAACAAGCTTTTACTTAATAAGGAAAATAAATGATGGATTACAAAAAACTAATTGGCGCCGGCTTTGTGGCCTTGGGCATAATCCTAATTCCGCTTTTAGTTTTGCCGCAGTATAATCTGATTTCAGCCACCAAAGAAGCCGTTAATGCCCGACAGGCAGGTATAAGCAAGAAGCAGGCTTTACTCGTCAAGATAACGGACCTCAAAAATAAAGTGAGCGAAAGACGGGCCGATGTTGATAAGCTTGCCACTGTTCTTCCGCAAACCAAAAAAACCCAAGATGTGATCGTTAACCTTGAAGAAATTGCCAAAGAAACCGGTGTTAATCTTAAAACTGTAAAAACCGCCAAAATAGAAGGGCTGAAGGGTGCCGACTCCAAAATTATGCAGATTGAGATCAACAGCAGCAGCCAATATAAATCAGTTTTTGATTTTATAAGGTTGGCGGAGAAAAACTTAAGGGTTTTAGATTTGCAGGAGTTTACTATTTCTTTGGATTCTTCTTCGAATATACCCGGAGGCCTGAATTTTGCCGCCAAGATATATACTTATTTTGTAGAATAAATTTAAATAACTATGGCAGAGACAAACAAATCTAAACCCGCCAGTTCTGAAAATCTTTTTATCGGCCTGATTATATTTTTGGGTTTGGTGATTGCTTATGTTTTATACTCCGGTTCGACGCCTGCGGTTATTGATCTCTCGCTTCAGCCGTCGGTTAAAGAAAATTTTGCTCCGGAGATTGAAAATCTCTCTTTAGACTTTTCCATTTTTGACCGCATTCTTTTCAAACAGCTGAAAATTTTCGGCGTTATTCCGGTCAAACCCGGTCAAACCGGCAGGGACAATCCTTTCGCACCGTTCTAACAGTTTCTAGTTTTCAGCTTCTAGTTTCTAGAATTTTAACTAGCAACTAGCAACTAGCAACTAGCAACTAGCAAAGTTGCCAATTAAAATACCACAAACTCTTGCCGCTGAACTGGTAAAAAAGAAAGTGCTTTCGCCGGAAAATGCCGAAACTTTTGCCAAACAGGCTCAAGATCAAAACAAGGATTTCGGCAGAGTTCTGATTGAGCAAAAAGTTGTCAGCGAAGACGATTTGCTCCAGCTTAAAGCAGAAGTGTACAAACTGCCGGTTTTAGATTTGGTGAAGTCTAAAACTGAAATTGATTTTGAACTTTCCAAAATAATATCAGAAGACATCATCAACTTTTATCAAATCATACCTTTTGCTAAAACAGACTCTGTCTTGAAAGTCGGTATTTTAAACCCCGAAGACATTGACGCTCTTGAGGCTCTGAAGTTCATCGGCGAAGACAGGGGACTGAGCTTAGAAAGGTTTCTGATAAGCTACAGGGACTTTGATAAGCTTTTCCAAAGTTATTCTTCTATTATTACCCAAGTGGGCGAGGCTCTTGGGCCGG
Source organism: uncultured Candidatus Saccharibacteria bacterium (assembly GCA_964479745.1). GTDB lineage: Bacteria > Patescibacteriota > Minisyncoccia > 2-02-FULL-40-12 > IGHO2-12-FULL-4 > JACPNK01. The sequence goes on from CAYZNJ010000045.1 coordinate 4,166, forward strand.
TTGATGATGTCGGGCAGAAAATAAAACTGGAGATACCTAAAACCGGTTCCTTAGAGCAGATTACAGCTGATTCGCCGGTTACCAAGGTAGTTGCTATTATCGTTAAGCATGCTGTTGACAACAAGGCTTCGGATATTCACATAGAACCGATGGAGAGCAACATCAGAGTTCGTTTTAGGATAGACGGCATCCTGCAGGCGACTCTCTCTCTGCCGAAAAACATTTTGTCGGCAATAGTCACCAGAATAAAAATCTTGTCAGAAATGAAAATTGACGAGACCCGCCTGCCTCAAGACGGCCGGTTCAGCACTTATCTTGACCGCAAGATTGACTTTAGGGTTTCTTCTTTGCCGACTCGCCATGGCGAAAAGGTAGTAATGCGCATTTTGGACCCTTTGGTCGGCAACATTGACCTGCCTGATTTGGGTTTGTTCGGCCGTTCTCTTGAGTTGGTTTTGAAAAATATTGAAAAACCTTTTGGCGAGATTTTAATTACCGGCCCGACGGGTTCGGGAAAAAGCACCACTCTTTACTCAATTTTACGCAAATATAATAATGAAGGAATAAATATCATCACGCTGGAAGATCCGATAGAATATTTTTTAGAGGGCATTAACCAATCTCAGATTCATGAAGAAATCGGCTACACTTTTGCCAGCGGGTTGCGTCATATTTTAAGGCAAGACCCAGATGTCATCATGGTGGGTGAAATTAGAGACCGGGAAACGGCCAGTTTGGCCACTAACGCCGCTTTGACCGGCCATGTTGTTCTTTCAACCCTTCACACGAATGATTCTGTCGGAGTTATTCCGCGGTTGATAGATATGGGAGTGGAGAAATACCTTATCGCGCCGACGGTTAATTTGGCCATTGCTCAAAGGCTTTTGAGGAAATTATGTAAAAAGTGTAAAATTAAAGTCAAGGCCAATGCGGGAGAGAAAAAAATTATTGATCAGGCGATAAAAAAAATGACAGCGGCCTATAAAAAAGATCTGCCCGAGAATGCAGATAGTATTTTCAAACCAAGTGAAAGCGGCTGCGAGGAATGCGGCGGCAAATCTTACAAAGGCAGAATCGCGATTCTTGAAGTTCTGGAAATGACCGACCAGCTTGAGCAGATAATTTTGGGTCAGATTTCGGAAGCGAAGATACGAGCAGAAGGAGTCAGGCAAGGGATGATTTCAATGTTTGAGGACGGCATTATCAAAGTTTTGCAGGGCATTACCTCGCTTGAAGAACTTTTGACGGTGGCGCAAGAGCAACAAGCGACAGAAGAAATTCAGCAGTAATTTTACAAGAAGCTTCGCCAACATTACTTTTTCCGAACGCTTGTGTTTGTCCAGCGACAAACACTGCGCTCGTTGCGGTCTGTGGATTTTGATTTAGTGTTTACTATTATACTAAATCA
>CAYZNJ010000046.1:0-5105 GCA_964479745.1 uncultured Candidatus Saccharibacteria bacterium
AGCTCCTCAATCCTGCCTTCATTGAAGGCCTGCATTTCTTTGGCCTCGGTAAACTCGGCGTTTTCAGCCAAGTCGCCCAAGTCTTTGGCTTCAAGAATTTTGGCGGCAATCTCTTTGCGCAAAACATACTTGCGATTTTCTAACTCTTTTTTTAGTTTCTCCAGCCCTTCCGGACTGAAATATTGTCCTTTATTTGTTGCCATAATTTTTGTTTAAAACACAAGAAACCATTTTACCTCAAATAGAAAGTTAAAGCAAATTTACTATCAGTTAGCGTAGTGAAGCTATCTGCTAAAGTACCAATCAAGGAAGTCTCTAGCAGTTCTTATCGCCAGTCCTTGATTCTTACCGATATTTTCCACGACTACCGAAATAGCAATCTCCGGACGGTCGTATGGAGCGTAAGCGATAAAAACTGAATTAAGTTTTCCGCCTTTGGCGCCGACTTCCGCCGTACCCGTTTTTGCCGCTACCGGCACCGGCAATGAATTGAGAAGCTGGCCTGTTCCGGAAAGAACCACCTCTCTCATTCCTTCTTGAACAGTTTTTATTGTTGCCTCGTCAAAAGGCAACTTCGCCAATTCGGAACCGGAAAAATTTTCAATCGCGTTACCGTTACGGTCTATAATTTTTTTAACCAAAAAAGGCTTGTAAAAAGTCCCGCCGTTGGCAATTGCTGAAACATAAGAGCGTAACCAAAAGATCGCCTTGGCCGATTGAAACATTATAAGTATCGCCCGTAAACCACGGCTGGCCGAATTTTTCCAATTTCCACTCTTCGCTGGGAACAAACCCGCTTGTCTCGCCTGAAATGTCTATCCCCAAAATTTTATCTATCAAAAAAGCGCGGAAATATTTTTCCAGTTTTTCAAAACCAAGCCCCTTAATATTGCCGTAGCCGCCGCCGACAGAGTAAAAATATATGTCGGAAGATTGGGCAAGCGCCTTTTTCAAATTGACAGTACCTTGGACTTTCCAGTCCCTATATTTATAAAAAATATTTGGATCATATTGGCTTTTAATTGTAATATAGCCGCTTAAGTCGGTAATCGTGGTGTCGGATGTGATAACGCCTTCTTTAAGGCCCGCCAAAGCTAGTAACGGTTTTATTGAAGAGCCAGGGTTGTACTTACCGGAGATGGCGCGGTTAAAAATCGGCCTGTCCTTGCCCTCAAAATACTTTTTATACAAGTCTTCGCTTAGATCCGAAGTCAGCTGGTTGTTATCAAAAGACGGGAAACTGACCATGCCCAAAATTTCTCCCGTATTCGGGTTTTGCACCACGGCCGAACCGCTTTTTAAACCGCTTGAGCGCAAAATGTTATCCAGAGAGTCATACAAATGCCTTTGAATTCCCCCATTTATACTTAAAACGATATCGCTTCCAGCCGTAGCGTTGTTAAAAATATATTTCTTGTTAGCCTTATCAAAAAATATTCGGCCATGTTCGCCCTTAAGGAAGTTTTCATAGCTTTCTTCTATGCCGGCGCGGCCTTTGCGGTCGTTCAAGTTATAATATGGATCTTTAAGGTCCTCCTGACTGACTTTTCCGGTATAACCAATGACGCTGGAAAACTTAGCTCCTGCCGGATACAGCCTCTGGGCGCCATTCACGACATAGACTCCTCTTTGATAACGATTTTGAATCTGCAGAACTTCATCTTTTTCTAAATCCTTTTTTATAAAAAACAGCGCTTGTGATTTACCCTCTCTGAAAATATCTAAAATATTTTCCTCCGGTTCTTTCAAAATCTGGCTTAGCCCCTGGATTATTGTGTTAACTTCTTCTTTTTTGTCCGGCAAGTCGGAAGATATACCCACCAAATCAAAAACCGGCTGGTTGTCGGCCAGTATTTGGCCGGCATTATCTAAAATTACACCCCGCATAGAAGGTACCTGATAAAAAGTTGAGCGGTTACCAGCAGCAATATTTTTAAAATACGACCCCTGCAGAACTTCTAAGTTAAAAGAGAAAATAATAAAAAATAAAAAAGCCGCGCCGATTAAAGCGTAAAAAACAAAAACAACCGATTCCGGAATCGGCAACTCTATTTTGGAATCACTGCCCAAAGAATCCAATAAAGTCTCTTCCGGCGAAACTCCGTCGTCTTCAAAGTTAGATACCCGATATTCTTTTTTGTTTGGCCACAACCGCATAAATAAAAAATAAAATAAAAATACTAAGAATAAAAAGGTTGAAAAAATTGAATGTCCAGTTTAACCGCTCCAGACGGAAAAGAACCAGAATATAAAACTGGTAGCAAAGTAGGATAACTAAAAAAGATAAAAAATAATTTTGTTCCGATGCCAACAAAAACTTCTTTGCTGAAAAAACCAGCAAAATTGAGCCGCCTAACGCTAGGGACAAAGAACCAAAAACACCGCCGGAAAAAATATCAAAGAAAATGACTACGGCAAAAGTCAAAAGGAACTTTGCCTTAAAACTTCTGTCTGCAACGGCAAGTGTCAGGATAAAAACAGCAAAAAAATCTATAGCGGTATGCCAGCCCAAAACGGGCAGGAATAAAAATTTAGAAAAAAACAAGATTAAGGCGATAAATAAAAAAACTCTTGTTTTCATAATTTAAGCACGAAAACACTTTCTGGAAAAAAACTTTCAAAAGCCGGCCCAACATTGACTTTTTTAAACAAGTCTCCATTGTCGGACTTTGCGCTTAAGACAGTGCCTATAATCAGCAAACTGGGAAGACCATCCAAACCGCTCGTTAAGATCTGGTCTCCGATTTTTATGTCTTCTTGGTTGGTTATAAGCTCCAGCAACAAACCGTCGTTAAGCGCTCCTTTGATGCGGCCGGAGATTTGAGAATCTTTTGACCTGACACTTACAGCCGTCCGCTGGTCGGTCGTCAAAAGCACGAGTGAACTGTCGAGAAAAACCTCCTTGATCACGCCGAGTAAAATATCCCCCTCAAAAACAACGGCCATACCCGCTTGAACTCCCTGTCTTGAACCCTTGTCTATAAGAGCCGTTCTAAAAGGTCCGCTGGTATCAACTTGAAACACTCTGGCAATTTCCACTTGCCAATTGCGTCTTTTAGCGACACCCAACTCCTTTCTAAGCAAGTCGTTTTCTCTTTGCAACTCGTTTAGTTTAAGACTGATGGCATAAAGTCTGCGATTCTCTTGGTTTAACACCTGATTTTCCAAAACTATATTGTCAACTTTAAACCAAGAAACTAATTTATTTTTAAAATTGGCTAGGAAGCCATAACTATAAACTAAGGGCGTTTTGGAAATTTTAATAAAATTCGCCCTTAAAAAATTACTTGTCAGATAATTATTAAAAAAAACCAAAAGCCCCAAAACTGCCAATGCTATAATAATTTTTTTAAAAAAATTGTTGCGCATTACAAATACGCTTCCTTTGAGGTAACCAGCAAAATCTCTTTGAGTTTATCAATGTGCTCCAAAACAAAACCGCAGCCACGGGCGACGGAAGTCAGCGGATCATCCACAATCTTAACCGGCAGTTTGATTTCGTGGGAAATAACTTCATCCATGCCTCTTAGCAAGCTCCCTCCGCCTGATAAATATACGCTCCGGCTAAGCAGATCAGCTATCAACTCCGGCGGCGTTTCTTCAATCGTCGCTTTAATGTCAGTCAAAATATTTCTGACTGAACGCAAAATTGCCCGGCGAATTTCTTCGGAAGTGATTATAATTTCTCTGGGCAAGCCGGTTACTAAGTCTCTGCCCCTGATCTCCCCGCTTAGTTCTTCATCCAAAGGATAGGCCGAACCCAAGCGGATTTTTACGCTCTCCGCGGTCGCTTCGCCTATAAGCAAGTTTCTTTCCTCGCGCAAATAACGGATAATGTCTTCGTTAAATTTATTGCCGGCAATCCTTAACGAGCGCGAGGCCACCACTCCGCCCATTGAAATAACAGCGACTTCGGTAGAGCCGCCGCCGACATCAATAATTACATTAGCCGCCGCATCTTGCACCGGCAGTCTGGCGCCGACTGCCGCCGCCATCGGCTCTTCAATCAAATAAACCTCACGGGCGCCAGCGTTGTAAGCCGCATCCTCAACCGCTCTTTTTTCCACTTCGGTTACGCCAGAAGGCACGCCGATTACCACTCGCGGGCGAGGCAAAAGAGAAAAACTTTCCTGATGGACTTTATCAATAAAAAATTTGAGCATCTGCTCGGTAACTTCAAAGTCGGAAACCACGCCGGCAACTAAAGGCCGAGCAACGACAATATAGCCCGGCGTCCGGCCGACCATTTTTCTGGCTTCTTCACCGATAGCCAAAATCGTGCCGGTTTTATTATTGATAGCCACAATTGACGGTTCGTTTATGACTATACCTTTGCCGCGCACATAAACCAGAGTATTTGCCGTACCCAAATCAATACCGATATCTTTGGAAAATAAACCAAAGAGTTTGTTTAACACAGGTACAACATAGCAAAAGGAGGTTTAAGAATCAATTTTTTTATACAAAGCTCCGCGAGTGTAACCTCTTCAGTACGCTCGTTGCGCCAGCGTCTCCGCTCGCTCGCGACGTCGGCAGTTTTGAGATGAAGTGTTAAGAATAATTATACTTCATCTCAACCATGCAAACTGCCTCCTCAGCGACTTCAGAGGTTACACTCGCTACGCTTTTGAGAGAAAATACCAAAAAGAAAAAAGCCCCCGTTGGGGCTTATGGTGTGCGGAGGGGAGAGCTCGCTTGAGTCACAGGGTCATCGGGATTGTTCCTCGCCTATGGGAGCTTGCCATCCCGCTCCGCAAAATGACAACAAACTTTTGCGATCATTTTGCGAAGTGTGAGACTGGCTACCTGAATCGAACAGGTTTCTCCCGTACTGTATGTATCCCGGGCATCCTACCCTTTAGAAGATTGCCAGTCTCACAGAAATAACTCACAAATTTTTATGAACTATTTCTGAAAGACTTTATTTTTAAAAAAGGTGAGTGGGCTGGCACAAACCTATAGTTTGCAATACAACTTACAAGCCAGCCCACTCAACACCAAACGAAAACACTGCGGAAGAGGCAGAGACCTACAAGGTTCGGCCCAATAGACCGCCCCGGCATTTTTGCCTGTGATCTCCGCTTGCTCCTCCGCAAGATACTTCC
>CAYZNJ010000047.1:0-976 GCA_964479745.1 uncultured Candidatus Saccharibacteria bacterium
TTTTTGAAAAATACCCAAGCGGTGTTTGGAAAATAAGTGAATTATGAGTAAAAAACTTCTAGTTTTGGGAGGAGGGATTTTGGCCCTCTTTTTTGTTGCCCAAAATGTTGTTGCCTATGACCAGATAAACACTCATCCGGCGCTGACCAAAGCGGCGGGAGATTTTTATAATTTGAGTTTTCCCAGAAATAAAATAAGCGAAGAAGAAATAAAGCTTTTGATGAAAGGCGCTTACGACGAGGACCAGCCGCCAAGATGGCTGAATCACTCTTACGATCCGGTGCATAATAAGGCTTGGGTGGGCTATAGAACTTCAAAAGTCTGGGCGATGAGCTCCGAGGCCCAGCAGGTAAACCGAGGCTTATATGCCTTAAGCCCTATTTTCAGTGACAAAATAGAAAACGAAAATGATTTTTATGATTTTTCTTATGAAAGGGCGCTTTTAGACTACGCCAAAGGCAACAAGAAAAGGGCTTTTGAGGCTTTGGGGCATGTTTTCCATTTGCTTGAAGATTCAAATGTGCCGGAGCATACCAGATTGGATATTCACTTGCCGTGGCATGGCACGGAGAGTCCTTACGAAAAGACAATGGCTAAGTGGAATCCGCAAAACATTGATGTCATTCAAAAGCTTTTGGAACAGAAAGAAAAACCGATTTTGCTAAATAGTCTGAATAAATACTTTGATGAAATTGCGGGGTATTCTAATGGCTACTTTTTTAGTGAAGACACAATATTTATTAACAGATATGAACTACCAAAAAAAATTTCCGAGAAAAATTTAGTTGAAGATGGAGAAACTTATAAATTTGCTTTAGGAATAGACAAAGATGGTTCGATTTTTCCTCTTTTTAGGATGAATGTTGCTTCCAGTTGGAGGAACGTGATAACAGAAACAAAATTTACTCTAAACAGTAGTATTGTTATCGATACCTACTGGTCTCCTCTTTCCAAAGACTTTGTCCTTCATGGGGCC
>CAYZNJ010000047.1:986-5018 GCA_964479745.1 uncultured Candidatus Saccharibacteria bacterium
GCAGATGGCGTTGAAGAAAGAAACAAAAAGTTTTTTGGGGAATGTTTTGAGCTTCGGCGGCGGGGAGAAAGTTGACGGTATAAATCTGGTTAAGACGGTTTTGAGAGAAGCTGAAGACAGAGAGACCGCTAAACCAAGGTTCGACCTTTTTGAAGAATCAAGGTCGAACCTTGCGACAACTACGACAACTACAACGACTGCGACCACAGTAACGACGGCTACTTTGCCGAAAGTCACAGTTTCCTATGGTGGTGGCGGTGGTGGGAGTCAAGCATCCGCATCCGATACGACAACCACAACCACCTCGACTACCTCAACAACTACTACTTCAACCACTCTTGCCCCGACCCCAACTCCAACTCCAACTCCAACTCCAACACCGATACCGAGCCTAACCCCGACTCCGGAAGTCGCTTTGGGAAAAGTCGTTATAAACGAAATCGCCTGGATGGGAACGGCCAGTTCAAGCAATGACGAGTGGCTGGAACTTTACAACACTTCTTCCAAATCCAGCGATATTTCCGGCTGGACGCTCAAAGCGCAAGACGGAACTCCGAATATAAAATTGGCTTCCAAAAGCATTGATCCGTTTTCATTTTATCTTTTGGAAAGAACCAGTGACGATACCGTATCGGATATCTCCGCAGACCAAATTTATGCCGGCGCTTTGGAAAACTCCGGAGAAGTTTTGGAACTGCGCGATGCCGGCGGAAACTTGCAAGACATTGTCTCAAAATCAAACGACGGTTGGTACGCCGGAAGTATTACCGGCAAATCTTCAATGGAAAGAAAAGACCCTCTTGAAAAAGGAGACAAAGCAAGCAATTGGGCAACGAACAATGGAGTTACCAAAAACGGCAAAGACGCCGGCGGCAGTTTAATCAATGGCACGCCTCGCGCCAAGAACAGTGTTTTCGCCGGACAAAAACCAAGCGCAATCAACAACTTGGCAATTTCAAGTTCCAGCGGCCAGACAATAAATTTTTCTTGGAGCGCGCCGTCGGACAAAGACACTTTGCCGGCCGGACTGCAGTATGACTTGCGCTATGCCACCAAAAGTTTTGACTCAAGTTCAGATTGGGATCTGGCGAAAAAAGCAACCGGACTGCCGCCTGTGGATAACTTTGGCTTGACAGCAACTACCTCATTAAAAATAGAAGACTTTAGTAATAAATACTATTTCGTCTTGAAAACCAAGGATTCCGACGGGAATTATTCTGAAATTTCAAATCAAGTTAACTATACCCTGCCGAGCGCTGTGTCTGATTCAGGTTGGCCGATGTCAGGGTTAAATCAAACCCATACTTTAAAAGCTGGATTTTTAGGACCGGCCTCCTCTACCGCCACTACAAAGTGGGGTCTTCAGTCGGTATCTAGTCCTCCAATCAACTATAGCCAGCCGGTGCTTGCGCCAAATGGCAATATCTATTATGGCGCCACCAATGGCACTACGATGGCGCAACTTAGTGCCACTGCGCCAAGCAATGCGGAGGTTTGGCACTACACAGCGACAACTGGCGCAGCCATTGGCACACCCGTGGCGCTGTCTGATAACTCAGTAGTATTTGGATATACAACAATCGGTTCTGATCTTACTAAACTTGACGCCAATGGCAGTGCCAAGTTCTCCAGCGCCATTGGCACAATCAATTCTGTCACTATGGATAACTATGGCATAACCTATTTCACAACATCCGCTGACAAGTTATACGCCATAGCGCCAGACGGCGTTCAGAAGTGGCAAACGACAAAAGATGGCATCGGCGGATTCACCCCTATAATTTACCAGGACAAGATTTACATTACCGCCAGACTTAGCGGTGTGCCGACTTTTTACGCTTTTGACGCCAAAGACGGCAGTTTTCTCTGGTCCAAAACCATGAGCACCAGTTCGCCGAGTTGTTGCGGGGTTTCCGATATTTCTTATGATTCAGCCAATGACTTTCTCTACGCCGGAGCAAATGAATATATTCTAAAAATTGACCGCAACGGCAACACTTTAGACCAATTTTTTGCTGACAGGCAAGTCGGCTGGGGCTACGCCACAACAATGGTTTCTCAAGATACCGACAATCTTGTTTTCGGCCTTGATTTCTCTGTCTCAAATCCAGCTTCAAAATCGGCGGTTTACGCCTTAAACAAAAGCACAAAAGAAATATCTTGGAAGTATCAAGTTGATGCTAAAATAAACAAACAAATCGCCGTTGATTCCGGCGGAAACTCATATTTTTCAACGCAAAACGGCTGGGTTTACAGTTTGAGCCAGTCGGGCGTCCTAAACTGGAAAATTGATTTAAGCGGGACTACTTCGGCCTATCCGGTAATCGGGGAAAAAGTTTTGTATATTACTTTGGACGGGGCAAGGCTAGTCAAGATTGGGGAATGAAACCAAGGTCGGACCTTTTTAAAGATTCAAGGTCCGACCTTGGGGATTCAAAAAGATATCCACAATTTAACTATTGTTTACTGTAAAAAATGAACTTATAATAAACAGTAAGGCTGAACAGATTCAGTCGTGAATATTTAAGGATTGACATATCTTGTTGTTTTGCTAAGATTAAAAAGATTGAAAATAGCTGGTTTTATGGTGTACCCTGAGCGTACCGAAGGGCCTTGTGAGTCAATAAATGCAAGCAAAATTGTGTTTGTATTTATTGGCCTTTAAGGCTTTAGAGCATTAAAGGCTGGACCTTAAAAACTAAATTAGGCTGCAATTGATTGAAAGAAAAATTAGATTGTTTTAGAGAGGTCTATACTTAATGAAATTACCGAGTTCTGGTAGCTGGTTCAAAATGTTTTATTCCGGTTGGTCGACTGCGAAACCGGAACTGAATCAGTTTTCCTTAACTCAAGTTATAACTTCTTCTCGCGTTGGGCCCGTCGATCTGGCCAAACCCGGGGAGACCAATTAGTTAATTTAATTTATGAACATATTTTTAAACAATAAGATGAGAGACAGAGTTGCAAAAACTGTTTCTGTCTTGACCGGCGTAGCGACAGTTTTGTCGGTATCCGGTTTCCTGTATCTTGCTCCGGAGATCGCTGGCGCGGTTGCTCCTTCGGACTACGGTCTGAAAGAAGGCAATACGATCAGCGCTGCCGGTTCATCTGATCCAGATGTCTATATCGTGAACGATTGGGGTTACAAGAGATTATTCTTGAATCCTCAGATCTTCAATCTCTATGGCCACCTCGGGGGATTTGCTTCAGTCAAGAATGTGTCCGCGGCAACGCGAGACGCATTCGTGACTTCCGGCTTATTCCGAGTTGACGGAGATGAGAAAGTTTACGGAATTGAAACAACCGGCGAAGATGTAGCCAACTTGCACTGGGTTAATACCTCAGGCGCGCAAGCAGTTGCCGATGATCCGAATTTCTTCAAAAAAGTTTTCGTCATCAACGCAGCTGAAAAAGCTCTCTACAGCGTAGGATCCGATTACACTTCAGTGAGTCAGATTCCTGCATACACAAGAGGCGGTTCAGTTGCCGGGACTCCGGCTCCAGTGGCCGGCGCGGTTTCAGCCAGTTTAGCTCCGGGCAACCCGGGAGCTGCGACTGTTACCCTTAATGCTCAAGGCGTTGAGTACTTGAGAGTTCGCTTGAGCGGCACCGGCACAGTCAGCCAAGCAACATTTAAGAGGCTGGGTCCGGGCGCTGTCGGCGACTTTGACAATGTTTACGTCTATGACGGCGCAAGGAGATTAACCTCCGGCAAATCATTGTCATCCGCGACTGGCGAAGTTACATTTATCAACTTGAATGTCAGTGTGAGCGGAATGAAAGACCTTTCCTTGATAGGCGACTTGTCAGCTACGGCTGGCAATGTTGACTACTTCCAGCTGACTTCTTTGACGCTTTCATCGGGTACAGTTTCCGGCCTGCCTATTTCGGGAAACAATATCACCGTTTCCGGCGCTTCAAGCGGCGGAATTACCGTGAACAGAGTCGGTTCAATTGCAAACCCGAATCTTGGAACAAAGGGCGCGTTGGTGTCTGAATTCAAGCTCACCGCCAACACTGAAGCGGCTTCTG
>CAYZNJ010000048.1:0-4535 GCA_964479745.1 uncultured Candidatus Saccharibacteria bacterium
CTCATAATTTCTACCGGATCTGGAGAAAATTTTTCTCCGGTTAAAGCTACCCGTAAAGGCCAGTAAACCGCTCCTCTATCTACTTCAAATTTTTCTTCTGCCAATTTATCAAGTTCGGAACGTACATATTTTTCGTCAAAAACTTCCCACTCAACTTTACTGTTCAAAACTTCTAAGACAAGCTCCATGGCTTCTTTTGTTTTTTCTTTGTCAGATTTTTTCCATATCAAAATCTCGCCGCCATATTCAGGCTCACCAAAAAAATACTTAAACTCTTTAACTTGATCCAGATACTCAAGCCTCTCCCTAAATATGGGGGTAAGTTTTAAAATAAAGTCTTTGTCTTGCTCACCAAAATGCTTTTCAACAAAAGGCATAACTAAATTTGCCAACCCTTCATCGTTAAATTGTTTTATATACTGCGAGTTGATCCAGTTAAGTTTTTTAATGTCAAATATCGCTCCAGACTTGTGTACTTTTTCAAGACTGAATCGCTCTATAATTTCGTTCTTAGTCAAAATTTCCCTGCCAGTCTCGTAACTCCAGCCCAACAAAGACAAAAAATTAACCAGGGCATCGGGCAAATAACCGGCTTTAATATAGTCATCAAAATTTGTCTGCCCGTGCCTCTTAGAAAGCTTTGACCGATCCTCGCCCAAAATCAGAGGCAGATGCGCAAATTGAGGCGCGCTTACACCCAAAGCTTCAGCTATCAAAATCTGTTTGGGCGTATTGGCAATATGGTCCTCGCCTCGGATAACATGGCTGATTTTCATTTCGTAATCGTCCACCACCACAGCAAAATTATATAAAGGAGTACGCAAGTCTTTGGCTAAACTCAAGTCCCCTATCACTCGTTGCTCAAACTCAATATGGCCTCGGATTATATCTTCAAAATGAATTACACGCGTTGAATTTTCATCTACTGCTAGTCTTATAATCCCCTCTTGTTTTTCGCTTTTCGCTTTTCCTTTTTCGCTTTCATACTTATCACCGCAGATATGCCTTGGCGCTTCTTTTTTCTCCATCTGTATTTTTTGTTCCGCTTCCAGCTCTTCTTTTGTGTGATAGCACCAAAAAGCTTTTTTTTCTTCCAAAAGTTTTTTTAAATGTTTTTCGTATCGGTCCAAGCGCTCGCTCTGCTGATAAAACTCGTCCCACTTCAAACCCAGCCACTCAAGGCCTTTTAAAATATTCTTCTCAAATTCCGGATCAGACCTCTCCAGATCAGTGTCTTCAATCCGCAATATAAACTGGCCGGTGTGATGCTTGGCAAAAAGCCAGTTGAAAAGCGCCGTACGAGCTGTGCCTATATGCAAGTTCCCCGTCGGCGAAGGAGCTATCCGCACCCTGATTAAGGGTTTTTTAACCTTGGTCATAAAGTATTGTTGTGATGAGTTCTTAAACTTTAGCACAAAAATTAGATTTTATAAATCAGTGCTTGTAATTTATGACCTATTTGCTAGTTTGATAGACAGAACTTTTATATTTGAAACGCTTTCTTACGGAGGCCGGCTGTGATTTTTCTTCTTCTTGTTCCCGCTTTTATTCTCCTTGTGGTCTTATTCATGCAAATAAATGCATTTATATCCGGGGAAATAGAGGCCAGATCCATAGTGCGCCAATTGGCTTCGGAGTCAGAAACTTACCATGCCAAAGAAATAAAAAGCGGCCCCATAAAAAGTTTTCTTGCAGAAATATGCAAAAAACACAATCTACCGTCTAATATAAAAATTTATTCAATTGATGGATTTACTTTTATAGTATCCTCTTTTGGAAGCGGACAGATTGATAATTTCTCGCCTTTTACTGTTCCGGTTGCCACAAATCTTTCTAAATCCTGTATATTCATACCCAAGCAGTGGATTAGTGAGTTAAACGAAAAAGAAATGCGGCTTGTGATAACCCACGAAACTAGTCATATAAGAAGTTCTAGAAAGTACAAGTTTATAAGAGCTTTTTTTCTAAGCCACATAAGTCCATTTTTCAAAAACTTTTTGAAAAAAATTCAGCTGGCAGAGGAAATTAAAGCTGACGCCTTCGCAGCAAAAGAGGTGGGCAAAGACACAGTTGAAGAATTTTTACTAAAACTGATTGATAAAAATCCTGACATAAGCGGAAACCTGAAAGCATCAATAGAGAAAAGAGTGGCCGCTCTTAAAACCACCGCCTGAAAAGCCCGCTTCGGGCTTTTATGTTATTATGACCTTATTAACTTATGTTTATTTTGGACGTTATACCTCTTATAGCCATCCCCCGAAACCAAGACCAGATTTTAAGCTATTTTCACGAAGAAGAACTGCCCGCTGGCAGTTTGGTTGAGGTTGAAATAAGAAAAAGAAAAATAAAAGCAGTGGTACTGGTTTCTAAAGGTTTGGCGGAACTTAAAATCAAACTCAAAAAAGAAGCTGATTTTGAACTAAAGCCTATCCGTAAAGTTGTACAAGGGATGCCCTTGGTAAATAGGGGGCAGTTAAATTTAGCTCTTTGGCTATCGGCAAAATATTTTGCGCCTTTGGGACTTTGCGTAAAAGCCGCACTTCCGCCGTTTCCTTTAAAAAAATCTGGCGAGCATGCCTCTTCTTTGCGTCGGACTCGTCGCCGACGAACTGCAGAAGAAGCATGCTCGCCAGATTTTAACAACAAAAAACAAAAACTCGTCTTAATACCAGAGAAAATTATGGCGGAATATTTTTTAGAAAAATATTCCAGTGAAAAACCGGTTTTTCTTTCAAGCAATACTCCTAAAAAAGAATATTCTGATATCTGGCAAGAGGTTAGGAGTGGAGAAATAAAAACAGTAGTTAGTACCCGAGTCGGTTTGTTCCTACCCTTCGCCAGCCTCAAAGAAATAATTGTGGAAGATGAATCAAATATTGCCTATCGTTCAGACTACACACCCAAATATAACACGGGGGTTTTGGCTCGCCGAGTCGCTAAAGAATACGGAGCTAAATTGACCATCAACGACTCTTTGCCAAAACTTGAAACATACCATGAATTTGGAGAAAAAATGTTGCCGAAAAAAGCCGAAACCAACGCTTCTTTTGCCAACATGGTTTCTGAAATTAAAAACGCCAACTTTTCCGCTTTCAGCCGAGAATTGCAAGAAGAACTAAAGTCAGCTATTCAAGAAAAAAAGAAGATTATACTTTTCGTTGCTCGCAAAGGCTATGCTTCTTATCTTCTATGCCAAAACTGCGGGTACATTCCCCGCTGTCCTAATTGCAACCGTGTTCTAGCAGTCCATAAACAAGCAACTAGTAACCGGCAACTGGTAACTAGTTTGGGATGTCATCACTGCAATACCACGCAAGACATGATTAACATCTGCCCAAATTGCAATCGCTCTGTTTTAGAATACAAAGGTTTAGGCATAGAAAAAAGCGAAGAAAAATTAGTAAAGTTTTTTAAAAACCAAAATATAACCTTGCCTAGAATTTTGTCTTTAAGCGGTGACACACCGACAAAAGAAGAAAAAAATATTATAAGCCAGTTTGAAAATTCGGCTCCAGTAATTCTGTTGGTAACCCAAAAAATATTAAGTTACCGGTACTTGCTAAAAACTGATTTAGTCGGTATATTAAACTTGGAATCCTTGCTTAACTTTGTTGATTTTGACACGGAGGAAGAGGCTTTGAGAACCGTTTTTATTCTGTCTCAAATGGCGGAAAAAACTATAATTCAAGGCTACGATACGGAAGCAAGAGTGGCAAAAACAATTTTGAACCAAGATTTTAAAAATTTTTATGACGAAGAACTTGAGGCCAGAAAAGACTTTAACTATCCCCCGTTTGCTGAACTTGTTAAATTAACTTTTCGCCATCGAGACACAAGAACAGCAGAAAAAGAAGCAAAAATTATGTCAGAAAGATTGAAACTTGAAACTAGAAACTTGAAACTAGAAACTGAAGTCATTGGGCCAAATCCAGGATTAAGAGAAAAAGAACTGCACGCCCAAGAAATCACTTTAAAAAGCAAACTTGAAATAAAAAGGCGCAACGAATTGTTGCGCTTAGTGCCCAGTGGATGGCAAACAGAGATTACTTAGAAAATCGAGAGCAGAAAGTAAAATAAAATATACAAAAAAATAGAAAAAGAAAAAATAAATAGAAACATGGCAAAGAAAGTTTTTACTACTTCCGCCCATACAATACCCGTGATACCCATAGTAGTAGTGATTTCGAGAATAATGCCCATCATACCGCAAGCAAAAGCAATGACCAAAATAAAAAGAAACAAATTAAACAAAGGCATAAATACCTCCTAATGCAAATTGTTAAACATCCAAATAAGATACTATCACAAGGGTTAAAAGAAGTCAAGGAGATAACTCCGGGAGTAAGGGGGCTGATTTTGGATATGAAAAAAAAGATGGTTGAGTTTCTTGGCGTCGGACTGGCGGCAAATCAAGTCGGGCAGGATTTGGCTATTTTCGTTATTGATAAAAAACTAGCGGAAGAAAACAAAGTACCCGACGCCTACATAAATCCCGAAATTACAGAGTACTCAAAAGAAAAAGCTGAAATGGAAGA
>CAYZNJ010000049.1:0-3882 GCA_964479745.1 uncultured Candidatus Saccharibacteria bacterium
TTTCCAGCAAGTAAAAATCATGCAATTTAAAAGCTCTTTAAAAGCAAGAGATTTAGGAATGCTAGCAAATTATGCTTCAAACTTTGACCAGGCACTTTCTTGAAATCTTAGAAAGTGCCTGGTTAATAGATTATCTTGGTCTCTATGTCATTTTTGTTTTTCGGTACGGTTCTGACCCAAAACGGAGACAAAATGACTCTCGCCGACTCAACTTCCGGTATGGCAAGCAAATAGTCCTTTATTTTGCTTTGGGGCATGCCCAAGAGTCCGTTTACCAGTTTTTCCTGATTAACTCTGGCAGCTGCTTCGCCGCTGACCCCCAGCTTAAAGGAAAGAGTTTTTTTTGCGGCATCCAGCTGGATGTTGCCGTAATTTAAGTTAAGGCTATTTTTCAGGACTTCCAAATTGCCTTTTTTGTTGACAAAATTTTCAACCAGAGCAAATAAGTCATCTTCGTGAAAACCCACAGTCCTTGCTTCTGCGGTTGCCGATATCGCAAAACCTTCCGCCGCATCATCAACTTCAGCAGTGGATTTTAGCGAGACAATCTCGTTGCTGGTCGGTTCCAGAATTTTAAGGCCGTTTGTTTTTAATTTTAAATTTTCCGCGGCTTTAGCCAGAACTTCTTTGGTAACCGCATCTTTGGCGCTGTTAAAGTCTCTTTCAGTTACCACTTTGCTTAAACCGGTCATGCCGCCGGCCATCGGTTTGGAAGACTCGCCGTAAAAACCGGTGTATTTCGGAGTGCCTTTGAATCCGGGTATTGTAAATTTGTCGGCGTTGATATTGTAATCTTTTCCGGGTTTGTCGGCTATAACCTCAACCGTTATAGAACCGGGGACAAGCTTGCCGCTTATGAGCTTGGCCCCGGGAATAGAAACCGGCCGCGGCGTTCTGAAGACAAGCCCGCTGCTTGATTCAAATCTTGTCGTGGCAACTAAATTTTGGGGTTCGGAATTAAAGTTGTTGTAAACGGTAATTTCGCCGCGGGCTTTTTGGGCGACTTCTTTTTGGCCCGAAGAAGCAAAGTCTTTGTCCAAGTCGGCGGTAAAAGAAAGAAATTGGCCGGGTATTTTATTGGCGGCGGAATCGGCTTGCGAGTAAGCGCTGGAAACCGACACACTCAGCTCAAAGTCCAGTTTTTGTTTTTGCGGTTTTATCAAAATTTGAGCGCTGCCCAAAAACAAGTAAAGTATCGTTCCCAGCAAAATTACTCCCGCGGCGGCAAGTATCAAATTAATTTTGTGGGGAACTTTGTCTTTTTTAATAATATTGATGTTGTCCCAGAAGCTTTTGCCGGTCCTTGACCGCTTCCCCTCTCTTTCAGACGAAAGCCAGCTGTTTTCCAAATCTCTCAAACTTTTTTCTGAAGAAAGGTCTTTTTTGACTTTTAAGCTTGAAGATTTTTCTCCGCCGCCTCTGATTTTAATTTGGCTTTCTTTGCTAGGTTTCCTGATGTCTGACATTTTTGCCACAGCCAAATCTGCTAGACTCTCATCTTCCTTTTCTTCAATCAAATCTTCGCTGGGGTATTCGCCGGTGTCTGCGTCAGGGTGGTAGTCTTCTTCTTCAGAATCATCTTTTTCTATTATGCCGGCATTTTCTTGATGTTCTATTTCTTCTGCTTCTGGCAATTCGGGGGCGATGTCTTGCAGTAAATCGTCATCTACTTTTTCTTTTTTGTCTTCGCGGTCGTCGTCTTTGTCCGAAGGGTCGTCAAGGAGTTTAAAACCGTATTTTTGGGCATGGCTTTTGACGGACTCGTCCGCGGTCATAATAGTCAGTTTTTTTTGGCTTGACTGGGCTTCTCCGGCTAAGCTGACAAAGTGGCTTTCGTTTCTGGCGATTTTGCTGTTTTTAGGCAAAATGAAAATCACCTCTTCAGCTTCGGCTTTCTTGAATTCTTCAAAAATATCCTCAAAAGGGTCGTTCTTGAGAATGTTTATGATCTTAGTAGAACCCACGTAACTATTATATAGTGTTTTGGATAAAATAAAAAAACAACTGTCAACAGCAGTTGTTTTGCTTTTAAGCTTCACATACCTTTACACACTCGTAACTGTTGTAAGGGTATGTGTTACAAGTTGAGAAAATGAAATCAATTCCGCTCCCGTCATCTAACATGACGATTTTTTTTGCTGTTAAGAGATGGGGACCCGTGTTTCTTTCTCCCACATAAAGATCTCCCATCTGAATTTCTCCTTCATCCATTTTGAGCTTGATGCCCTCAATATCAATGCCTTCTCGTCGGCGGAGAACTTTCAGTGATCTATATTCTCTCACTTTAAGTTACTTCTCTTTTCTTGTCTTTCTTGGCAAAGTTTTGTGTCGCCGCAGGTTTGGCCGCAGCCTTCTATGTAACCGATTCTCTGGTCAACTGGGGTGTTGAATAATACCGGCGGTTCAGCTTTTTCAAAGCACAATACGCATATTTCAAAACCATCCGGAGTTACGTTTTTAATTCCCTCTGAGATTTGCATTTTTAAAGTCCTTTCTTTAGTTTTCCGAATTGACCTCTAATATACTAACACCTACTTTAAATTTAGTCAAACCTTGACAAAATAGAATTAAAACATTAAACTTTATGGCAGTAGTTTGCTAATTTTAGGAGAGTTTTAGTGAATAAAGCTGTTGTCTTTTTGGTGATTTTCCTGTCAGCTGTTTTTGTTTCTGATTTATGGGCTCAAGAAACTACAGACTATCAAAACAGAATTATTTTCCATGAGCAAGCTGATTTGAGTAAGAGCTTGTTTCTTGCCGGCTGGGTTGTTGATAACGGACAAGTCTATGGCACAAGCAACATCAACCTTTTTGGCGGTATGGGTTTTAGAGGGAAAACCTGGTGGTTTGAGTCAATGGTTCAGCGTCAGTGGAGCGCTAAAGATAAAAAGCTCCTTTTAGACAGCCGTTTTCAGGCTCAACTTGCCAAGGGCAGTTCACTTTATGTAGAGGTTGCACCATTCCTAGATAGAAAAGCTGTCTATGATATGGTGATTTTTGAACAAAACCTTTGGCGTAAACTAAACCTTGGTGCCGAAACGGAGAATGTCCATAAGTCAGGCAAAGATTCAATTGGTCTGGGTCCGAGAGTAAGCGTTGCGCTTCCAGCTTTTGGTAAATTTAAGTTAGCTCTGGCGCTTACTTATCAACTTCGGCGACAAGAAACCAACTCACTAAGATTTTATATAGTCTTCAACCGCAAAGATAAGCTATATTAAGAAGAGGCACATTCGTGCCTCTTTGTTTTTTTATTCTACAACCGCTCTGATTCTCCTAATACCTGCTCCTACTGCTTCTTCTTTTTTGATTGAGAATTTACCGATTTCTCTGGTGTGAGAGACGTGCGGGCCGCCACATAACTCTTTGGAAAAATCTTCCACAGAATAGACATTAACTTTCGACGGATATTTTAATTTGAAAAAACTTAAAGCGCCGGTTTTGAGAGCTTCTTCATATGGCATTTCTTCTTTTGTAACCGGCAAGTCTTTTCGTACAACTTCGTTTACTAAATTTTCAACTTTTTTAATTTCTTCTCCCGTTAGTTTTCTTGGAAAAGTAAAATCAAAACGCAGACGCTCGTCGGTAATGTCTGAACCGGCTTGCCTTACTTCACTGCCTAGAATCTTTCTTAAAGCGGCGTGAAGCAAATGTGTCGCTGTGTGCAGGCGAGTTGCTTTTTTTACTTCTTCTTCGTTGCCAGCTTTAATTTCGCCGGTATCTAAAAGCAGTCCGTGACCGCCGAACTTTTTTTCTGCTCCGGCGCGGGATAGTTGCTGATGCTTTTTAAATTCTTCATCAAAATCTTGGCGGGTTAATTTTTCCGACCTTTCTCCTCCCAGCTCTTTTATAATTTCGTAAGGCAGGCCGTAACTTTCGTAAAGT
>CAYZNJ010000050.1:0-3871 GCA_964479745.1 uncultured Candidatus Saccharibacteria bacterium
AAATGGCAGAAACGGGTCTGCATCCCGAAGCAATTATGAAAGAAAAAAATCTGGGACAGGTTTCGGATGCTGGCGAACTGCAAAAAGCTGTGGAGGGTATTATATCTAAAAATCCTAAAGCGGTTGAAGATTATAAAAAAGGAAAAGTTGAAGTTATAAAATTCTTAGTTGGCCAAGTTATGGCGGCAACAAAGGGCAAGGCCAACCCGCAGGTAGTACAGGAACTACTTGAGAAAAGTTTTAACTAGCTTTTCTGCCTCATTCTGATTTTTCACCCATTTGATTCTCTTGTCTTTTTTAAACCAAGTCATTTGGCGGCGGACAAGTTGTTCGTCGTTTTTGTTTGTTAGAGCTATAGCTTCTGACAGAGAAGTTTTTTTATTTAAATAACCAATGTTTTCTTTGTAGTGGATGCCGGAGAGAGCGACCGAGCGTAGAGCGAGGGAGTACTGAGGCCAGTAGGCCGAATGTACGGTTGAACGAGTATAATATTTTTTCAAAATTTTCCGTACTTCTGTAGCTAATCCAGCTTTAAGCATCTGCTTGGTGCGTTTGGCAATAGATTTTTTTATTTCTTTAAGCGGTTTTTTAATCCCTAAAATTAAAACGTCAAAAAGAGGTTCTCCTTTTTCTCTCTGTTGGGAAAAAGGTTTGCCGGTGGCGGCGATAACTTCCAAGGCGCGGATTATACGGCGCTTGTTTTGGGGGTCAATAAACTTTTTGGCTTCAAAATCTTTTTTAGTTAACTTCTCGTATAATTTTTCCGTGCTCCATTTTTCTAACTTTGCGCGGAGTTTTTTGTTTGGCGGGACCCCCGGTATTAGCCAATTGTCTATGACGGAATAAATATACAAAGCTGTACCACCCACCAAAAACGGCAACCTCTTGCGTCTTGCGATGACGCGAGTTTTGGTGAGGGCAAGTTTTTTGTATTGAGATAGGGTTAAGGTTTGGTTTGGTGAAACAATGTCAATCATATGATGCGGAATGCCTTGGACAAGATAACTTGTTTCAGGTACTTGATTTTTAATTCTCGACTCGTGTCTCTTGTCTTTTTCCGGTTTGGCCGTGCCAATATTCAAGCCCTTGTAAATCGCTCTTGAATCGGCGGAGATTATCTCGCCGTTGAACTTTTTAGCCAATTTCAAAGACAGAGCGGTTTTGCCGGAAGCGGTTGGGCCAAGAATAACAACCAGTTTGGGTTTGGGTGTGTTTACAGAAGTCATTTTACGCAGTAGTATAAAACAACTTTTCTTTGAAAACTAGGGGCAGCAAACTTGAAGAAAATACTGGAGTTGTGGCCGGTAGTGGTGGAAATAATTTTTCTTTGGCCATTAAATGTTAGCTGGATAGTTCTGCCCGCTCTTAGGCTTCGCGGCGTTGTCGGTATCCAGCTTTTTCTGATAGCCACAGCCCTAGCTACAGCCGGACTTTTATATGGCTGGTGGTTTTGGGGCTGGTTGGGCATGGAAATTCAAAAAATAAAGATAGTTAAAGAAGCAACAAATCTTGGCAAAGAGACAATTGCTGACTTACGGAAGGACGAATATATTAAAAAAAACTATCTAGACAGAAAAAAAGAAAAATTTATCTCTATGTACAGAAAAAAAGTCGATTCCAAAGGCTGGCTTTCGCGAGTGTTTAACAAAAACGGTTATTTGGGAATAATCCTTTTTATTCTGGCAGAGATATTTGTTCCGGGGGCCAGAGAAGGAGGAGTGATTCTTTGCAGGATTGGCAGATGGAAGCGTGGTTTTGCGCTACTGCTTTTATTAAATGCCGTTAATATGGCGGGGACCGTCTGGGCTTGGAGTTATTTTATTTCCAGACTCGGTTATTAAAAGAGCTCTTTGTGAGCTCTTTATTTTTTGTCTTTAACTTCTTTTTTAACTTTTTCTATAAATTTTTCTGCTTTCATTAGGTCTACATTCGGCCTTCTGGCCTCAGTACTTCCTCGCTCTCGCTCGGTCGCTTTGCCTCTTTGTCTTACGGCAACCGACTTGGCTTTTTCTTCTTTTTCGCCCACAACTAAAACATAAGGTATCTTTTGCATTTCGGCTTCGCGTATTTTTTTGCCCACCGATTCGTTTCGGGGGTCAAGTTCTGTCCTGATATCCGCTTCGGCCAGTTTTTCAAAAATGTTTTTTGCGTAAGGAATAAACTTATCTGAAACTGGTGCGATAGCTACTTGCACCGGAGCAAGCCACACCGGAAAAGCTCCGGCAAAATGTTCTATTAAAATTGACAAATATCTTTCTATAGAACCCATTATAGCGGCGTGAACCATAACGATTCTTTCTTTTTCGCCTTTTTCATTTACGCAAGTTAAGTCAAAACGTTCCGGCAGATTCATATCTAGTTGTATTGTTGCCACTTGCCACTCTCGGCCGATTGAGTCTTTGGCCATAAAATCAATTTTGGGCCCGTAAAAAGCGGCTTCACCTTTGGCTTCAACGGCTTTAGCCTTCTTTTCTTTTATAATCTCCCTAAGCTGGTTTTCAGCTTTCTCCCAAGTCTGTTCAGTGCCTAAATATTTTTCCGTGTGTTTGGGATCATGCAAAGATAGGCGTATTTCCAATTTGAATCCAGCGGCTTCGTAAAACTCTTTTACGATTTCCCAAACTTTCAAGATCTCCGGTTTTATTTGCGAGTAGCGGCAAAAAACATGGGCATCGTCTTGGGTGATGGCTCTAACTCGGGAAAGGCCAGCCAGCTCGCCGGTTTGTTCATCACGGTAAACTTTGGTGGTTGAAGCGTAGCGCTGGGGCAGTTCGCGGTAACTGAAAGCTTTGCGGGCATAAATTTGTGTATGGTGCGGGCAATTCATCGGTTTCATGGCAAAAAGGTGTCCTTCGCGGGTGTTAATTTTGAAGAGTTCATCTTTGAATTTTTCCCAATGGCCGCTTTTTTCGTAGAGATCTTTTTTAGTGATATGAGGAATGTCCACTTTTTCGTAGCCTTGTTTTTTTCTCAATTCCCAAACAAAGTTATCTAAAATATCTCTTATCAAAGTGCCCTTTGGTGTCCAGAGAGGCAGACCACTGCCGACTAAATCTGAAAAAACAAACAAGTCCAGTTCCGCGCCCAACTTTCTGTGGTCTCTTTTTTCTACTTCTTTTTGAAGTTCCAGATAACTTTCCAGTTCTTTTTTTGAAGCAAAAGCTACCCCGTATATTCTTTGCATTTGAGGTTTAGTAGAATCTCCTTTCCAATAGGCGCCGGCAATGCGGGTCAACTTAAAACCGTCAACAGGAAGCTCTTTAGTATTTTTTGCGTGAGGTCCTTTGCAAAGATCAAGGAAGTTACCGATTTTGTAGAAGCTGATTTTGCCGTCTTTTGTTTTTTCAGTATCAGACTCTGCGTTTGGACGTTCGCCTTTTTTAATTTCTTCCAAGAGCTCTGCTTTATAAACTTGGCCTCTAAGTTTTGCTTCTTTTGCGGCTTCGTCAATATCTAAAAATACTTGCTCAATCGGCAGATTTTTTTTAATAATACTTTTCATCCTTTTTTCTATTTCCGGCAGAATGTCGGCGGTCAGCTGTGTTTTGTTTCCATCTTGAGACGGAAAATCAAAATCATAAAAAAAGCCGTTTTCAATCACGGGGCCAATACCGAATTTAACGTCAGGATAAATTTCTTGCACGGCGGCGGCCATAACGTGAGCCAAAGAATGTCGGATTTTGGTTATCTTGTCGTCCATAACAATAGGAAAATCATACCAAAATTGAGTTCTAGTTACAAATGTGGTAGAAGTTTGTTAGTATGCTTAAAAATTAAAAAAGGGTTAAACAATGAGAGATTTTTTGTTGTATTGCGCCGGTCCGATTAGCGGTGTTTCTTACGGTGAAAGTACTGACTGGCGGGAGTATGT
>CAYZNJ010000051.1:0-3773 GCA_964479745.1 uncultured Candidatus Saccharibacteria bacterium
CTTGTCGAGCGCGGCCGAGGCGCAAGTGTCATTCGTCAAAATCCTGCGGATTTTGCCCGAAATACATTCGAACTTCGTTCAATACACACCGCAGAAATTCGGAATCAGAAGAAACGGACAAAGCGTGGTCGCGCCTTCGGCGCGACCCCATTTCTGCTTCAAAAACGGATTTCCAAAATTGGCGGAGGGGGTGGGATTTGAACCCACGAGACCCGTGAGGGTCACGGCTTTCCAAGCCGTTGCACTAGGCCGCTATGCGACCCCTCCAAAAGAAACCTCGCTTTTGAGGCGAGGTGATAAATAAAAACTTAATCGCCGACTTTACCCCAAAAACCGTCGGGCTCCAAGTACTCCAGAGCCGCCATATCGTCTCTATGAATTTCTTCGGCAAGGTTGCGCCAGAAGAAAGCGCGGGCATTACTTTCAGCCAAGAACCAAACTGACTCCATGAGTTTCCTGTCTTTATGCGACGGAAGGTAGTTAAAAACTCTGAAAATACACTGCTTGGCAAGCTTCTCACCCATAACTCTTGGGTCTAAGCCTTCCATTACCAAAGCAGCAATTTGCCAGTCGTCTATATCAGGTTCCGGTTCTTCGCCGAAAAGCCTTTTGTAGCCTTCTTTCAAAAACCTGTCCTGTTTGTTTTCACTCAATTTTAGCCTCCTTTTTAACCAACTCGCCGACCAAGCTATTGAATTGTTCGCCACGATCATACTCATTTTTGAACTTTTCAAAACTCTTGGCGGCTGGCGAGAATAATATCACGGATTGAGAATATTTTCCAGCTTTTTCTAAAGCCAATTTTATACAGTCAGCCAAAGTATCCGAAACCACGCTTGGTTTAACAAATTTAAGCATTTTATTCGTAGCACTGCCGGAAAGAAAAATTAAGTTTTTGGATTTAATTTTTTTCTTAACCACCTTTGACCATGCTTGGTAATCCAACTGTCTATCCGTACCGCCGGTAATTAAAATTGTGTTCGCAGAGCCGAATCTTTCCAAAGCCGCAATTGCTCCGTCAGGCGAAGTTGCCGTTGTGTCGTTGATAATTTTTAACTTAGGGCTTTGAAAAATAATTTCTTGCCGAAACGCTATTTGCGGCAAGGTTTTTATCTTTTCTTGTATTTCTTGCCAAGGAACGCCGGCTAAATTAGCCGCCAGCGAACTGGCCAGCAAGTTTGAAACGTTGTGTTGTCCCCAGTTTTTTGAAAAGTCCGTAATTTCTAAAATGGCTCTATTTTTGCCGTCATTCTGAAAATAAATTTTATTTCCCAAAGCATAAGCTCCGTTTAATTTTTTTGCTAAAGTTTTGTTTGAAAAAAACCATATTTTGCTTTTGGGTTTTTGGCGCAGAAAAAAAATTGTCCACGGATTGTCAAAATTTAAAATCAAATGCTGATTGTGAGACTGGTTTTTAAAAATGTTGGCTTTTGTCAGGGCATAACTTTCAAGCGTTGCGTGGCGGTTTAGGTGATCTTGAGAAATATTAGTTACTAAAGCTACATCAGGAGCGGGGACTGACTTATCAAAAAATTCCAAAGCGAAAGATGGGACTTCCAAGGCCACACAATCAAGATTGTTTTTTTTATCTAAAACTTTAAGAAAGGGATAATCGTAAGAATTACCGGCAACAGAGGATTTGTATTTTGCTTTCAAAAAATGATTGGCCCAATTTGTCGTAGTGGTTTTGCCTCTTGTGCCCGTTATAGCCACCACCGGTTTTAACCAGTTTTTTAAAAAAATTGTCGCTTCGTTTTCAACTTTCTTGCCAAGCTTGAGAGCAAGCTGAATATATTCGTTGTTTATAGAAACATCGGGGTTGACGACAATAATTTCGTTTTCTTTGATATCCTGCTCGCTGTGTCCACCGAGAGTCAATTTCGGTTTGCCCTTAATTTTTTTAAGAGAAGTCGCTAGAGTTTTTTTGTTTTTTAAGTCTGTGACCGTGACTTTTGCGCCTTGCTTTAAAAGCCAGTTAGTTGTCGCCACTCCCCCGCCCAAAAGCCCCAAACCAAAAACAAGGACTTTTTTGCCTTTGAAGCCTGTTTTCTGGTCATCTTGGGGTTTTTTCATCAGCCTGAATTTAACTTAAAACAAGAAAAAATAAAAGCGCCGAAGCGCTTAAAAAGTTATTGGTCCCACTCGTCAGAAACCATCTGAAAGCCACATTTGGGACATTTATAAAGACGGACACGATAGTAGGAGTAGCCTTCGCCGAAATAAAGCGCTCGCCCGTGAAGAAAATCAGATTTTTCAAAACCGCCTTCATAAAGACACCTGGAACATGTTTCTAGTGAATCCCAAACTTTTTGCAAACTGCAGTGCATACACTGCAACTTAACTTCTTCCGGCTCCGTTGGAGAGCGCCAGTCGGCTTGAAAAGCAATAAAGACATCCTTAACTTCTGACTCTCTTAAATCCGGCGGTTCAAGGAAACGGAAATCGTGTTCGCAACAATACTGGATGTCTTCAATATACCTATGGTGCCTGTCCACATCATTTCTCGGCCTCTCTTCAAGAGGAATACAAGCCCTAAAAGGTTTCTCGTCTTTCGGCTGTTCGTCCGGCATTTTCTGCTCCTGTCTCAATTTATAGAATGTGCTTTGGCAAAAATAACTAAAAAGACAAGCTGTGTCAAACTTTAAGCTTTTCCTGAAGCGGCTTTTACAAGGCCGACAAACAAAGGATGAGGACTAAGTGGTCTGGATTTTAACTCCGGATGGAATTGAGTGGCGACAAAAAATTTGTTTTGAGGAAGTTCAATAATTTCAACTAACTTTTGCTTCGCGTTTTCACCAGCAATTAGCATACCTTTTTTTATTAAAACACTCCGATAGCGGTTGTTGACTTCATAACGATGCCTGTGCCTTTCGGAAATTTTTTCTTGGCCGTAAAGTTTTCGGCTTAAGCTTCCTTCCGCTAACTTGCAATCATAAGCCCCCAGCCGCATCGTCCCACCCATTTTCTTTCCGGCTATATTTGTTATCTGTTCCGCCATAGTGCAAATCACCGGTTGAGAAGTATCCGGCTCAATTTCTGTGGTATGCGCTTCTTTTAATTTGCAAACATTTCGGGCAAACTCTACAACTGTAAGCTGTAAGCCATAGCACAAACCCAGAAAAGGAATATTGTTTTCACGGACATAGTTTATGGCCAATATTTTACCTTCCACTCCCCTTTTGCCAAAACCCCCCGGTATAATTATGCCGTCAAAATTTTTGAGCTCGCTTAACTTTATCGGTTCTTTTTCATAAGATTCGGCATCCAGCCAAGTAATTTCCGGCTTGCGGTTCAAAGACCAAGCCGCATGTTTTATCGCCTCAATCACTGAAAGATAAGAGTCGGATAAAGTAAAATCCCCAGTGCCAAAGTACTTTCCCACAATACCGATTTTAACCGGCGTTTTGGCTGTTTTTATTTTCCCCACCATCTTTGTCCATTGGTTAAAGTCCTTTGTCCTTGGTTTTAAGTTAAACTTTTCAAGAATTTTTTTGCCTAGATTATCTTTTTCAAAGTTAATGGGAATTTCATAAATGGAAGCGATATCCGGCGCGGAAATGACATCGCCAGGACTCATGTTGCAAAAAATGGAAACCTTCTTCTTGCGGACGTCATCCAAAGCCACAGAGGAACGGGCAATTACAAAATCCGGTTGAACTCCGGCAGAGTTTAAAGTGCGCACGGCGTATTGCGTCGGTTTAGTTTTCATTTCGCCTAACATTTTCGGCACCGGAAAGTAGCTGACCAGCATAAACAAAACATTGCCCGGCATT
>CAYZNJ010000052.1:0-2897 GCA_964479745.1 uncultured Candidatus Saccharibacteria bacterium
TTACGTAGGGTTTGAAGACGGTGTTGAGCTCTGCGGTTTTAAATGACGGACGCGCCTAAAGAGTAGGTAGAAAAGTCTGTGAAAGGTGAAGACAGAAATAAAAGATTTCTCAAAACGACCTTGAGGCGGCAAAAGAGGCGTTCAAAAATATAGGCGACAAAGAAAAGGCGCCAAAGGTAACCGAAGCAACAGAAATTTTTTATCCGGAAAAGTGCGCCGAATGCAATTTTACCGGCTACCGCGGAAGAATAGGCGTTTTTGAAATTTTCCTGGTTGATGACTCTATGGAAAGACTGATCCTCCAATCGCCGGCAATTTCAGAGGTTAGAGATTTTGCAATAAAAAAAGGCATGTTGACCATGCTTCAAGACGGCTACTTAAAAGTTTTAGAAGGAACTACTTCTGCTGAAGAAGTACAGAGAGTTTTAGGTTAGCAGGTTAACATTGATGAAGAATATAACCTGTAGGCAAAACCCGGATATGCAAGATATGCCGGGACAAGATAACCCTGAGTAATACCCCAGTCGGAACCAGGGCAAACGTCATTTTAATTACCCCAATAAATCACAGTGTTTAGAAAGGATTTATTTGCCTACAGATTACATTCTTTATCGGTTCGTAACTAGTTAGATAGCTATATTCTATATCTCTTACTAAACTTTGTCAAACATATGAGCGCGGAACTTCGTGACCAAAAAGCCAGCCTCGAAGACGAAAAATTTCTAGATTTGGCTTTAAGGCCGACCAATTTTGAGGATTACATCGGACAAGAAAGGGTCAAGAGAAACTTGGACATTTTAATTAGCGCCGCCAAAAAAAGGAAAGAACCTCTTGAACATATTCTAATTCATGGGCCGTCAGGCTTGGGAAAGACCACTCTTGCTTACATAATTTCCAGACAAATGAATTCCAGTTTAAGAATTACCTCCGGCGCCGCTTTGGAAAAAGCCGGAGATTTAGGCTCAATACTGACGGGACTTAACGAAGGTGACTTTTTATTTATAGACGAAGTGCACAGATTGAACAAACTTGTGGAAGAGACTCTTTATCCGGCTATGGAAAATTACAACTTAGATATTATCATCGGCAAAGGCAACTCCGCCAAAACATTGCAGATTCAATTGCCAAAATTTACGTTAATCGCCGCCACTACCAGAATTTCACTTCTGTCTAACCCTTTCCGTTCCCGATTCGGCGTAAACCACAAACTGGATTTTTACAGCCAAGAAGACATACAAAAAATTTTAAAAAGATCGGCTGGTTTGCTAAGTATCAAAAGTGAAACTGATGCTCTGGAAACTATTGCCGCTGCTTCCCGTTTTACGCCAAGAACAGCAAATAAACTCTTAAAAAGGGCCCGGGACTACGCTCAAAGCGAAGGCAAGGAGATCCTTACGGCAAGCTTGGCGCGAGAAGCTCTGGATCTGCTGGAGATAGACCAACTTGGACTTGAGTCAACTGACAAAAAAATCTTGGGCATGATAGCCAAAAATTTTAAAGGCGGGCCGGTGGGGTTGAAAACAATCGCCGCCGCTATTGCTGAAGACGAAGACACTATAGAAGATGTCTATGAACCCTACTTGATGCAAATCGGATTTTTGGCTAGAACAGCAAGAGGCAGAGTAATAACCGCCGAAGGCGCCAAACATCTCGGGATAGAATTGTCTCAAGAAAAGCAAAGCCTGCTTATTTAAGAAGTCGGGAGGGAGTTTATTTTGAATTATAAACTTCTAATTATTGTTTTTTCGTGGTTGGCCACAATCGGCGGTCTTTTTTTATTTTCATCGGAAGAGACTGGACAGCTTAATTTAAATCCAAAAGAGCAAGCAAATATTTTGCAAACAACTGCTCCAACTTCAACGCTATCCTTACCCACAAGAATAAAGCCAGTCACTCCCGACTCAACGCTCATTCCTTTAACAACACAGGCGCCTAAAGAAGTTCAACCGACAACCACAGTTTTAAACGCTACAGTCGTTCCTACAACTACACTCCTGCCTCCCTCTTCAACCACAACTACATCCACGACAACCGTGACGCCCACTCCGACTTTACCGCCAAGTCAAACACCTGCGCAATCTGCCAGAATCAATATCAATACTGCAAACATTCAGGAGTTAGATGATATTACGGGCGTCGGTCCGGTTATTGCCCAGCGTATTATTGACTACCGACAGAAAAACGGACCGTTTCAAAAAATTGAGGATATCAAAAACGTAAACGGGATTGGGGATATAAAATTTGAAAAAATGAAAAACGAGATTACAATTTAAACATTTTATAGAGAACCCTAACGGGCAGGGCCTGTTAGGGTTCTCCTAATTTTCATATGTCAGGGCATTCAAAGTGGAGTCAGATAAAAAGACAAAAAGGCATTGAAGACCAAAAAAGAGGTCAGGTTTTTTCTAAACTTTCAAAACTTATCTCTATTGCCGCCCGTAAAGGAACTGACCCGGAAAAAAATATTGAGCTTAAAAATGTGGTTGAAAGAGCTCGCTCTTTTAATATGCCTAAAGAGAGCATAGAAAGAGCTCTAAAAAGAGCGGCGGAAAAAGATTTGGCTGAACTTGAAGAACTTGTGGTTGAAGCAATCGGTCCCGGATCGATAAATATAATTATTACCGCCATCACCGACAACAAAAACCGAACCATGGGAGAGCTCAGAAATATTTTATCTGAATTTGGTTACAAAATCGCCCAACAAGGAGCGGTGATGTGGATGTTCGAAAAAAAGGACCGGGAATTTATTCCAAAATATCCCATTGAAAATCTTGATGAAAATACTAGAAGTAATTTAGAAAAATTGCTGGAAAAATTGAATGGAAAAGAAGATATCCAAGAGGTTTGTGTAAATTTGCCTTGAGAAAATCAGCTATACACCTACCTGAAAACTCCCG
>CAYZNJ010000053.1:0-2874 GCA_964479745.1 uncultured Candidatus Saccharibacteria bacterium
ATTATCGTTGACCGTATGAAAAGAGAGTTCGGCGATTCGGTTAATGTCGGCCGGCCGAAGGTTGCTTACAAAGAAACGGTTACGGCTATGTCCGAAGCCGAAGGCAAATACATTAGGCAGTCCGGCGGACGCGGCCAATACGGTCATGTTTGGTTAAGGACCGAACCCAAAGAAAGAGGTTTGGGGTTTGAATTTATTGACGCTATTAAAGGCGGAGTTGTTCCGTCAGAGTTTGTGCCGGCGATTCAAAAAGGCATCAGAGAAGTTTTGGACAAAGGGGTAATAGCGGGTTTTCCTTTGGTTGACTTGCAGGTTACGGTTTACGACGGTTCTTACCACGAAGTTGACTCTTCAGAAATCGCTTTCAAGATCGCCGGCGCCATGGCTTTGCAGGAAGGCGTGAAAAGAGCCAAGCCGGTTTTGCTTGAACCGATCATGAAAGTTGAGGTTATAATCCCGGATAAATTTATGGGTGAAACAACCGGCGACTTGAATTCCCGAAGAGGCCGGATTGAACAGATGAACGACCGTCCTCTTTTGAGTTTGAAAGTAATTGACGCCAAGGTCCCGCTTTCAGAAATGTTCGGCTATGCCACTTCAATCAGATCTTTAACCGAAGGCCGCGGCACTTTCACTATGGAATTTTCTCATTATGAAGAAGTGCCCAACAGCATTGCTCAATTAATAATTGAGGGCAAGAAGTAGGTCTTGCAATAAAATTCTTTTTTGTTAAAATTAAAATTTAACTTTGCCATGGACTTGAGTGAAATAAAACAACTTTTGGAAACGGTCGGCAGTGTTGTTGTTTTTGACCAGGACGGTTCAAAATTCGTGGTCTTACCGTACGGTAAGTATTTGGAGCTTTTCAGCAAATGCAAGGAAGAAACAAAGGTTAAATTGAACCTTTTTTCATACGGGCAAAAGAACGGTCTGTCTGATCAGGAAATGATAGAAAGGCTCAATCAGGATATCGCTGTTTTGAAGGACGAAATAAAGAAAAAAGAACTGCAGGAAATAGATTTGGCCGAAGAAGGGGCGGTTATTGACTAAAAACTATAATTTGCTACAATAGGTAAACAATAGAATATTTAAGGACAGTTTCTAGTTTTTAGCTTCTAGTTTCTAGTGTTTTTTAACTAGCAACTAGCCACTAGCAACTAGCCACTAGTTTTAATTATGGCTGGAAAATTTGATCGCACAAAACCGCATTTAAACGTTGGTACTATCGGTCATGTTGACCACGGCAAAACCTCATTAACTGCGGCTATTTTGCATACTTTAAACATGTTGGGCGGTGGCTATAGCGCTAGAGCTGAAGGCGTGAACGATATTGACAACGCTCCAGAAGAGAGAGCCAGGGGTATTACAATTGCTTTGCATCACTCGGAATACGAAACCCCGAAGAGGCACTATGCTCATGTTGATGCTCCGGGCCACGCTGATTACATCAAAAACATGATTACCGGCGCGGCTCAAATGGATGCCGCTGTTTTGGTGGTTGCCGCTTCCGATGGTCCGATGCCCCAAACCAGAGAGCATATTCTTTTGGCCAGACAGGTAGGCGTGCCGAGCATAATTGTTTTCTTAAACAAAGTTGACCAGGTTGACGATCCGGAACTTTTGGATTTGGTTGAAGCCGAAATCAGGGAACTTTTAAATAAATACCAATATCCGGGCAACAGCACCCCGATCATACGGGGTTCGGCCACCAAAGCGCTGGAAGCCAAAAGCAAAGACGATCCGGCTGTCCAGCCGATTGTGGAGCTGATCAAACAGCTTGATGAGTACGTTGCGGAACCTGTCAGAGAAACCGATAAGCCTTTTCTCATGCCTATAGAAGATATTTTTACCATTGAAGGGCGAGGCACGGTTGTTACCGGCAGAGTTGAACGCGGCAAGGTAAAAATCAACGAAGAAGTGGAAGTTGTCGGTTTAACTCCAACCCAAAAAACTGTGGTTACTGGGATTGAAATGTTTAACAAGCAACTGGACGAAGGTATGGCAGGCGATAACGCCGGAGTTTTGCTTCGCGGCGTTAAAAAAGAAGATATTTCTCGCGGACAAGTTTTAGCCAAACCGGGCAGTATTACGCCTCACACCGAATTTGAAACTGAAATTTACGTTTTGAACAAAGAAGAAGGCGGAAGACACACCCCGTTTTTCAAAGGCTATAAACCGCAGTTTTATTTCAGAACAACCGATGTAACCGGCGAAGTAACATTGCCCGAAGGTTCTGAAATGGTTATGCCCGGCGATACTGTTTCAGTAAAAGTTAAATTGATTGCCCCGATTGCCATGGAAGAAAAACAAAGATTTGCTATCCGTGAGGGAGGAAAAACCGTTGGCGCGGGAGTTGTCACAAAAATTATCGCTTAAATTCAAATCAGCCCCGACCCTAGCGTCGGGGCTGGGTGTTAGTACCTTGTAATATCAATGGCCACGGAAAAGAAAAAAAATAAGGAGGCTGTCAGCCAGAGAATCAGGATCAAGCTCAAAGCTTACGACAGCAAGATTATAGACCGGTCGGCTAAACAGATTGTTGAAACGATAGAGCGTGTCGGAGGAACTGTAGTTGGTCCGGTGCCTTTGCCTACGGCGACCCACAAATATACCGTCAACAGGTCTACTTTTGTCCACAAAGACTCAAGAGAACAATTTGAAATGCGTGTCCACAAAAGATTGCTGGATGTTGCCAACCCTAACCCTAAAATTATTGATGCTTTGATGAATTTGAATTTGCCGGCGGGTGTGGACATAGAAGTAAAAATGTAGACTAGAGTCATTTCTTAAATAATTCCAGTGAGCATTTTTATGTACAAAACAAATCAAATAGTTTAAAATCTTAGTTTTTGTTTTAGGTTTAGACCTATTTTT
>CAYZNJ010000054.1:0-2641 GCA_964479745.1 uncultured Candidatus Saccharibacteria bacterium
AATCCCGTACGAAGTCTCGCTCGCGACAAGGTCGCGAGTCCGAAGGACCTCGGCGGGGCTACTTCGTACGGGATGAAATTCATTCTTGGCAAAAAATTAGGAATGTCGCAGATTTTTAACGAGAACGGCAAAGTAATGCCGGTTACTGTAATTTTGGCCGAACCGATGAAAATGACCCAAATTAAAACTTTAGACAAAGACGGCTATCGGGCGGCGCAAATAGAAACAAAAATCTCAAAAAGAAAAACGAAAAAGAAGGAATTCAGAGGTCAAACTGAATTGAAAATAGACGAGGTCGTAGATGTTTCAGTTTTTTCTGTGGGCGACACGGTTAAAGTTAGCGGCATTTCAAAGGGCAAGGGTTTCCAAGGCGCTGTGAAAAGACACGGTTTTCACGGGATGCCGGCAAGCCATGGTCATCACCATGTTCTAAGACACGTCGGTTCTATCGGCCAGAGATTCCCCCAGCACACTTTAAAAGGAATGAGAATGGCCGGCCGGATGGGCGGCGAGAGGGTTAGTCTCCGTGGTTTGGAGGTCGTAAGCGTTAACAAAGACAACAACTTACTGGCAGTAAAAGGCGCTGTTCCAGGAAGAAAAGGAGCGCTACTGGAGATAAGGGGGATATAGTTTCTAGCTTCTAGTTTCTAGGATTTTAAACAACTAGAAACTGAAAACTAGCAACTAGCAACTGATTTATGCAGACAGATTTATACAACCAATCAGGCGAAGTGGTAGGCAAGGTGGATTTGCCAGACGAGATTTTTGGTTTAAAAATAAACCCCGATTTGATGTACCAGGTAATTACCGCGCAGACTGCCAATGCCCGGCAGGTTTTGGCGCATGCTAAAGACCGCAGCGAGGTTAGCGGCGGCGGCAAAAAACCGTGGCGCCAGAAAGGCACGGGCCGGGCGAGACACGGTTCAAGCCGATCGCCCTTGTGGAGGCACGGCGGCGTGACTTTTGGTCCGAGCAAAAACAGGAACTTTTCCAAAGGCATCAACAAAAAAATGAAGCGCAAGGCTCTTTTTATGGCTTTATCAAGCAAGGTTACCGATGAACAGATTATGGTTTTGGATGCCGTCAAACTTGACCAGCAAAAAACGAAAAAAGCCGCCCAGGTTTTAAATACTTTAGCCGCAAAACTTAAAAACTATAAAGCCGGTAAAAAAAATAAAGACAGTCTGCTCATGGTTGTCGCCCAAAAAGATTTAAATACGGATAGATCAACCAGAAACCTCGACTTTGTAAAATTGACGAATGCCAAAGACCTGAATATTTTCGATGTCTTGTCGCATAAATTTCTTTTAATGGATCAAAATTCAGTTCCGGTTTTGAAGGAAGTTTTTAAGATTTAAAACAAAACTTAACCATGTTAAACATTTTTAAAAAAAAGAACGGCAAAAAAGAAGAAACAAAACCGAAAAAAGTTTTAGAAGAAAAAGCTGAAAAAGAAAACAAATCTGCCAGCGCTAGCTTGAAGGGGGACCGATTTTCTTTTCAGGTTGTCAAAGGCCCGCATATTACTGAAAAAGCCTCGGCTTTGAACAATCTTAACCAATATGTTTTTAAAGTTTTCGGCGAGTCAAACAAGGTGCAGATAAGGAAAGCGGTTGAACGCCTTTACAGTGTAAAAGTAGACGCAGTTAGAGTTTTAACGATGCCTTCAAAACAAAGAAAACTGGGCCAGACCGAAGGACAAAAATCGGGTTTTAAAAAAGCCGTTGTCAAATTAACCAAAGATTATAAGATCGATATTATTCCCAGATAATTATGCCCAAGATATACAAACCGACAACTTCTTCGCGAAGACATATGATGGGTTATGATTTTTCTAACTTGTCTGATGTAAGCCCGCTGAAATCAAAAACAGGCGGTTTTAAACGTTCGGTCGGCCGGAACAGCGGCGGCCTGATTTCTGTCAGGCACAAAGGCGGCGGAGTCAAAAGGCTCTACCGGGAAATTGATTTTAAGCAAGACAAGTTTAATATCCCGGGCAAAGTTTTTTCTCTGGAATACGATCCCAACCGTACGGCCAGGATTGCCAGAGTTCATTATGCCGATGGCGACAAAAGATATGTTCTTGCGCCGGAGGGCTTAAATGCGGGCGACACCATAATTACTGCCGATAAAGTCCAGCTTAAGCCGGGCAATCGGGCAAAGCTTAAAAATATTCCCCAAGGAACCGAGGTTTATAACATTGAAATTTTTCCGGGATCAAAAAACGGTTTAGTGCGTTCGGCCGGCAGTAAAGCGGTTGTTATGTCTAAAGATGCCGGCTATGTTCAGGTTCAATTGCCGTCTTCAGAGTTAAGAAAATTTCTGGAAAATTCAATGGCGTCAATCGGCCGCTTATCAAATCAAGAGCACAGCTCAATAGTAATAGGCAAAGCTGGACGCTCACGCCATCTGGGCATCAGACCTTCGGTCCGCGGATCAGTTATGAATCCGGTTGACCATCCGCATGGCGGCGGCGAAGGCAAACAGCCGATCGGTTTGACCGGACCCAAGACGCCGTGGGGCAAGAAGGCGCGCGGCGTGAAAACCAGGAACAAGAAAAAAAGAAGTTGGAAGTTTATTGTAAGAAGAAGAAAGAAATAGGTTTGTAAATTATGAGTAGAAGCATCAAAAAAGGAATATT
>CAYZNJ010000055.1:0-2533 GCA_964479745.1 uncultured Candidatus Saccharibacteria bacterium
GATTGAAGCTTTGTTTCTCTTGGTTCGCAAGCGAGCAAGAAAAACTTCTGTCTGTCTAAAAATGTTAGGCTTTTCTATACCGATTGTTGGCTGGGTTTTATTGTTCCTAACCATAGCAGAAAATGATTCAGCCACAATATCTTTTACTAGTTCTTTGCGTGAACTTGAGAAGATGTTGGGACATGGATTTAATCCGGTTGAAGTGATACGCAGCGATAAATTTTTTAATTATTGCTCAGAACAATGTAAATAGAACATCATACCCTCTTTGAGGGTTTTGTTTTTTTGGGCACCCACTTGCAGTACTTTTGGATTCGTGTTATCATATTTTTAGCTTTCAAAGGAGGTTTGCGATGGCAACTAAGACTGTTTCAAGAAGTTCTTGGCATTACGATCTTTTCCAATCAACGTACCCACAGTTTAGGAAGTTTTTAATGACTTTAGAGTCTGTTTTCGCAACAGCTTTACCCAAACAATTAGTTGAGTCTCTTGAACTTAAGAAGTCATTTGAAAAAAAGATTACCGCTGAACTGCCAGGCAAAATGCCAGCATGTAGTTATAGAGGGACTATTGCCTTTGGTTTTTTCTTAAGAGTAGCTAATTTGGTAGTCAAACTCGCAACAAAATTGGAATTTTTCTTAGCAAGATATCTACCAAAAAAGCTAGCTGTTATAGCTTCTTTGTTGCCGGTATTTGGTCTGGCGGCGGCGATGCTTATTCTAATGGCAACTGCGCCTCCTTATATGACTGAACAAACCACAGATCCAAACTTGGCTTCAGTTAGTTTGTCTGTTCAACTTCTGTTTCTTAGCCTTTACTTTTTTGCTGTAGCGTTTGTCATCGTAGGGGTTGTAAAATACAAATGGCCGCTAAGACGCTGGCTTACCGCTCTAGGAAAAAGGATCTGCGGTACAGAAATAGAATTTGTTGACTAGTATTGATGGCGGAGTTTAAAACTCCGCTTTTTGTTTTAACTTAACCTTGACTTTGTGTATCAGTCAATGTTACTATGAAAAAAGTTGTTTGGGGTTTTGGGATCTTTGAAAAGGAGAAGAAAGTGTTTAAAAAGTCAATATTTTTAGTTTTGGCTTGTTTGTCTTTTGTTTTACTGGGTTGCGGCAGGGTAAGCTGGCGTGAAACCAGAGCAGCAACCGTAAATAAGAATTTTAAAATTGTGGTAACAGTTTCAGTCTCAGAAACTACGGATCCGGTTATTGTTATGTATGCGGAAGATGTTAAGTATGACCAAGAAGCCGGCAAGCTTCAGGTCAAAAACGCTTATACATCTAGCAATTATGACAGGGACTCTAACGTGATATTTATTGAAGAGGCAACCTTTGTTTTTAAATTTCCAACCGAAGTAACGATCGAAAATCTTAAAAGCTCAAACAGCCAGAAAATTATAATCAATCCGTAAAATCCGCCTTTTGGCCTTGGCAACTGCTAAGGCTTTTTGTTTTTTTACTTTACTTTTGTTATTATTTCCTTATGTCTTTGGAAGATATAAAACAGGCTAGGCTGGAAAAATTGGAATTGCTTAAGAAAGCCGGCGTCGATCCTTATCCGGCCAAGTCTTGGCGTACTCATGAAATCAGCCAAGCTATAGATAATTTTGAAAAACTTTCTGAAAGTAAAGATAAATTAGTTTTGGCTGGCCGGGTTATGGCAAAACGCGAACACGGAGCTTCTGTGTTTTTGGACTTGCAAGACGGTAGCGGCCAAATTCAGGTTTATTTTAAAAAAGATGTAGTCGGAGACGAGCAATACGACCTGTTTTCTAAAACCGTTGACATCGGAGATTTTATTGAGGTCTCCGGTTTTTTGTTTAAAACAAAAAAAGAAGAAAAAACTTTGGAAGTTGAAAAGTACCGGATACTTACGAAGTCTCTTTTGCCTTTGCCGGAAAAATGGCATGGTTTGCAGGATGTTGAAGAACGTCTCCGCAAAAGATATTTGGACTTGATTTTTAATCCGGAAGTCAAAGAAAAGTTTGAAACGCGGAGCAAAATAATCCAGACTTTGCGCGAGTTTATGCTGAAAAATGAATTCATGGAAGTGGTAACTCCCACGCTCCAGCCTCTTTACGGCGGGGCTTCGGCTCGGCCGTTTAAGACTCATATGAATGACTTGAATATAGATTTGTTTTTGCGGATTGCGCCGGAACTTTATCTCAAACGGCTTTTAGTCGGCGGTTTTGAAAAAGTTTTTGAATTTACGACTAACTTCCGCAACGAAGGCATGGATCGTGACCATAATCCCGAATTTTCTGTATTGGAATTTTATGCCGCTTACAAAGATTTGGAGTGGCTGATGAATTTTACCGAAGAAGTTTTTGAAAATTTATTGGTCCAAGTTTTCGGCCAGGCGAAAATAAAATATGAAGACAAAGAAATTGATTTTACCCGGCCGTTTAAAAGAGCCAAGTTTAATGACTTGCTTAAAAAATATTGCGATCTTGACTACGAAACAAACAGCGAGGATGAATTTTGGAACAAAGCCGAGAAATTAAATGTTAAAATAGAAAAAAAAGTCG
>CAYZNJ010000056.1:0-2321 GCA_964479745.1 uncultured Candidatus Saccharibacteria bacterium
TTATCCCAAAAGGTTATTTCTTTCGGAGGCCGATTATTCTCTGATCAGTCGTAAAAAGTCCACGCCGCTAAGACAAAGGTTGCTTAAAGAACTAAAACACATTGGTTCAAAGGCCCCATTTTTGAAAAGTATTTATTATAAATTTAACCCTCCCAATTATGTTGACAAGCCGGAATCAAGGTATTTTGATGATTTTGATGTGGTGAAAAAATTTCTAGAAAGTAAAGTAACAGCTAAATAAAAAAGCAGCTGGAAAAGCTGCTAGTAAATCATTAGGTTTACTATTTTTGTGACAATGCTGTCGCTGTCAATGTCATTGTTCTTTCGGAGTACTTCCATTGAACCTACCATGGAAGTGAATCTGTCTTTGATGCCAAATCTTTTAAAGACGGGGGGTTTTGCCTTGAGGCTTGCTTCACTGATAACTTCAGCGATTCCACTTCCTAAGCCGCCATAAACGGAGTGTTCTTCAAGAGAAAAAACAGCTTTTCTGTTTTTTGCTCTGTCTAACACAATCTCTTTGTCTAACGGTTTTATGGTGTGGATGTTTATCACTTCTGTACTCCAGCTATGTTCCTTTAGCTTTTGAGCGGCGGAAATAGCTTCGGTGATGATATGGCCGGTGGCAAAAATAGTTATGTCGGTTCCGGGAATGACAACTACCCCTTTGCCGGATTCAACATCTTCTAATGTTTCTTCCGCCAACTCGGGAATTGGAGTTTCTTTTCCTTTGCCAAGCCTAAGATAAGCCGGTCCGCCTGCCTTTAGCACCTTTTTCGCCATAAACCGGGCTTCCAGAGGGTGGCAGGGGGAGTATATTTTCATGTTGGGCAAAGCTCTCACAACGGCAATGTCTTCAGTTCCGTGGTGCGTGCAGCCAGATGTATTGTAAGCAAATCCGGCGCCTATTTCAATGATTGTAACATCCAGATTTTGATAGCATACATCCACTCTGATTTGCTCAAGACACCTTATTAGAGCAAAAGGGGTGATAGAAAAAGTAAAAACTTTTTTTCCGGATAAAGCTAACCCGGCGGCTACCCCGATCATATTTTGTTCCGCCAAGCCCGTGTTGATATATTGGTCAGGAATGTTTTCTCGGTACTTTTCCGCAGAGGAATGGCCCAGATCGCCGGCCATAAAAATGATGCGTCTGTCTTTTAAAGCGGCTTCATAAATAACTTTAGTTGCTTCAGCTCGCATTTTCTATCTCCTCTTTGGCTTGTTTGTATTCTTTTTCATTGGGGCACAAGCTATGCCATTTGTGATTGTTTTCCATGAAAGAAACCCCCCTGCCTTTTATGGTATTTGCAATGATAGCTTTAGGTTTAGATGTTTTTTGACGGAAAGCCTGCAGGAGTTCGTCAAAATTGTGGCCGTCTGCACTGATTGTTTGCCAGTTGAAAGCGCTAAGTTTGTCTGACAACGGCTCCGGATCAACTACATCTTTGGTTTTGGCAAGAATCTGCAACCGATTGTTGTCTACAATAAGAGTCAGGTTGTTTAGTTTGTGTTGTCCGGCAAACATCGCCGCTTCCCAGTTTGAACCTTCTTGGCATTCCGCATCTCCGGTTAGCACGAATATCTGGGAGTTTCTGTTGTCTAATTTTGCCGCTAAAGCCATTCCAGCGCCTATGCTCAAACCATGGCCGCCAGATCCGCCGGTAGCTTCAATACCGGGTAGAACTCCCAAGGTAACATGACAAGAAATATCCGAACCATCTTGGAGAAATTGTCCAAGTGTTTCTAAGGGAAAGTAACCCTTTAATGCCAAAACAGCGTAAAAAGCAGAACAGCCATGGCCTTTGCTTAAAATAAATCTATCCCTTTCCGGCCAAGAAGGAGACTCTGGTTTTATATTCATTACACCACCAAAATAAAGACAAGTTAGAATGTCAACGCAGGAAAGAGCGGTTCCGATATGGCTGGTTTTTGTGCGGTAAATCATATCTAAAAGCAGCAACCTAGCCTGTTTGGATATGTTTTTTAAGACTGTCGTGTCAACCATGTTAACCTCCGAATTTTCAAAGTCCAATTTTGCCAATGGTATCCTATATTTGCTAAGTTGGCAATTACTTTGTTAATTTTCTTTCAATAAAAACAAAAGCGACCGCTAAGTCGCTGTGATATAAAAAGTATTGTTGCGGTAAATCTCTCGAATTACTCCTATCTCTTCCGTGGTCAAATCGGGCCATTGGGAAGCGGCGGCATTTTCCAAGACTTCGGCAGGAGTTTGGATACCCGGTATGACGCAGGAAACTGCATCTGGAACAAGGCAGAATCTAAGAGCCAAAGTCGCCAAACTTCTGCCTTTTTTTTCA
>CAYZNJ010000057.1:0-1878 GCA_964479745.1 uncultured Candidatus Saccharibacteria bacterium
CCGAGGCAGGCGGCCAGAATTGTTATGGCGGTTTTGAACTGGCCCAAAGAAGAAATTGCCAGTTTTTCTCAAGTTGTTTCGGAACTGGCCGAAGGCATAAACTTTTGCCAGGACTGTTTCAATTTTAGCGAAGAGAATAGATGCCAAATCTGCACCAATCCCCATCGCGATCCGGCAAAAATTTGCGTCGTTGAAAGAATAATTGACTTAAACTCCATAGAAAAAACTGGTTTGTATCGAGGCCTTTATCATGTGCTAGGCGGAGCGGTAAATCCAGTTGAAGGATCCCTGCCCGGAAGTTTAAAAATAAAAGAACTGGTGGCAAGAATTGAAAATTTTCAAAAGCAAAACACCAACGGTTCAACAAGCTCACCGCAAGTCGGCCATGCGCAAGAGTTAGAAATAATTCTAGCTACC
Organism: uncultured Candidatus Saccharibacteria bacterium; assembly: GCA_964479745.1. Classification (GTDB taxonomy): domain Bacteria; phylum Patescibacteriota; class Minisyncoccia; order 2-02-FULL-40-12; family IGHO2-12-FULL-4; genus JACPNK01. Next base: position 418 of record CAYZNJ010000057.1, read on the forward strand.
AACCCCAACACTTACGGCGAAACTACGGCAATGTATATCCAAGAATTAATCCGCCCAATGAATATAAAAACAACCCGCCTGGCCAAAGGCCTCTCCAGCGGTTCCTACTTGGAATATGTAGACTCAATCACCCTACAAAATGCGTTTAAAAATAGAAGATAAAATTATGAAAGAGAAAATAGAAAAAGATATCTTGAAACCGGCCGAAGAGAATAAAAACTTTTTAATCCAAAAACGCCTAGAGAAAATCAGAGAAGGGTACGGAAATATTGCCAAAGTACTTGGAAAACATGAAACATCCGGTAATTCTGGGGAAATAAAAGATGCAAGAGAATCCAGTAATAAAGACCCAATGGTAGTAAGGACAGACACCGGGGCTATTGTGTCTAAAGAAAGAGAACTTTTGACAGAACGGCTTTCCGCTTGCGTTGCTCTTTTAATACGGGGACCGGAATTTAATTATTTGGTCCATATGACTCCTTCAAGCAATCTTGGTTACTACTACTATCGCTACAATAATCCTTCAGAGTTAGTAGAAAATGCCGTCAAAAAAATTTTTGACGAGCTACCAAAAGAAATACCCAGAGAAAACGTTTCAGTGACAATAATAGCCAATAAACCAAATGAAACTGACGGGCCATATGGGCGAAAGAGACTAACTGCTGCTTGGGACTTGCTTAAAAACAAAATAGAAGATTTGGGAGTTAAAAGCGTGAAAATAAAAGAGTTGCCGACCGATGAAACTCTGTTGTATATTTCCCCGCTTACTCCAAACATTGCTTATGCGATAGGAAACAAAGTTGAAATGGGAAAAAACGACAACCATGTTTTTAACTCAAGCAAAGTTGTTGAAGAAATCATAAGTCTTAATTGAGTTTGTTAAAAAATCAAATTATAACCAAGAAAAAAATTATAATAAAAATCTCCGCTAAGCGGAGATTTTTAAAATTTCTACTTTAGTAAAAGGCTGGCGGTGGCCTTTTTTCTTTTTGTAACGAGTTTTTGAGTGGTATTTAAAAACAATTTTTTTGTCGGCCCGCCCTTGTTCCAAAACTTTAGCATGCACCTTGGCACCTTCTACAAAGGGTTGGCCAATCTTTGCATTTTCAGCTTTGCCATTAGTAACCAATAAAACTTCGTCAAAATCAAACTCTTTACCCGCTTCCAAATCAAGTTTCTCAATCAAAACCTTATCGCTTTCAGCGACTTTGTATTGTTTCCCGCCTGTTTTTATAATCGCAAACATGGCTGTAATATTAACAAAATAGACCTAAAAAGTCAAAAGGTTCCGTGACAACACGAGTAGTCCGGTGATTATTGCTTTTGGAGGCTCTGTGAGTTGTGGATTGCTTAGCCATCGGATCTTACAGCCCATTCGCCTTCTTAGGCGGATAAGCTGTAAGTCCGATGGCGTGGTCTGGACAGCTTTCTTAAGCTGAACAGAATCCACATCTCACAAAG